>NZ_QTPV01000060.1:0-36850 GCF_003857985.1 Burkholderia sp. Bp9090
GTGTAGCCCACGCACGCGCAGACGACGGCGGCGATGCCAAGGCCGATCGTCAGCGTCGCGACGTTGCCGAGTCCGGGAAAGTGGTTCTGCAGCACGGTGATCGCCGACAGGGCGACCATCGCGCCGATCATCAGCACGTCGCCGTGCGCGAAGTTGATGATGCCGAGAATGCCGTACACCATCGTGTAACCCAACGCGATGATGGCGTACACACTGCCGAGCACCAGCCCGTTGAGGATCTGCTGGACGAAAATATCCATTTAAAGCTCCTTGGCCCATGCTGCCGGAGGACGTTGCGCCCCGCGGGTAAGCGAGGAATCGCGCCTTCTCGGCGACACTGCGGGTACTAGTCGATACCGGTAAGGGTGGATCGCCCCGGCGCGCGCCGCCCGGCCTGTACGGCCGGACCTGCCGCCGGAACGGATACAGAAACGACACCGCACTGTTCCGGTGCCATCATGAGTCCCGTCGCTAAATCGTCACGACATCGAGGACGGTGTACTTGGCCTCCTTGAAGTCGTAGGGCAGCGTGCCGCAACGGCCGGTGTCCGGTTGCCCGAACGCCATGCCTTTTTCCGTCCGGGCCGGGGCGAACCCCGCGTCCGGGCAGATCAGGTTCCGCGCCGCGTCGCCCGCGGGCTCGACCACCTTGACGGCGCACATGCCGATGTCGCCAAGGGTTTGCGCTCCGATGCCGGACGCCGTCGCCTGCGGTGCAAGCGGGCCGTCCGCCGCCGCCCGCGCGGCGCCCGAACCGGCATCGCGAAGGTGGCGCCCGACTTTCGTCAGGACTGCGTCGGAATCCGTGAAACGAAGCAGACCGCCCGCCGCGACGCAATGGGTCGCGGCGACACGCTGTTTCGTCGAATCGAAATGAAAGGGAATCAGTGACATCTGCACGTCGCCTGCGTTGCCCCGAAACCCGGGCGCCCGCCGTGCGGCGCGCCCTGCTGCTGCCGCA
The DNA here is from genome assembly GCF_003857985.1 of Burkholderia sp. Bp9090. NCBI lineage: Bacteria > Pseudomonadati > Pseudomonadota > Betaproteobacteria > Burkholderiales > Burkholderiaceae > Burkholderia > Burkholderia sp. Bp9090. Next base: position 962 of record NZ_QTPV01000060.1, read on the forward strand.
TCATGGCCGGCGGCTCGTTGTCGGGCAATCAGCTTGCCCGTCGCCCGGTCGATGGCAGCGCCGCCGGCGCGTGCTGCCCGCCGTGCCGAATGCATGCCGATCTTCGGGCCCTGCGCGTTGAATTCCTCGATCGCCAAACGTGCCCCGTTGTCCTTGTCACTGTCCGATTGCGCAATGCGGCACACCGACCGCGCCGCACGACCGGGTCCGGCAGCGCGCACGTCGCTGGCCGCCGGTACTGCGGGTGCCGCAGTCTCCCTGCCCGCCTCGTCGTCGCTCTTTTTGCTACAGCCGGCAAGCATTGCAACCGGTGCGGCGACGGACATGGCGTCAGCCAACTTCACATGCATCGAGTAGGTCTCCCGCGCCTTGCCAAAACCCGATTTCAAAGCCATTCCGGCCTGAAAACGGGCGCATTGTAACTCCATTTATAGGCCGCCAATAATCCTGATTCGATGGGGTTTTCCTGCATTGCAACCAATTTTGAGAAGCGGCTACGCGCAGCGATAGCAACCGGGTTGCACCATTGCTGTGAACAATGGTTGCATCTCGTTTTCGCGACGCAAAAAAAAGCGCGCCGGGAGGCGCGCTTCGGGGGTATCGCAGGTGCGATGCGGCAATCAGGCGGCGGGCGGCAGGTTGAGCCCGCGCGGCAGCGGAAACGACACGTTTTCCTCGATGCCGTCGAGGGCGCGGACATTGCGCACGCCGAGCTCGCGCAGCCGCGCGATCACGGCCTGGGCGAGCACTTCCGGCGCCGATGCGCCGGCCGTCACGCCGATGCGGCGCTTGCCCGCGACCCAGGCCGGATCGATCTGGTCGGGTGCGTCGACCATGTACGCGGCCACGCCGCGCTTCTCGGCCACTTCGCGCAGGCGGCTCGAATTCGAGCTGTTCGGGCTGCCGACGACGATCACGACGTCGCACTGCGGCGCCATGAACTTCACCGCATCCTGGCGGTTCTGCGTCGCGTAGCAGATGTCCTGCTTCTTCGGCTCGCGGATCTTCGGATACTTCGCCTTCAGCGCGCCGATAATCTCGGCCGCGTCGTCGACGGACAGCGTCGTCTGCGTGACGAGCGCGATGCGCTCGGGATCGGCGAGTGCGAGCTTCTGCACGTCCTCGACGCTTTCGACGAGATGCATGCCGCGCTCGACCTGCCCCATCGTGCCTTCGACTTCCGGGTGGCCCTTGTGGCCGATCATCACGATGTCGACGCCGTCCTGGCGCATCTTCGCCACTTCGACGTGCACCTTCGTGACGAGCGGGCAGGTTGCGTCGTAAATACGCAACCCGCGCACGTCCGCCTCGTCGCGCACGGCCTTCGACACGCCGTGCGCGCTGAAGATCACGGTGTTGCCGGCCGGCACTTCCTCGAGTTCCTCGACGAAGATCGCGCCTTTCTTCTTCAGATCCTCGACCACGTACTTGTTGTGGACGATCTCGTGACGGACGTAGATCGGCGCACCGTGCATCGCGATCGCGCGCTCGACGATCTCGATTGCGCGATCGACCCCGGCGCAGAAGCCGCGCGGCTGGGCCAGCAGGATTTCGGCATCGGCGGCGACGGTCTGCCCGGACAGCGTATCGGTGGTGCTCATGATTACAGGATTCCGATGATTTTCACTTCGAACGTGAGCGCTTGGCCCGCGAGCGGATGATTGAAGTCGAACAGCGCCGAGGTTTCGCTGACTTCCTTCAGCACCCCTGCATAGCGGCCGCCGTCCGGCGCGTTGAATTCGATCAGCTCGCCCGGCGTGAAATCGTCGCCGACCATCCCGTTCTCGCGCAGCGTCGACAGCGTCACGCGCTGGAGCATGTCGGGATTGCGGGGACCGAACCCCTGCTCGGGCGTTAGCTGAAAAGTCGAATGGTCACCGACCCTGAGCCCGAGCAGAATCTGTTCCAGCGAGGGCGCCAGTTGCCCGGCGCCGAGCAGCAGCGTGGCGGGCTTGTCGGAGAAGGTGTTGACGATATCGGCGCCGTCGGCCAGTGCCAGCCGGTAATGCAGCGTGACATGGGAACCGGGCTTCACTTCGGATAGATCGATGATGCTCATGAATGACTCGTGTTCGTCGGCGCCCGAACTGGCCGAAAGGCCCGGCGCAAAACCAATATTGTAAGTCACCTGAGCGCGCAAGGCTGAAAGTGCGACGACGTCGCGCACACGGCCGCCGCCAATGGAGTTTCGATCATGCCGTCATCCTCTCTCGCCGTCGTGCCGGCCGAATGCCGCGACACCGCAGACCCACCGGCCGCTGCGCCGGGCCGCGTCGTCCCGATCCACCTGCGCAAGCGCCGCCCGGCCGACTGGCGCCCCGAGCGGCCGCGCGAACGGCTGCTGGAGCGCGGGCCCGCCGCGCTGACCGACGACGAGCTGATCGCGCTGCTGCTCGGCACGGGCAAGCCCGGGCATGATGTGTTCGTCACCGCCCGCGCGCTGGTCAGGCAGTTCGGCACGTTGCGCGGCCTGCTCGAGGCGACCTCCGGCGACTTCGAGATGCACCCCGGCATCGGTCCCGCGCGCTCCGCACGGCTCGTCGCGGTCACCAAGATCGCGCGGCGCATGCTGGAGGAGAAGGCGCACGCGCGCCTGCAGATCGATTCGCCCGGCGCCGTCGAGGATTGCCTGCGGCTGAAGATCGGCTCGCGCCCGCACGAAGTATTCATTGCGGTGTACCTCGACGCCCGCAACGGCCTGATCGACATGGAGGAAATCACGCGCGGCTCGCTGACGCGCATGGCCGTCTATCCGCGCGAGGTCGTGCGCCGCGCGCTGCAGCAGAACGCCGCAGCGCTGATCGTCGCGCACAATCATCCGTCGGGCGCGGTCCAGCCGAGCGCGGAGGACCGCCGCCTGACGCGGGTGCTGAAAGACGCGCTCGAACTCGTCGACGTGCGGCTGCTCGATCACGTCGTCGTCGGCACCAGCGATACATTTTCGTTCGCGCGCGCCGGTTGGCTGTAGACTGTGGCCCGGCAACCCGCCCCACGGGCGCCGCAACGACGATGCGAAATTGGGTTTGATTTTTCTGAACTTTTTCTGCTAGAATCGTCGTCTGTCTTTTTTCCAACCAGTTCTAGCCATCGAAGGGCCTTGTCTTTACAGGCTTCGGCGTTCTGAGTGCAGCCATGGATCACGTGGCAGTACGATGGAACCTTCATCGGCGATCGAACCCCGAATTTAGCGTATTAGGAGTGCTCTCATGGCACGCGTATGCCAAGTAACTGGGAAAGCGCCGATGAGCGGCAACAACGTTTCCCACGCCAACAACAAGACGAAGCGCCGCTTCCTGCCGAACCTGCAAAACCGCCGGTTCTGGGTGGAGAGCGAAAACCGCTGGGTGCGCCTGCGCGTCTCGAACGCCGGCCTGCGCCTGATCGACAAGAACGGCATCGATTCCGTGCTCGCTGACCTGCGCGCACGCGGCGAAGCCTAAGCCCAAGGAGCACAATCATGGCAAAAGGCGCACGCGACAAGATCAAGCTTGAGTCGACCGCTGGTACGGGTCACTTCTACACGACCACGAAGAACAAGCGCAACATGCCGGAAAAGATGGCGATCAAGAAGTTCGATCCCGTCGTCCGCAAGCATGTGGAATACAAAGAAACCAAGATCAAGTAATCTCCGGTTTCTGCCAGCCTGACGGCGACCGAAAAGCCCCGCACATGCGGGGCTTTTTGTTTTGCGCGGTTTCGCGCGCACGCTCGGGCCCGACGCGGTATGCTCTCCCCTTTCCGCGGCCAAGGTCGACGGAACGCACAAGATCTAAAGCGTAACGATGGAGATGCAGCATGAAATTCGACGTGGCGATCGTCGGCAGCGGCCTGGCAGGGCTGTCGGTCGCACTCAACCTGGCCAGCACGCGACGTGTCGCGCTGATCGCGAAACGTTCGATGATGGAGGGGGCAAGCGATAACGCGCAAGGCGGCATCGCGGCCGTCCTCGATTCGGCGGACAGCATCGAGAACCACGTCGACGACACGCTGGTCGCCGGCGGCGGGCTGTGCGACGAAGGCGCGACGCGCTACATCGTCGAGCATGGCCGCGAAGCGATCGAATGGCTGATCTCCCAGGGCGTGCCGTTCACGAAGGACGATGCGGCCGAACTTGGTTTCCACCTGACGCGCGAAGGCGGCCACAGCCACCGCCGGATCATCCACGCGGCCGACGCGACCGGCCATGCGGTGCTCGCGACGCTGTCCGACCGCGCACGCCAGCATCCGAACATCACGTTCTTCGAAAACCACCATGCGATCGACCTGATCACGTCGGACCGGCTCGGGCTGCCCGGGCGCCGCTGTCACGGGCTGTATGCGCTCGACGTCGACAACGACCGCACGATCACGATCGAGGCGCCGCACACGGTGCTCGCGACCGGCGGCGCCGGCAAGGTCTACCTGTACACGACGAACCCCGACACCGCGACCGGCGACGGCATCGCGATGGCGTGGCGCGCGGGCTGCCGCGTGTCGAACATGGAATTCATCCAGTTCCACCCGACCTGCCTGTTCCATCCGTATGCGAAGTCGTTCCTGATTTCGGAGGCCGTGCGCGGCGAAGGCGGCCTGCTCAAGCTACCGGACGGCACGCGCTTCATGCCCGCACACGATCCGCGCGCGGAACTCGCGCCGCGCGACATCGTCGCGCGCGCGATCGACTTCGAGATCAAGAAGCGCGGGATCGACTGCGTGTATCTCGACATCAGCCACCAGCCGGAAGCGTTCCTGCGCGAGCACTTCCCGACGATCCATGCGCGCTGCCTCGAATTCGGCATCGACATCGCGAAGCAGCCGATTCCGGTCGTGCCGGCCGCGCACTACACGTGCGGCGGCGTCGTCACCGATCTCGCGGGGCGCACCGATCTCGCGGGCCTGTATGCGGTCGGCGAGACGTCGTACACGGGGCTGCACGGCGCGAACCGGCTCGCGAGCAATTCGCTGCTCGAATGCCTCGTGATCGGCCGCGCGGCGGCCGAGGCGATCGAAGCGGCCGGCTTCGACGCTGCAACGCCGGCCAAGCTGCCCGCATGGGACGAAAGCCGCGTGTCGGATGCGGACGAGGAAGTCGTCGTCGCGCACAACTGGGACGAACTGCGCCGGCTGATGTGGAACTATGTCGGCATCGTGCGCACCGACAAGCGTCTCGAGCGCGCGAAGCACCGCTTGTCGCTGCTGCGCGACGAGATCCACGAGTACTACGCGAACTTCCGCGTGACGCGCGACCTGCTCGAGCTGCGCAATCTCGTCGACGTCGCGACGCTGATCGTGAAGAGCGCGTACTCGCGCCGGGAAAGCCGTGGGCTGCACTACAGCCGCGACTGGCCGCACACGCTGCCGAAGGCGCTGCCGAGCGTGCTCACGCCCCGCTCGCGCCGCTGACCGGTACGCCCTTCCCGGCTGCCGCCGCACAAAAAAAGCCGCTGGCGTCATGCGCGCCAGCGGCTTTTTTCGTCAGACGGTATGTCGCGCGGTCAGTCGACGATCCGCATCGAGTAGTCGGTCGCGCGCACGTCCTTCGTCAGCGCGCCGATCGAGATACGGTCGACGCCCGTCTCCGCGAACGTGCGCACCGTATCGAAATTGACGCCGCCCGACACTTCGAGCACGGCCTTGCCGGACGCGATGCGCACTGCCTCGCGCATCATGTCGAGCGTGAAGTTGTCGAGCAGCACCGACTGCGCGCCATGCGCGAGCGCCGTGTCGAGCTGCGCGAGCGTCTCGACTTCGACCTGCACCGGCACGCCCGATTCGAGCGCGAACGCCGCATCGAGCGCTTCGCCGACACCGCCGGCAGCCGCGATATGGTTTTCCTTGATCAGGATGCCGTCGTACAGCGCCAGACGCTGGTTCTCGCCGCCGCCGACCCGCACCGCGTACTTCTGCGCGAGCCGCAGGCCCGGCAGCGTCTTGCGCGTATCGAGGATCTTCGTGCGCGTGCCTTCGACGCGATCGACGTAACGACGCGTCGCGCTCGCGACGCCCGACAGCAGCTGCAGGAAGTTCAGTCCGTTGCGCTCGGCCGTCAACAGCGCGCGCGCCGGCCCTTCGAGTTCGCAGACGGTCGAATCCGGCGCCATCCGGTCGCCTTCGCGATAGCGCCACTGCACGACGATCGACGGATCGATTCGCGCGATGACGGCCTCGAACCACGGCACGCCGCACAACACGGCTTCCTCGCGCACGATGATGCGCGCACGGCGCCGCTCGCCGGCCGGCACGAGCCGCCCGGTCTGGTCGCCGGTGCCGACGTCTTCGGCGATCGCATCGGCGACGTTGCGCGCGATCGCTTCGTCGAACGCCGCGCCGTATTGTGCGCGGACGGCTTCGAACAGCGGAGAGACTGCGCCGGTCATGCAGCCCCCACGTTCGCGAACAGTTGCTGATCGCGCTGCAGATCGCCGCTCGCTTGCACGCGCTTCTTGTGCGCCGCGGCGAAATCGAGCATCCGGTCGATCGGCAGACGCGCGCGCGCGCCGATCGCCGGATCGACGAAGATCTCGTTGTGACCGCGCTCGAGCACGTCGGCGAGGTTCGCGAGGCCGTTCATCGCCATCCACGGGCAATGCGCGCAGCTCTTGCAGGTCGCGCTGTTGCCGGCCGTGGGCGCGGCGATGAAGGTCTTGCCGGGCGCCGCGAGCTGCATCTTGTGCAGGATGCCGAGGTCGGTCGCGACGATGAAGTGCGTCGCGTCGAGCTTCACGGCGGCATCGATCAGCTGCGTCGTCGAGCCGACGACGTCCGCCTGCGCGACGACGTTTTCCGGCGACTCCGGATGCACGAGCACCTTCGCGTCCGGATATTCGGCACGCAGCAGGTCGAGCTCGATGCCCTTGAATTCGTCGTGGACGAGGCACGAACCCTGCCACAGCAGCATGTCCGCGCCGGTTTTCTTCTGGATGTAGCTGCCGAGATGGCGATCGGGTGCCCAGATGATCTTCTCGCCCCGCGCGTGCAGGTCCGCGACAATTTCGAGGCCGATCGACGACGTGACCATCCAGTCCGCGCGGGCCTTCACGGCGGCGCTGGTGTTCGCGTAGACGACGACGGTGCGGTCGGGATGCGCATCGCAGAACGCGGAGAATTCGTCGACCGGGCAACCGAGATCGAGCGAGCAGGTCGCGTCGAGATCGGGCATCAGTACGCGTTTGCCGGGGCTCAGGATCTTCGCGGTTTCGCCCATGAAACGCACGCCGGCGACGACGAGCGTCTGCGCGTCGTGGTCGCGGCCGAAACGGGCCATTTCGAGCGAATCGGCGACGCAGCCGCCGGTTTCGTCCGCCAGTTCCTGCAGCTCGGCATCCACGTAGTAGTGAGCGACGAGCACGGCCTTTTCACGTGCGAGCAGCGCCTTGATGCGCGCCTTCAGTGCGGCGCGTTCTTCGGCAGACGGCGCCTCGGGCACTTTGGCCCACGCCTGGCCTACCCCACAGACGGTTCCCGCCGAGACCGGCCGGTCGTACTCGACGGGTTTGATCGTCGATTGCATCTCCATATCTCCTGTCGACCCGAGTTAGCGCTTTAGCGCTTACTCGGGTCCCATGCTTCGCGGTCGACCCGAGTTAGCGCTTTAGCGCTTACTCGGGTCCCATGCTTCGCGGTCGGCCAGAGTTAGTGCTTTAGCACTTACTCTGGCCCCATGCTTCGCGGTCGGCCAGAGTTAGCGCTTTAGCGCTTACTCGGCCCCATGCTTCGCGGTCGGCCCGAGTTGGCACTTTAGCGCTTTTGCTCCAGCGCCATCCCTGCGCTCGCTCCGGGGCGCCACGTCAGCGCTGCCCCGAGCCTCATACGAATTCCGGCGCTTCCGGTCGCCCTTCGAAAACCGGCCGCCCAAATGAAAAAACCCCGCCAACGCGGGGTTTGTGACGTCCTGAGATTCTAATCGATTTCGAATCAGGCGTAGCGACGCAGGCGCGTCGCGAATTCCTGCAGCGCCTTGATGCCGCTTTGTTCCGCGCGATGGCACCAATCCTGCAATTGCGCGAGCAGCTGTTCGCGCGAAGCGGTCGAGCGATCCCAGATCGCGGCCAGATCCTGGCGCAGCTGGAAGTACGTGTGCAGCTTCTGGCTGTTCGCGAAGATCTCCGGCAGCAGCTTCTTCTGCGGTTCGTCGAGGCCGTCGGCGTCCTTGTGGAACCACTTGCGCGCGCCGCGCATCAGCTGGTACTTCTCGCCGCCGATTTCCTTCAGGTGCGCGAGCTCTTGGCGGTACGCACGCTTCACGGCCTTGCCGTAGCGCGCCATCACTTCGTAGCGGTTCGACAGCACGGCCTGCAGCGTTTCCTGGTCGAGCACCGTCTTCGGCTTGTTCAGGCGCGGCGTCGGTGCAACCTTCTTCACCTTCGCGAGACCGAATGCCGACATGATGCGGATGTACATCCAGCCGATGTCGAACTCGTACCACTTGTTCGACAGCTTCGCCGACGTCGCGAACGTGTGGTGGTTGTTGTGCAGCTCTTCGCCGCCGATCACGATGCCCCACGGGAACAGGTTCGTGCTCGCATCGGCCGAGTTGAAGTTGCGGTAGCCCCAGAAATGGCCGAAGCCGTTCACGACACCCGCGGCCCAGAACGGAATCCAGACCATCTGCACGGCCCACACGGTCAGGCCGAGCACGCCGAACAGCGCGACGTCGATCACCATCATCAGGCTCACGCCGAGGATCGGGTACTTCGAGTACACGTTGCGCTCGATCCAGTCATTCGGCGTGCCGTGGCTGAACTTGCGCATCGTTTCTTCGTTCTTCGCTTCCGCGCGATACAGCTCGGCGCCTTCGAGGAACACCTTCCAGATGCCGCGCGTCTGCGGGCTGTGCGGATCTTCCTCGGTTTCGCACTTCGCGTGGTGCTTGCGATGGATCGCGGCCCACTGGCCCGTCAGCATGCCGGTCGTCATCCACAGCCAGGCGCGGAAGAAGTGACTCGCGATCGGGTGCAGCTCCAGCGCGCGGTGCGCCTGGCAGCGGTGCAGGTAGACCGTCACGCCGATGATCGTGACGTGCGTGACGGCAAGCGCGAACAGCGCGACCTGCCACCACGAAAAGCGCAGGAGCCCGTGGGAAAGAAAATCGAGCAGGGAATTCAACAAGGCAGTTACCTGTGGTGAGAGCGATGCCGGCGCAGGCCGGCGTCATAAAAATGAAAGCATACCGCGTGTAGACCGGAATTTTACTTCAACCGTTCCAAGTCTTTGTAAAAAATGAATATTCTCTTGTCTTGACGCAACGCAAACAGTCCATCGGCGGACCGGGAAAGGCGCGCGATCCGGTTCTGGCCGCAGGCCCCGCCCGATTCGCGCCGTCGGCCGCATCTACGCGGCCGACGCCCGCCCGTCCACCGATCGGCCATCGGCCACGGGCACGCCCTCGGCGACCACGCCGGTCGCGGCGAACCCCTCCGGCAAACCGACCACGCGCACTTCGCGCTGCGGGAACGGAATCGAGATCCCGTGCTCGCCGAACAGCCGCCAGATGTTGCGGTTCACGGACGAACGCACGCCCGACGTGCCCTTCGCCGCATCCTCGATCCAGAAGCCGAGCTCCAGGTCGATCCCGTCCGCGCCGAAGCTGACCAGATACGGCGTCGGCGCCGGCTCCGCGAGCACGCGCGGCACGCCCTTCGCGGCTTCCGCGAGCACCGCGAGCGCCTGCTCGACGTCGCTGGTATAAGCAATCTGCACGGCAACCTTCGCGTAGCCGCGCGTCAGGTACGACGACTGATTCTGCACGACGTCGGTGATCAGCTTCTCGTTCGGGATCAGCGTCTCGTTGCCGTCGAGGCCGCGCACGACCGTATAGCGCGTGCGGATCTGCGTGACGACGCCCTGGAGCCCGCCGACGCTGATCGCGTCGCCGAGCCGCAGCGAACGGTCGAGCAGGATGATGAAGCCCGACACGTAGTTGCTGGCGATCTTCTGCAGCCCGAAGCCGAGGCCGACACCGACCGCGCCGCCGAACACGCCGAGCACCGTCACATCGATGCCGACGAGCGACAGCCCGATCAGGATCGCCGCGAACACGAGCAGCGCGCGGCCGATCCGCGACATCACGACCTTCAGGTTCGCGTCGAGCGTGGTGGCGCGCGCGAGGCGCTCCTCGAGCACCGAGCCGAGCCACATCGCGACCATCAGCGTCACGCACACCCACAGCGCGCCGGAGATCACCGACAGCAGCGTGAGGTGCGCATTCGCGACGCGGAACTGCACGCTGTCGAGCCACGCGATCACGTCGCGCTGGATCCCGAGCACCGTCAGCACCATCGCCGCCCACACGATCACCGACACGATCTTCTCGACGATCGACAGCCACGCATGCGTGTGGCCGTCGCGGGCGAACACGCGCCGCGCGAAGAAGAACAGCACGTAGATCAGCCCGATGCCGAACAGCGGCACGAGCGCGAGCGACAGCAGCGACGTCGACATGAACGGGTCGAACCCGAGCTGCGCGGCCAGCACGAACAACCCGCCGAACAGCGGGAACAGCGCGCGCTTCAGGCTCTGCGCCCCGGCGCCCGGCATCCGGCCGGCGGCGCGCCGGCGCGCGTCGATGCGGCCGTGCACGAACCGCGCGGCAACCCATGCAAAACACAGCGCGCCGACGAGGATCGCCGCCTGCCAGATCATTACCGGCTGGTTGAAGTCGCGGATCACCGACGCGAGCCGGTGCGACAGCAGGCGGTTCTGCAGATTCTCCATCGTCCGTGCGCCCCGCCGTTACTGCGCGGCGCGCCGTTCCAGCACCGCGGCGAAGAAGCCGTCGGTCGCATGGCGGTGCGGCCACAGCGACAGGTAGTCGCCGGTCTCGAGTTCGATGCGCTGGTCGGCCAGCACCTTCTGTGCGGGCACCAGCACGAAGTCCGGATGGTCGGCGAGGAACTGCTCGACGATCGCCTCGTTTTCCGCGTCGAGCACGCTGCAGGTCGCGTATACGAGCCGGCCACCCTTCTTCACGAGACGCGCGGCGCTCGCGAGGATCGACGCCTGCTTCGGCGTGAGTTCCTCGATCGACGTGCGCGTCTGGCGCCACTTGAGGTCGGGGTTGCGGCGCAGCGTGCCGAGGCCGCTGCACGGCGCATCGACCAGCACGCGGTCGATCTTGCCCGCGAGCCGCTTGATCTTCGCGTCGTGTTCGCTGTCGATCAGCACCGGGTTCACGTTCGACAGCCCGCTGCGCGCGAGGCGCGGCTTCAGCTTCGTGAGGCGCTTTTCCGACACGTCGAACGCATAAAGGCGCCCGGTCGAGCGCATCATCGCGCCGAGCGCGAGCGTCTTGCCGCCGGCGCCCGCGCAGAAATCGACGACCATCTCGCCGCGGCGCGGCGCGACCAGCGAGCACAGCAGCTGGCTGCCTTCGTCCTGCACCTCGATCTGGCCTTCCTCGAACAGCTTCAGACGCGTGAGCGCCGGCTTGCCGACGACGCGCACGCCTTGCGGCGCGAACGGCGTCTCGCCCGCGTCGATGCCGTTCGCGCGCAGCGCGTCGATCACCTGGTCGCGCGTCGCCTTCTGCGCGTTGGCGCGCAGGTCGAGCGGCGCCGGGTAGTTCAGCGCGGCGGCGAGCTGCGCGAGTTCTTCTGCGTCGAAACGGGCGGACAGCGCCTGGTAGATCCAGTCGGGCAGGTTCGTGCGCACGCGCACCGGCAGGCTCGCCGGATCGATCTTCGACACGTGCTCGAGCCACGCGGCCTCGGTGTCCGACACGAACGGCTTCAGCGCATTGCGGCCGAGCGTCTGCATCAGGCCGAGCAGCGTCAGGCGCCGCGCGGGGCTGCCCGTGCCGCTCTCGGCGAGGTGCGAGAACTCCATCTTGCGGCGCAGCACCGCGAACACCGCCTCGGCGATCACGCCGCGCTCGGCGTGGCCGAGCTTCGGGTGCGCACGGAAGAACCGGCTCGTCGTCGCGTCGGCGGGGCCGGTGAACTTCAGCACCTCGGCCAGCAAGGTCTCGGTCTGGCCAATCAGGAATCCGTGCAGCTTCATACGCCCTCGCTCGTTTCGGTATGCGGTTGATCCGCGAAAATCCAGCGCGCCTCTTCCGGCGCGACCACTGCCCTGCCGTTCTCGAGGCGCAGGCGCCCCTCGACGAACCAGCGGACCGCACGCGGATACAGCACGTGCTCGACCGTCAGCACGCGCTGCGCGAGCGCGGCCGCGTCGTCGCCCGCGCGCACGGGCACCGCGCCCTGCGCGACGATCGCACCGCTGTCGAGTTCGGGAATCACGAAATGCACGCTCGCGCCATGCAGCGCGACGCCGGCATCCAGCGCCTGCTGGTGCGTGTGGATGCCCTTGAAGCTCGGCAGCAGCGACGGGTGGATGTTCAGCAGCCGGCCTTCATATCGTCTGACGAAATCGGGCGTAAGGATGCGCATGAAGCCGGCAAGCACGACCAGATCGGGCGCGAAGCGGTCGATCTCGGCGGCGAGCGCCGCGTCGAAGCTGTCGCGGCCGTCGAACGAACGATGGTCGACCACCGCGGTCGCCACCCCGTGCGACGCGGCAAAAGCCAGGCCGGCCGCGTCGGGCCGGTTGGCGATCACGGCGGCGACCTCGGCCGGCCAGCGCTCCTGCGCGCACGCGCGGACGATGGCCTCCATGTTGCTGCCGCGACCGGAAATCAGGATCACGAGTTTTTTCATCCGCGAATTTTACCATTCGCCCCCGCGTTTCCCCCCTTCTCGGCCGCCGGGCCGCCCGAACGTTTATAATCTTCTGCTTTGCGGCATCCCACCGCCCATTCCCCGACGCTGCATCCGCTATCGTGAAAGTCTTCCGCGGCCTGCCCAACGCCGAGAGCCGCGCGCCGTGCGCGCTGACGATCGGCAACTTCGACGGTGTCCATCGCGGCCACCAGGCCCTGCTCGCGCGCGTGCGCGCGGCAGCGGACGCGCGCGGCCTGCCCGTGTGCGTGATGACCTTCGAGCCGCACCCGCGGGAATTCTTCAACCCGGCCGGCGCGCCGCCGCGCATCGCGATGCTGCGCGACAAGCTGGAAGCGCTGCGCGAGCACGGGGTCGACCGCGTCGTCGTCGAGCACTTCAACCATACGTTCGCAAGCCAGTCGCCGCAGGCGTTCGTCGAGCGCACGCTGGTGAACGGGCTGCACACGCGCTGGATGATGGTCGGCGACGATTTCTGCTACGGCGCGAAGCGCGCGGGCACCTTCGACACGCTGAAGGCGGCCGGCGAGCAGTACGGCTTCGAGGTCGAGCAGATGGGCACGGTCGCCGGCAGCGACGGCACGCGCATCTCCAGCTCGGGTGTGCGCGCCGCGCTCGCGGCGGGCGATCTCGACGCGGCCGCGCAGGCACTCGGCCACGGTTACGCGATCAGCGGCCACGTCGCGCACGGGCTGAAGCTCGGCCGCGACCTCGGCTTCCCGACCCTGAACCTGCCGATCGCGCACAAGCGGCCGGCGCTCGCGGGCATCTTCGTCGTGCAGGTGCACGGCCTGGGCCCCGCCCCGCTGCCGGGCGTCGCGAGCCTCGGGCTGCGCCCGACCGTCGACGATTCCGGCCGCGTGCTGCTCGAAGTCCACCTGCTCGACTGGCACGGCGACGCGTACGGCAAACTCATCCGCGTCGAATTCCTGAAGAAGCTGCGCGACGAGGCGAAGTTCGACGATCTCGAGGCGCTGTCGCGCGCGATCGCGCTGGACGTCGCGAATGCACGTGCGTACTTCGTCGAGCGCGACCGCGCGCCGGGCAGCCGCACGACCGGCTTCTCGACCTCGGCGACCGACCGAATTAGCTGATCCGGCCGGCGGCGCCCCGCGCCGCACCCTCGCGCCGCCGACCCGCGCGCATCCCCGATTCACGACGCACGAGCGTCCCCCGATTTAGATAGCGATCCCATCATGAGCAACAAGAAAGCCGATTCGAAACCGCAGGCCAAGTATCCGGTCAACCTGCTCGACACGCCGTTCCCGATGCGCGGCGACCTGCCCAAGCGCGAGCCGCAGTGGGTCAAGGAATGGGAAGAGCGCGGCATCTACGAGAAGATCCGCGCGGCCAGCCAGGGCCGGCCGAAGTTCATCCTGCACGACGGCCCCCCGTATGCGAACGGCGACATCCACCTCGGTCACGCGGTCAACAAGATCCTGAAGGACATCGTCGTCAAGTCGCGCAACATGGCCGGCTTCGACGCGCCGTACGTGCCGGGCTGGGATTGCCACGGGATGCCGATCGAGATCCAGATCGAGAAGCAGTTCGGCAAGTCGCTGCCGGCGGCCGAAGTGATGAGCAAGGCGCGCGCGTACGCGACCGAGCAGATCGAGAAGCAGAAGGTCGGCTTCAAGCGTCTCGGCGTGCTCGGCGACTGGGCGAACCCGTACAAGACGATGAACTTCGTCAACGAGGCGGAAGAAATCCGCGCGCTCGGCAAGATCATCGAGAAGGGCTACGTGTATCGCGGGCTGAAGCCGGTGAACTGGTGCTTCGACTGCGGCTCGGCACTCGCCGAGGCGGAAGTCGAGTACAAGGATCGCACCGACCCGACGATCGACGTGATGTTCGCGTTCGCGGAACCGGAAAAGACCGCGCAGGCGTTCGGCCTGCCGGCACTGCCGCGCGCCGAGGGCGGCATCGTGATCTGGACCACCACGCCGTGGACGATCCCCGCGAACCAGGCGCTGAACCTCCATCCGGAAATCGTCTACGCGCTGGTCGACACCGAGCGCGGGCTGCTGATCATCGCGGAAGAGCGTGTCGAAGCCTGCATGACCGACTTCAAGCTGACCGGCCGCGTCGTCGCGACCGCGCCGGGCGTGAAGCTCGCCAACCTGCGCTTTCACCACCCGCTCGCATCGGCCCACCCCGGCTACAAGCGCACCGCGCCCGTCTACCTCGGCGACTACGTGACGACCGACACCGGTACCGGCGTCGTGCACTCGTCGCCCGCCTACGGCATCGAGGACTTCCAGTCGTGCAAGGCGCACGGGATGACCGACTCGGACATCATCAACCCGGTGATGGGCGACGGCCGCTACATCGAATCGCTGCCGCTGTTCGGCGGCCTGTCGATCTGGGACGCGAACCCGAAGGTCGTCGACGCGCTGCGCGAGGCCGGCTCGCTGCTGCGCAGCGAGCACTACAAGCACAGCTACATGCACTGCTGGCGTCACAAGACGGCGATCATCTACCGTGCGACGTCGCAGTGGTTCGCCGGCATGGACGTGACGCCGCGCGACGGCGGCAAGACGCTGCGCGAAACCGCGCTCGAAGGGATCGACGCCACCGCGTTCTACCCGTCGTGGGGCAAGCAGCGCCTGTTCAGCATGATCGCGAACCGTCCCGACTGGACGCTGTCGCGCCAGCGCCAATGGGGCGTGCCGATGGCGTTCTTCGTGCACAAGGAAACCGGCGAGCTGCATCCGCGCACGCTCGAACTGCTCGAGGAAGTCGCGAAGCGTGTCGAGCAGTCGGGCATCGAGGCGTGGCAGACGCTCGATCCGCGCGAGCTGATCGGCGACGACGCGAACCTGTACGAAAAGAACCGCGACACGCTCGACGTGTGGTTCGACTCGGGCACGACGCACTGGCACGTGCTGCGCGGCTCGCACAAGGATCAGCTGCAGTTCCCGGCCGACCTGTACCTCGAAGGCTCGGACCAGCACCGCGGCTGGTTCCACTCGTCGCTCTTGACCGCATCGATGATCGACGGCCGCGCGCCGTACAAGGGCCTGCTCACGCACGGCTTCACGGTCGACGGCGAAGGCCGCAAGATGAGCAAGTCGCTCGGCAACGGCATCGACCCGCATGAAGTCGCGAACCGTCTCGGCGCGGAAATCATCCGGCTGTGGATCGCGTCGACCGACTACTCGGGCGAACTCGCGATCTCCGAGGAAATCCTGAAGCGCGTGACCGAAGGCTATCGCCGCATCCGCAACACGCTGCGCTTCCTGCTCGCGAACCTGTCGGACTTCGACTTCGCGCAGCACGCGGTGCCGGTCGACGAATGGCTCGAGATCGACCGCTACGCGGTCGCGTTCTCCGCGCAACTGCAGACGGAACTGCTCGGCCACTACGAGAAGTACGAATTCCACCCGGTCGTCGCGAAGCTGCAGACGTACTGCTCGGAAGACCTCGGCGGCTTCTACCTCGACGTGCTGAAGGACCGCCTGTACACGAGCGCGGCCGATTCGCGCGCACGCCGCTCCGCGCAGACCGCGCTGTACCACCTCACGCACGGGCTGCTGCGCGTGCTCGCGCCGTTCCTGTCGTTCACCGCGGAAGAAGCGTGGAAGGTGTTCCAGCCGGCCAGCGACACCGTGTTCACGGAAACCTACTACGCGTATCCGGAAGTCGCCGGCGCGGCCGCGCTGATCGAGAAGTGGGCGCTGCTGCGCGACGTGCGCGGCAACGTGACGAAGGCGCTCGAGGAAGCCCGCACCGCGAACCGCATCGGCTCGTCGCTGCAGGCCGAAGTGGCCGTGCATGCGAGCGGCGCGCGCTACGACGCGCTGACGAGCCTCGGCGACGACCTGAAGTTCGTGCTGATCACGTCGGCGGCAACGGTCGTGAAGGTCGACGACGAAGCGCAGGAAAGCGTCGACGTGGCCGCGTCCAAATACCAGAAGTGCGAACGCTGCTGGCACTACCGCGAGGACGTCGGCGCGCACGCCGATCATCCGACGCTGTGCGGCCGCTGCTTCTCGAACCTGTTTGAAAACGGCGAAATCCGGAGCGCTGCGTAAATATGGCGAAAACCCTGTCGAAACCGGCCAGCGGCGCGCTCGCGCCCTGGCTCGGCATTTCGCTGATCGTGATCCTGTTCGACCAGCTGTCGAAGATCGCGATCCTGAAAACGTTCGCGTACGGCGCGCAGCATGCGCTGACGTCGTTCTTCAACCTCGTGCTGGTGTACAACCGCGGCGCCGCGTTCGGCTTCCTGTCGACCGCGAGCGGCTGGCAGCGCTGGGCGTTCACCGCGCTCGGCGTCGGCGCGACGCTCGTGATCTGCTTCCTGCTGAAGCGCCACGGCCACCAGCGGCTGTTCAGCGTGTCGCTCGCGCTGATCCTCGGCGGCGCGCTCGGCAACGTGATCGACCGGTTGATCTACGGCCACGTGATCGACTTTCTCGATTTCCACCTCGGCGACTGGCACTTCCCGGCGTTCAACCTCGCCGATTCCGCGATCACGATCGGCGCGGTGCTGTTGATCTACGACGAATTGCGTCGCGTGCGCGGCTCGCGCTGAGCGCGCATACTCGGTGGCGACGGCCGGCTTCGCGCCGGCCGTTCCGTTTGACCCTTGGAGGCCTGAGTTGGCACACGCAGAACTCGCAGGAAAACACCTCGTTCTCGGCCTGACGGGCGGCATCGCCTGCTACAAGATCGCCGAGCTCACCCGGCTGCTGACGAAGGCAGGCGCGACCGTGCAGGTCGCGATGACCGAAGCCGCCACGCAGTTCATCACGCCCGTCACGATGCAGGCGCTGTCCGGCCGGCCCGTCTACATGAGCCAGTGGGACGCGCGCATCGGCAACAACATGGCGCACATCGACCTGTCGCGCGAAGCCGACGCGATCGTGATCGCGCCCGCGTCGACGGACTTCCTCGCGAAGCTCGCGCACGGGTTCGCGGACGACCTGCTGTCGACGCTGTGCGTCGCGCGCGACTGTCCGCTGCTCGTCGTGCCCGCGATGAACCGCCAGATGTGGCAGAACCCGGCCACGCAACGCAATGCCGCGCAACTGCGCGCCGACGGCGTGTCGGTGCTCGGCCCCGATTCGGGCGCGCAGGCGTGCGGCGAAGTCGGCGACGGCCGCATGCTCGAGCCCGAGGCGATCTATGAGGCGATCGTCTCGCACTTCGCGCCGAAGGTACTCGCGCACCGCCGCGTGCTGATCACGGCCGGCCCGACGTTCGAGCCGCTCGATCCGGTGCGCGGCCTCACGAACCGCTCGAGCGGCAAGATGGGCTTCGCGCTCGCGCGCGCCGCGCAGCAGGCCGGCGCCGACGTGCATCTCGTCGCGGGGCCGGTCGCGCTCGACACGCCGTGGGGCGTGTACCGCCAGGACGTGCAGACCGCGCAGGAGATGTACGACGCGGTGATGCAGGCGGTAGCCGACGCCGACATCTTCATCGCGGTGGCCGCGGTCGCCGACTGGCGCGTCGATCAGCCGGCCGAGCACAAGATGAAGAAGACGGCCGACCGCAAGATGCCGGCGCTCGCGTTCGTCGAGAACCCCGACATCCTCGCGTCGGTCGCCGCGCTGCCCGATCCGCCGTATTGCGTCGGCTTCGCGGCCGAAAGCGGCGACCTCGACGTGCACGGCGACGAGAAGCGCAAGCGCAAGAACGTGCCGCTCCTGGTCGGCAACCTCGGCCCGCTGACGTTCGGCCGCGACGACAACGAAGTCGTGCTGTTCGAGGCAGCCGGCCTCACGCGCCTGCCGCGCGCGCCGAAGGACGAACTCGCGCACGTGCTCGTCGCGGAAATCGCGAAGCGCCTGCCGGACAACCGCCTGATCTGATCACCCGCGCGGCGGCCCGCGCCGCCGCGCCCTTCCCGACCGATTCGACGACCGCATGAAACTCGACCTGAAGATTCTCGACGCGCGCATGCGCGACTACCTGCCCGCCTACGCGACCACCGGCAGCGCGGGCCTCGACCTGCGCGCGTGTCTCGACGCGCCCGTCACGCTGCAGCCGGGCGAAACGACGCTGGTTCCGACGGGCCTCGCGATCCATCTCGAAGACCCCGGCTACGCAGCGCTGATCCTGCCGCGCTCGGGCCTCGGCCACAAGCACGGGATCGTGCTCGGCAACCTCGTCGGCCTGATCGACTCCGACTACCAGGGCCAGCTGATGGTGTCGACGTGGAACCGCGGCCAGACGGAGTTCGTGCTGAACCCGTTCGAGCGGCTCGCGCAGCTCGTGATCGTGCCGGTCGTGCAGGCGCAGTTCAACATCGTCGACGACTTCGCGCAAAGCGATCGCGGCGAAGGCGGCTTCGGCAGCACCGGCCGTCACTGAGCGGCGCAACGCAAAAAGGGGCCTCGCGGCCCCTTTCCTTTTTCCGATTCAGTGTGACTGCGCTCACCGCTCGGCCGTCTGCGCGATCCGCGCGGGTACGAGTTCGCGGCGCCGCGCCTGCGCGATGCTCGCGTAGATCACCAGCGCGACCAGCACGCCGAGCAGCACCGCCGACGAGCCGACCGTGCCGAGCGCGAGTCCACCCTTGGCGACCGGTTTCGTCAGCAGGTCGCCGACCGTCGCCCCGAACGGACGCGTGAGCACGAACGCCGCCCAGAACAGCAGCACGCCGGAAATGCGCGTGAAGTAGTGCGCGAGCACGATCGCCGCGAGCAGCCCGCCGATCAGCAGCGCGCCGCCGCCGAAGCCGAGGCCCGAGCTGTCCGCGAGGAAATCGCCGAGCGCGGTGCCGAGCGTGTTCGAGAACAGGATCGCGATCCAGTACAGCAGCTCGACCTTGCGCGTGCGGATCAGGTCGACCGACAGCGATTCGCCGCTCAGGCGCCACACCGTGAAGATCGCCAGCAGGATCGCGACGAGAATCGACGAGCCGGCCGCATAGCCGAGGCCGAGCGTGCGGTCCATGAAGTCGGACATCGTCGTGCCCGCCGTGCTCGTCGCGACGATCACGGCCCAGTAGATCGCCGGGCGATATTGCGTCGTCCTGAGCTGCGCGCCGAGCGTGACGAGAAAGAAACCGAACAGCAGGATCGAGCTCACCGCATAGCCGACGTTCAGCGTCATCGAGAGCAGGTCGCCGCCGGTTTCGCCGAGCGTCGTCGCGCAGATCTTCATGATCCAGAACGCGAGCGTGATTTCGGGAAGTTTGTTCATTCGAACCTCTTTTACAGATGGCGCCGGGCTGGCGTGCGCCGGCCCGGATCGCGGACAGGTTCGAATGTAATCGCCGCCGGCTTAACGGAACCTTAGCGCGGCGGGCGTTGCGATGCCGCGCGGGCCGCAGCCCCGCGGCGGGAACGCACGCGTCAGCGCGCGTGCTGGTGCCGATAGTGCAGCGCGTACGCGAGCGTCAGCAGCACGACGAACACGACGCCGACCACCATCGTCATCCGGAATTCGCGCGTGAACGCGGTCGTCAGCAGGATCGCGCCGACGAGCCCGGCACCGAGCAGGCTGCCGAACGGGTGTCCCCACATCCGGAACGCGAGCGCCGGGCCGCGGTACCGCGCGCGAAAGCGCAGATGCGTGACGAAGATCATCATCCACGTGAACAGCGCGCCGAACATCGCGATCGCCATCATCACGGTAAACGCGGTGTCGGGCGACAGCGCGACCAGCACGGCCGCGACCGCGACGCCGCTGGTCGAGATCCACAGCGCCGCGCGCGGCACGCCGTTGCTGCCGAGCCGGCCGAACACCGCGGGCGCGAGCCGCGCGCGCGACAGGCTGAACATCATCCGCGTCGTCACGTAGAGCTGGCTGTTCATCGCCGACAGCGCCGCGATCAGCAGCACGAAGTTGATCACGCCGGCCGCATACGGCACGTGCGTCGCGGCCATCACCTTCACGAACGGGCTTTCGTCGGTGCCGGCCTGGGTCCAGGGCACGATCGCGAGCATCAGCGACAGCGTCAGCAGGTAGAACAGCACGAGCCGGAACACCGTCGAGCGGAACGCGCGCGTGACCGCGTGCTGCGGATCGCGCGCCTCGCCGGCCGCGATCGCGACCGCCTCGATGCTCATGTAGCTGAAGATCGCGACGATCACCGCGACCCAGGTGCCCCACGGCCCTTTCGGCATGAAGCCGCCATGCGCGGTGTAGTTCGCGAAGCCGATGCCGGAAGCCGCCGGCGCCGACCACACGAGATACGCGCCGAGCACGATGAACACGACGATCGCCGCGATCTTCAGCAGCGAGAATGCGTATTCGACCGAGCCGTACAGCGTGACGCTCGCCAGGTTCACCGCGATCAGCAGCGCGGAGAAGCCGATCACCCAATACCAGCCGGGCACGGCCGGAAACCAGTACTTCATGAAGACGGCGATCGCGCTGATCTCGGTGCCGATCGCGAACACTACCGCGAACCAGTATGCATAGCGCACGAGAAAGCCCGCGAGCGGGCCGACGTAGTGCTCGGCATACGCGCCGAACGAACCGGCCGTCGGATGCGCGACCGTCATTTCCGCGAGCGCGCCCATCAGCAGCAGCGCGATCAGCGCGCCGATCGCGTACGAAACCAGCACGCTCGGGCCGGCGAGCCCGATCGCGAACCCGCTGCCGAGGAACAGCCCCGTGCCGATCGCGCCGCCGATCGCGATCATCGCCATCTGCCCGGACGTCAGCGCATGGCGCAAGCCTTGTTCGCGCGCGACGATGTTGTCGAACGATCGTTGTTGTTGTGTCACTGCGTTACCACTCCCCTGCACCGCCATCGCGCCACCGGCGCCAGATAAAACGAAACGGCGCGGAGAACTTCCCGCGCCGTTCGCATGAACCACGAATTATCGCTTACTCGACTTCGACCGCCTCTTCGTTCGGCTTGTGCGGCGGATTCGCCAGCTTGTCGAACGACAACTGCACCTTGTCGTTTTCGTCCACGTCGACCGTCACATGGCCGCCATTGACGAGCTTGCCGAACAGCAGCTCGTCGGCCAGCGCGCGACGGATCGTGTCCTGGATCAGCCGCTGCATCGGCCGCGCCCCCATCAGCGGGTCGAAGCCGTGCTTCGCGAGATGCTTGCGCAACGCGTCGGTGAAGAGCGCGTCGACCTTCTTCTCGTGCAGCTGCTCCTCGAGCTGGATCAGGAACTTGTCGACCACGCGCATGATGATTTCCTCATCGAGCGAGCGGAAGCTGATGATCGCGTCCAGGCGGTTGCGGAACTCCGGCGTGAACAGGCGCTTGATGTCGGTCATCTCGTCGCCCGTTTCGCGGCGCGTCGTGAAGCCGATGGTCGCCTTCTGCATCGACTCGGCGCCCGCGTTCGTCGTCATGATGATGATGACGTTGCGGAAATCCGCCTTGCGGCCGTTGTTGTCCGTCAGCGTGCCGTGGTCCATCACCTGCAGCAGCACGTTGAAGATGTCCGGATGCGCCTTCTCGATCTCGTCGAGCAGCAGCACGCAGTGCGGCTTCTTCGTGACGGCTTCGGTCAGCAAGCCGCCCTGGTCGAACCCGACGTAGCCCGGCGGCGCGCCGATCAGCCGGCTCACCGCGTGACGCTCCATGTATTCCGACATGTCGAAGCGGATCAGCTCGATGCCGAGCGTGAACGCGAGTTGGCGCGCCACTTCGGTCTTGCCGACGCCGGTCGGGCCGGAGAACAGGAACGCGCCGATCGGCTTGTCCATCTTGCCGAGGCCCGCACGCGCCATCTTGATCGACGCGGCGAGCGCGTCGATCGCCGGATCCTGCCCGAACACAACGCTCTTCAGGTCGCGGTCGAGCGTCTGCAGCTTGCTGCGATCGTCCTGCGACACGCTCTGCGCCGGCACGCGCGCGATCTTCGAGATGATTTCCTCGATCTCGCTCTTGCCGATCGTCTTCTTCTGCTTCGACTTCGGCAGGATGCGCTGCGCGGCACCCGCTTCGTCGATCACGTCGATCGCCTTGTCCGGCAGGTGACGGTCGGTGATGAAGCGCGCCGACAGTTCGGCCGCGGCCGACAGCGCGCCCGACGAATACTTGACGCCGTGATGCTCCTCGAAGCGCGACTTCAGCCCGCGCAGGATCGCGACCGTCTGCTCGACGGTCGGCTCCGTCACGTCGACCTTCTGGAAGCGCCGCGACAGCGCCGCGTCCTTCTCGAAGATACCGCGATACTCGGTGAACGTGGTCGCGCCGATGCACTTGAGCGTGCCCGACGACAGCGCCGGCTTCAGCAGGTTCGACGCGTCGAGCGTGCCGCCCGATGCGGCGCCCGCGCCGATCAGCGTGTGGATTTCGTCGATGAACAGGATCGCGTGCGGCCGTTCCTTCAGCTCCTTCAGCACCGTCTTCAGACGCTGCTCGAAGTCGCCGCGATACTTGGTGCCCGCAAGCAGCGCGCCCATGTCGAGCGAATACACCTGCGCGTTCGCGAGGATGTCCGGCACTTCGCCGCGCGTGATGCGATAGGCGAGCCCTTCCGCGATCGCGGTCTTGCCGACGCCGGCCTCGCCGACGAGCAGCGGATTGTTCTTGCGACGGCGGCACAGCACCTGCACGACGCGCTCGACCTCGGGCTCGCGGCCGATCAGCGGATCGATGCGGCCGTCCTTCGCCATCTGGTTCAGGTTCTGCGTGAACTGCGCGAGCGGGGTTTCCTTCTGCGCATTCGCGTCTTCGCTTTCCGCGTTCGCGTCGGACGACTTCGCGGCTTCGCCGCCGTTCGTCTTCGCGATGCCGTGCGAAATGAAGTTCACGACGTCCAGGCGCGTGACGCCCTGCTGCTGCAGGTAGTAGACCGCGTGCGAATCCTTCTCGCCGAAGATCGCGACCAGCACGTTCGCGCCGGTCACTTCCTTCTTGCCGTTCGACGTCGACTGGACGTGCATGATCGCGCGCTGGATCACGCGCTGGAAACCGAGCGTCGGCTGGGTATCGACATCGTCGGTGCCCGGGACGGTAGGTGTGTTGTCGTGGATGAAATTGCGCAGGTTCTGACGCAAGTCCTCGATGTTGGCCGCACACGCGCGCAACACCTCGGCTGCCGTCGGATTATCCAGCAGGGCCAGCAGCAGATGCTCGACCGTAATGAACTCATGGCGCGCCTGGCGTGCTTCCATGAACGCCATGTGCAGGCTGACTTCCAATTCCTGGGCAATCATGCTTCCTCCATCACGCACTGCAGCGGATGCCCGGCCTGCCGCGCATGGGTAACGACTTGCTCAACCTTGGTCGACGCGATGTCCCGCGTATAGACCCCACAAACCCCTCGCCCTTCGCGATGGACCTTCAGCATGATCTGCGTGGCCGTCTCGCGATCCTTCTTGAAATACTCCTGTACGACCATCACGACGAACTCCATCGGCGTGAAGTCGTCGTTCAGCAGCACCACCTTGTACATCGAAGGCGGCTTGAGCTTCTGCTGCTTGCGTTCCAGGACGGTGCTGTCCTGCTTGTCCGGGATAATCGCCATACACCCATTCTAAACAACTCGGACAGGCCCGCAATCCTGCCGTTACCCGACCGACCGGCCGGTGCCCTCCCTGGTTCCCGACGACCCGCGATCGTCTTCGCACCATACGAAAGCCGGCTGCGGTGCCGGCTTTCACGCGTGGCGCGGAACACGAACCGTCAGGGGGAAACTGCACCGGACGTCGCATCCGCGTCCAGTATCCCACAAGCCGGGACGACTCGATCGCGTGTCACTCGAGCCTGGTATATGAGCCGATTATGCGTCTTTTCAAGTCCGCGCGCTCGACGGGATGCTGCAAAGCAAAGCCGGAAAAACCCTGAAAATGGGTTCTTTACAACGTCCCTCTAAACGTCTAAAAATTCCCCTTGACACTCAAATAAAGAGCGCCAACAATCAAGCTGGCACTTTTTTCAACTCGCCGGTTGGCGAAATGAAAGAGGCCGAAGGTGAGCTTGTGAGGGGGGAACGGCTGTATTTTCCGGTCGTTTAGCTTTTCGAGCGTGCTCGTGGTAAGTAGCAGCGACTGTGTGACAGGGGAAGTAGGAAATGGCAACTGGTATCGTTAAGTGGTTCAACGACGCGAAGGGCTTCGGTTTCATCACTCCCGACGAGGGCGGTGAAGATCTGTTTGCGCACTTCTCGGCCATCAACATGCAGGGCTTCAAGACCCTGAAGGAAGGCCAGAAGGTGAGCTTCGAGGTCGTTCAAGGGCCGAAGGGCAAGCAAGCGTCGAACATCCAGGCCGCGTAAGGCACCGGATATCAGACGAAGAAACCCGGCATTGCGCCGGGTTTCTTTTTTTTCAGGCCGGCCACTCGTTAATTCGATTGGCCGGCCTTTTCGTTCAATCCCGATAATCGAACACGTATTGTCTTGTTGCACGCGCAGATCGAATGCCGTCATGCGCGTGAAACATATTCGATATCCGTTACACGACCTTCAGCGTGCCCATCATGCCGAGATCCTCGTGTTCGAGAATGTGGCAATGAAACATGCGCTCGCCGGGCATGTCTTGCGTGACGAGTAGCGTCACGGTCTCGCCGCTGCGCACGTTGACGGTATCGCGCCATGCGCGGAACGGTTCGCTCGTGCGCGTGCCGTCCGACGCGCGCTCGATCACCTGGAATTGCGTGCCATGCAAGTGGAACGGGTGATCCATGTCGGTGGCGTTGCGCAGGGTCCAGCGCTCGACGTCGCCGCGGCGGCTGGTCAGCGTCGCGCGATGCGGCGCGTAGGTCGCACCGTTGATCATGAAGCGCATGCCCGCCGGGCGGCCGTGTGCCGGCCCTTTCATCATCGCGTCCATGTCCATCTTTTCGCCGAACTCGATCGTCTTCTGCGCGACCGGCTCGCCGAGCGCGGGCACCCTGCGCAGCGTCGCGGGCAGCGCGCGCGCCGCTGCAGGCGCGAACGCGACATCGGCGAGCGCCAGCGCCGGATCCGGCGGCAGGCTGCCGTGGCCGCCGTCGTGCGACATTGCCATCTTGCGGCGGTCGTATTCGGCCGCCTGCAGCACCGCGCGTGACGCGCGGTCGCCGGAGCGCACCAGCAGTTCCGCACGCTCGCCCGGCGCGAGCAGCAGCGACGTCACGCGGCGCGGCGCATCGAACAACCCGCCGTCGGTGCCGACCTGCTCGAACGCGCGGCCGTCGTCGAACGCGACGCGCAGGTAGCGCGCGCTGCATGCGTTCCACACGCGCCAGCGCTCGTCGCCCGCGACGTCGATCTGCGGCCGGCGCGCCCCGTTGACCAGCACGAACTGGCCTTCGCGGCCGTTCATCCAGTCCATCATGTCGTTCGGCGGGATCGTGCCGTCGCGCGCGAGCTTCAGGTCGGATACGAACAGGTTGCGCTCGGGCCAGCCGGCGAGCGGGTCGTCGGCGGCGCGCACGATGAAGGGCCCAGCAAGCCCGCGGAATACCTGTTCGGCCGTCATCATGTGCGGATGGGGGTGATACCAGTAGGTGCCGGCGCTGCCCTTCGGCAGCGTGAAGCGGTACACATGCGACGCGCCCGGCGCCACCGGATCGGACGGATTGCCGTCCTGGTCGGGCGGCACCGGCAGGCCGTGCCAGTGGATCGTCGACGGTTGCGGCAGCTTGTTCACGAAGCGGATCTCGACCGTGTCGCCCTCGCGCACGTCGATCAGCGGGCCGACGACGGGCCCTTGCGTGTCCGCGCCGAACTGCCAGAACGTCGTCGGACGCGCACCGTGCAGCATCGCACGCGCGACCGGCTGCGCGACCAGCGTCGCGCGGAACGTGCCGGGTTCGCGGCTTTCGTTTGCCAGGATGCGTAGCGACGCGAGCGGCGTGCCGGCCGGCAGCGCATCGGCCGCGGCGAGCGCGGCCGGCGCCGGCTTCGGGTGCTGCGCGTGGTCCGCCATTCCCGACATGCCCGGCATGTCGTCCATCTGATCCATGCCGGCCATGCCCGCGTGACCGGCATGCTGCGCCCATGCGGCGCGCGCAAACAGCGAAGCGGCCGCGACACCGATGGCGTGCGACAGGAAGGTTCTCCGTATCATCAATCGTTCCTCGTTATTCGTGCTGCATCGCGCGGCCGTCGCGACCTGCGCGCGTGCCGGCACGGGGAAGCGCCCGTGCGACGCGCAATCCGATGCCCGCGTCATCATAACCGCAGCGCTCGGTCGAAACGCCGCGACACCGCGCGAGCGTCGATACGCCGCACGACGCTGCCGGCCCGACGATTCGCGCGCCGCGCGGGCCGCGTTTTCGCTCATCGAACGACGCCGCGGGCCCCGCTGCCCTCACGCCGGCCGGGGCGATCGACGCCTTGCAATCCCCGCTTTGGTCACGCCCGATCGAAGGCATTTGCTGCCGCTGCGCATCGCGTCATCGACGCGTCGCGCGCCCTCTTTGCCTGAACCCCTCGATTTTTCACGATGTGGAACAAGTCTCTGCTTTATAAAAATTCGTGGTGCACGGCACAAATTCGCTGTTTCGCGATGCCAAAAATCATTCCGCAATACAAAACACACCAAATATCACATTGTTTTAAAAGGAGAATTTTTGTTTCGAGAAAGCGTTCTACGCGCACCATCGAGCGCGCTCGCGGACGTAGACTTTGTTCCATGCACTGACGCTTCGCCACGACGTTCGATACGGAACCCGGCGCAAGCAGCCAGTCGGGCCACAGCCGGACGCGCCGGCGGGCGGCACACCAGAATCGCTTGTGATCAGAAAGGGAGAACGGAAATGAAGGGATTTCGCTTTGGTTCAGCGCTCGGGTCGTTCTACATCCTGCCGGCAAACGGCGGCTGGGAAGCGACGTTCGGCAACGCCTCGCTCGGCGCGTTCTCGTGCCCGGAAGTGGCAGCCGACCACATCTCCCGCGGCGACTGCGAACAGCCGTCCGAACTGGATACGGCCACGCTCGAAGTGCCGCACGAAATCGCCGAATGGGAAATCGTTCACGTCTGAATGGCACGCCTGCAACGAAAAACGCCCCGGGTCACCGGGGCGTTTTCATTATCGGCGGGACGGCGAGCCGCCAGGCCCGCCGTGTCGGCTGCTGCCGTTGCCAGGGCGCGCGCGGTGGCGCGGCCGGCGTCAGGCGACTGCGTCGACGATGCCGTTCAGCGTTGCGCTCGGGCGCATCGCCTGGCTCGTCAGCTCGACGCTCGGACGGTAGTAGCCGCCGATCGCCTGTGCTTTGCCCTGCGCGGCCGACAGTTCTTCCAGGATGCGCGCTTCGCTGTCGGACAGCGACTTCGCGACGCCTTCGAACTGCGCCTTCAGCGCGGCGTCCTCGGTCTGCTCGGCCAGCGCCTGCGCCCAGTACAGGCACAGGTAGAAGTGGCTGCCGCGGTTGTCGAGGCCGCCGACCTTGCGCGCCGGCGACTTGTTCTCGTCCAGGAACTTGCCGGTCGCCTGGTCGAGCGTCTTCGCGAGCACGAGCGCCTTCGGGTTCTGGTAAGCGTTGCCGAGGTGTTCGAGCGACGCGGCCAGCGCGAGGAATTCGCCGAGCGAATCCCAGCGCAGGAAGCCTTCCTCGACGAACTGCTGCACGTGCTTCGGTGCCGAGCCGCCCGCGCCCGTCTCGAACATCCCGCCGCCGGCCATCAGCGGCACGATCGACAGCATCTTCGCGCTGGTGCCGAGTTCCATGATCGGGAACAGGTCGGTCAGGTAGTCGCGCAGCACGTTGCCCGTGACCGAGATCGTGTCCTTGCCCGCGCGGATGCGCTCGAGCGAGAAACGCGTCGCGTCCACCGGCGTCATGATGCGGATGTCGAGGCCGTTCGTATCGTGATCCTTCAGGTAGCGTTCGACCTTCGCGATGATCTGCGCGTCGTGCGCACGTGCCGGATCGAGCCAGAACACGGCCGGCGCGCCGGTCGCGCGGGCGCGGTTGACCGCGAGCTTGACCCAGTCCTGCACCGGTGCGTCCTTGGTCTGGCACATGCGCCAGACGTCGCCCGACTCGACCGCATGCTCGAGCAGCACGTTGCCGGCTTCGTCGGTGACGCGCACGACGCCGTCGGCCGGGATCAGGAACGTCTTGTCGTGCGAACCGTATTCCTCGGCCGCCTGCGCCATCAGGCCGACGTTCGGCACGCTGCCCATCGTGACGGGGTCGAATGCGCCATGCTGCTTGCAGTCCTCGATCACGGCCTGGTAGACGCCCGCGTAGCAGCGGTCCGGAATCACGGCCTTCGCGTCGTACAGTTCACCGTCCGGGCCCCACATGCAGCCCGACTCGCGGATCATCGCCGGCATCGATGCGTCGACGATCACGTCGCTCGGCACGTGCAGGTTCGTGATGCCCTTGTCCGAGTTGACCATCGCGAGGCGCGGACGCACCGCGTACTCGGCCTTGACGTCGGCTTCGATTGCTTCGCGCGTGTCGGCC
Organism: Burkholderia sp. Bp9090; assembly: GCF_003857985.1. Taxonomy (NCBI): domain Bacteria; kingdom Pseudomonadati; phylum Pseudomonadota; class Betaproteobacteria; order Burkholderiales; family Burkholderiaceae; genus Burkholderia; species Burkholderia sp. Bp9090. The sequence continues at coordinate 29,892 of NZ_QTPV01000060.1, forward strand.
GGCAGGTCCTTCAGGCGCGCGTACAGGTCGCCGATCCCGTTGTTCGGGTTGAAGCCGGCCTGCGCCAGCACGTCCGCGTGCTTCGCGAGCGCGTCGCGGTAGAACACCGACACGAAGTGACCGAACAGGATCGGGTCCGAGACCTTCATCATGGTCGCCTTCAGGTGCACCGAGAACAGCACGTCCTGCGCCTTCGCGTCGGCGATCTGCGCTTCGATGAAGCTGCGCAGCGCCTTGCGGCTCATCACCGAGGCGTCGATGACTTCACCGGCCTTCACGGCCGTCTTTTCCTTCAGCACCTTCTTCACGCCGTCGGCCGTCGTGAGTTCGATCTTCACGCTGCCGGCATCGGCGATCAGCGCGGACTTCTCGCTGCCGTAGAAGTCGCCTTCGGTCATGTGCGCGACGTGCGCCTTCGACGTGGCCTTCCATGCGCCCATCTTGTGCGGGTGCTTGCGTGCGTAGTTCTTGACCGACAGCGGCGCGCGACGGTCGGAGTTGCCTTCGCGCAGCACCGGGTTCACCGCGCTGCCCTTGATCTTGTCGTAGCGGGCCTTGACAGCCTTCTCTTCGTCGCTCGACGGCTCTTCCGGGTAGGCCGGCAGCTTGTAGCCCTGCGCCTGCAGTTCGGCGATCGCGGCCTTGAGCTGCGGCACCGATGCGCTGATGTTCGGCAGCTTGATGATGTTCGCTTCCGGCTTCAGCGTGAGCTGGCCCAGTTCGGCCAGATCGTCGGAACCCTTCTGCTCCGGCGGCAGGACGTCGGCGAATGCCGCGATGATGCGGCCGGCGAGCGAGATGTCGCGCGTTTCGACGGCGACGCCCGACGAGCGCGTGAAGGCCTTGACGATCGGCAGCAGCGAATAGGTCGCGAGCGCGGGCGCTTCGTCGGTGAGGGTGTAGATGATCTTGGGCGAAGTGGACATGGTCGATGCGTTGCTACGTGAAAATTTGGGACTGAGGAGCGCCGGCGGTAACCGGCGGGGAGCGACCGGGTCGATCGCGAAAGGGGTGTGCCGGCTAGCCGGGCGGTGGTGTTGCGAGGGCCGTCATGTTCTACCTTGCAGGGCACCCGGGCCGCATCGCGGCGCCGCGGCCCGCATGCCGGACCGCCCTGCCAACAAACCTGCCGTTCATGAAACGCCCCGGCGCCGGCAGTAGGCGCCGGGGCGGCCGGCGGTCCGCCGGCCTGCCCCGGAAGGGACTTACATGTTCTCGATCAGCACTTCGCCGAAGCCGGAGCACGACACCTGCGTCGCGCCTTCCATCAGACGCGCGAAGTCATACGTGACGCGCTTCTGCAGGATCGACTTCTCCATCGCGGCGATGATCGTGTCGGCCGCTTCCGTCCAGCCGAGGTGGCGCAGCATCATTTCCGCCGACAGGATCTCGGAACCGGGGTTCACGTAATCCTTGCCCGCGTACTTCGGCGCCGTGCCGTGGGTCGCCTCGAACATCGCGACCGAATCCGACAGGTTCGCGCCCGGCGCGATCCCGATGCCGCCGACCTGCGCGGCCAGTGCGTCGGAGATGTAGTCGCCGTTCAGGTTCAGCGTCGCGATCACGTCGTATTCGGCCGGACGCAGCAGGATCTGCTGCAGGAACGCGTCGGCGATCGAATCCTTGATGACGATCTCGTTGCCCGTCTTCGGGTTCTTCACGCGCATCCACGGGCCGCCGTCGATCAGCTCGCCGCCGAACTCCTTCTGCGCGAGCGCATAGCCGGCGTCACGGAACAGGCCTTCCGTGAACTTCATGATGTTGCCCTTGTGCACCAGCGTGACCGACTTGCGATCGTTGTCGATCGCGTACTGGATCGCCTTGCGCACGAGACGCTCGGTGCCTTCGGTCGACACGGGCTTGACGCCGATCCCCGAGGTTTCCGGGAAGCGGATCTTCTTCACGCCCATCTCTTCCTGCAGGAACTTGATGACCTTCTTCGCCTGCTCGGAGCCCGCGGCCCATTCGATGCCCGCGTAGATGTCTTCCGAGTTCTCGCGGAAGATCACCATGTCGATCTTTTGCGGCTCGCGCACCGGCGACGGCACACCCTTGAAATACTGGACCGGACGCAGGCAGACGTAGAGGTCGAGTTCCTGGCGCAGCGCGACGTTCAGCGAACGGATGCCGCCGCCGACCGGGGTCGTGAGCGGCCCCTTGATCGACACCACGTATTCCTTCAGCACCTGCAGCGTCTCGTCCGGCAGCCACACGTCCGGACCGTACACCTTGGTCGCCTTCTCGCCCGCGAAGATCTCCATCCAGTGGATCTTGCGCTTGCCCTTGTAGGCATGCGCGACCGCCGCGTCGACGACCTTGATCATGACCGGCGTGATATCGAAGCCCGTACCGTCGCCTTCGATGTAGGGAATGATCGGCTGATCGGAAACGTTGAGCGAGAAGTCCTTGTTGACGGTGATCTTGTCACCGCCCTCCGGAACCTTGATGTGCTGATACGGCATGATCGACTCCAGTGACGTGGCTGAGCAGGTGATGCTGGTCGAAACTGCGCGCGCGGCGAGGTGGCCTTGCCACCTTCGTGACGGCAACAGCGAGCCGCTATTCTAGCGCCCCAACCGGGGCCGGCGGCACGAAGCGCGACGCTGCGTATCAAGTCTTCCCTTATGTCTTATATAAGACAGAGGACTTGCCGTTCCGTATTATGCATTAAGATTCCGCCATTTGCCATAGACCGCCCGTCCCGCCGCCCCGCGGCACGCCGGGCGGGCGCCCCGCCATGACCCTGATCGCCCTCAACAAGCCGTTCGGCACGATTTGCCAGTTTTCCGCGCACGAGACGCGGCCGTCGCTCGGCGACTGGGTAACCACGCCCGGCGTCTACCCGGCCGGCCGGCTCGACGCGGACAGCGAGGGCCTGCTGCTGCTCACCGACGACGGCGCGCTGCAGGCGCGCATCGCCGAGCCGCGCCACAAGCTCGTCAAGCGCTACTGGGCGCAGGTCGACGGCGCGCCGGGACCGGCCGACCTGAAGGCACTCGCGCGCGGCGTCGATCTCGGCGACTACGTGACGCGCCCGTGCCGCGCCGAATTCATCGAACCGCCCGAGGCGCTGTGGCCGCGCAACCCGCCGATCCGCTATCGCGCCGCGATCCCGACCACGTGGATCGAACTCGCGATCACCGAAGGCAAGAACCGGCAGGTGCGCCGGATGACGGCCGCGATCGGCTTCCCGACCTTGCGTCTCGTGCGTGTCGGCATTGGCGCGCTCGACATATTCGCGCTCGGCATTGCACCGGGCGAAACAATCGCGTTGCCGCCGCGGGCCCCCTGGGACGGTTTCGCACGCACCGAATGATGAATTCGGGACGCGCGAATTTTTCGTCATCTTTTTCGTCAACCGCCGGCGAAGATCGTGCGTTAAACCACGCAGATGCCAACCTTAGCTATCCGGCATTGGCAGCCGAACCGGTATTTCCGTGTTTGCGTCACGAAAGCGACGTTTTCTTCGAATACGATTCGGCGCCCGCAGCGCAAAGAGAAATTTCTCGAAGCGTCTGTCAACCGAAAGGTGGATGGCACCGTTAGACGACATGACTCCTATTGCCGGGTCATTTGGTTAATTAACTAAAGCTGAGGAACACAACATGAACAAACTGATCGCCGCTCTGGTCGCTGGCCTCTTCGCAACGGCAGCATTCGCACAAGCTTCGGCTCCGGAAGCTGCTTCGGCTGCTGCTCCGGCAGCTGCTTCGGCACCGGCAAAGCACGCTGCCAAGAAGCACCACGCAAAGAAGAAGCACCACGCAGCTAAGAAGGCAGCTAGCGAAGCCGAAGCACCGGCAGCTGCTTCGAACTAAGCAAGCTGTTTGTAATAACGCAGTCAAGAACACGCAGTCTTGCCGTTCTTACGGCGTTGAAAGGCAGATCACCGCGAGGCGATCTGCCTTTTTCTTTTTTGTGCCCGCCGGCGCGCTTCGCGTACCATGCGGGTCTCGTTTTCCCGATAGGAGCCCTGCTGTGCGATTCTCCCTGCGCCCGTCGCTCGGCCGCCTTGCGCGCGCCGCCGTGTTTCCCGCCGCGCTCGCCGTCCTCGCACTCGGCATGCAGACCGCCCACGCCCAGATGCCGCCCGGCGCCAAGCAGCCGGGCGAGTTCCCGCGCGTGAAGCTGCGCGCCGGCATGTACGTGATCGACGCGGCCGTCGCCGCGAACGACGCCGATCGCGAACAGGGGCTGATGTACCGGTCGCAGCTCGCGCCGAACGAAGGCATGCTGTTCGTGTTCAACGAGAACGCCGTGCACTGCTTCTGGATGAAGAACACGCTGATCCCGCTGTCGATCGCGTTCGTCCGCGCGGACGGCACGATCACCGACATCGACGAGATGAAGGCCGAGACGACCGACAACCACTGCCCGCGCAACAACGGTGTCTATGCGCTCGAAATGAGCAAGGGCTGGTTCGCGGCGAAAGGCATCAAGCCGGGCATGAAGCTCGACGGGCTGCCCAAGGCCCAGTAATCGCCATCGCCGCGGCACCGCCGCGCATCGACCGCAGCCGGCCGCCCTGCTTGTTGGGCGCCGGCTTTTTTTTCGCCGGCCGGCGGCCGCGGCCGCCTTGATACGGCGCACCTTGCCCGCATCTGCAAAAGCCACGGACAAGCGCTATGCTTTAAATCTCGCTTGTTTCAGCCCGGGCCGGCGCCGCCGTCCCGCTTACGATCCGAACCACCAGGAGGTTCACGTGCCCCGCAAAACCCCCATCGAGCGCTATCGCAATATCGGGATCAGCGCTCACATCGATGCCGGCAAGACCACGACGACCGAGCGCATCCTGTTTTACACCGGCGTGAGCCACAAGATCGGTGAAGTGCACGACGGCGCGGCCACGATGGACTGGATGGAGCAGGAACAGGAACGCGGCATCACGATCACGTCGGCTGCGACCACGGCCTTCTGGAAAGGCATGGCCGGCAACTACCCCGAACACCGGATCAACATCATCGACACGCCCGGGCACGTCGACTTCACGATCGAGGTCGAGCGCTCGATGCGCGTGCTCGACGGCGCGTGCATGGTCTACGACTCGGTCGGCGGCGTGCAGCCGCAGTCCGAAACCGTATGGCGCCAGGCGAACAAGTACAAGGTGCCGCGCATCGCGTTCGTCAACAAGATGGACCGCATCGGCGCGGACTTCTTCCGCGTGCAGCGCCAGATCGGCGAGCGCCTGAAGGGCGTCGCCGTGCCGATCCAGATTCCGATCGGCGCGGAAGATCATTTCCAGGGCGTCGTCGATCTCGTGAAGATGAAGGCGATCGTCTGGGACGACGAAAGCCAGGGCGTGAAGTTCACGTACGAAGACATCCCCGCGAATCTCGTCGAGCTCGCGCACGAATGGCGCGAGAAGATGGTCGAGGCCGCCGCGGAAGCCAGCGAGGAACTGCTCGAGAAGTACCTGCACGACCATGAATCGCTGACCGAGGACGAGATCAAGGCCGCGCTGCGCCAGCGCACGATCGCCAACGAGATCGTGCCGATGCTGTGCGGCAGCGCGTTCAAGAACAAGGGCGTGCAGGCGATGCTCGACGCGGTGATCGACTACCTGCCGTCGCCGGTCGACGTGCCGGCCATCCTCGGTCACGACTTCCACGATCCGGAGAAGCCGGCCGAACGTCACCCGAGCGACGACGAGCCGTTCTCGTCGCTCGCGTTCAAGATCATGACCGATCCGTTCGTCGGCCAGCTGATCTTCTTCCGCGTGTATTCGGGCGTCGTCGAATCGGGCGACACGGTGCTGAACGCGACGAAGGACAAGAAGGAGCGGCTCGGCCGGATCCTGCAGATGCACGCGAACGAGCGCAAGGAAATCAAGGAAGTACGCGCGGGCGACATCGCGGCGGCAGTGGGCCTGAAGGAAGCGACGACGGGCGACACGCTGTGCGATCCGGCCAAGCCGATCATCCTCGAGAAGATGGAATTCCCGGAGCCGGTGATCTCGCAGGCCGTCGAGCCGAAGACGAAGGCCGACCAGGAGAAGATGGGCCTCGCGCTGAACCGTCTCGCGCAGGAAGATCCGTCGTTCCGCGTGCAGACCGACGAGGAATCCGGCCAGACGATCATTTCGGGGATGGGCGAGCTGCACCTCGAAATCCTGGTCGACCGGATGAAGCGCGAGTTCGGCGTCGAGGCGACGGTCGGCAAGCCGCAGGTCGCGTATCGCGAAACGGTGCGCACGACGGCATCCGATGTCGAGGGCAAGTTCGTCAAGCAGTCGGGCGGGCGCGGCCAGTACGGGCACGCGGTGATCACGCTGGAGCCGAACCCCGGCAAGGGCTACGAGTTCCTCGACGAGATCAAGGGCGGCGTGATTCCGCGCGAATTCATCCCGGCCGTCGACAAGGGCATCACCGAGACGCTGAAGAGCGGCGTGCTCGCGGGCTACCCGGTGGTCGACGTGAAGGTGCACCTGACGTTCGGCTCGTACCACGACGTCGACTCGAACGAAAACGCGTTCCGGATGGCCGGCTCGATGGCGTTCAAGGAAGCGATGCGCAAGGCCAAGCCGGTGCTGCTCGAGCCGATGATGGCCGTTGAGGTCGAGACGCCCGAGGACTTCATGGGCAACGTGATGGGCGACCTGTCGAGCCGGCGCGGCATCGTGCAGGGGATGGAAGACATCGCGGGCGGTGGCGGCAAGCTGGTGCGCGCCGAGGTGCCGCTCGCGGAAATGTTCGGCTATTCGACGTCACTGCGCTCGGCGACGCAAGGCCGTGCGACGTACACGATGGAGTTCAAGCACTACGCGGAAACGCCGGCGAACGTGTCGGAAGCCGTGATCAACGCGAAAGTGAAGTAAGCGCGGCGCACCTGCGCACTGCTGCGCGGCAAGTACGAGCCCGTCCGGTTCCGGACGGGCTTTTTTTCGGTTCATCGAGGATTACCGGGGAACGCGGCGCGGATCTTGAGGAAGAAGTATTCGTCGTCGCGGTACCCGTAAGCCC
>NZ_QTPV01000061.1:0-35488 GCF_003857985.1 Burkholderia sp. Bp9090
GCCAAGCGCGATGCGAAGCGCGGGCTGGCGTCGCTGTGCATCGGCGGCGGGATGGGCGTCGCGCTCGCGGTCGAGCGCGGTTGAGCAGAGTCTGACGATAGTGCACGCATGCGGCGCCGGCCAGCGCCGCACACACAGGCAGCAAACTTCGCGCGCAACAAGCTGCCAACAACAAGCGTGATGTTCCGGTGCGCGCCACGTCCGCCCTGCGGGCGCCAGCGCATCGCAGCGGCGGGGCGGCAGCATGTGCCATGCCGTCGCCCCGCACCTTTGACTACTTTTCTTGTCGGTAACTCATAGGATGACTAAGCGAATTGCAGTTGTGACGGGTGGGATGGGCGGTCTCGGCGAAGCGATCAGCATCCGGTTGAACGATGCGGGCTACCAGGTCGTCGTCACGTATTCGCCGAACAACACCGGCGCCGATCGCTGGCTGACCGAGATGCACGCGGCCGGTCGCGAATTCCACGCGTATCCGGTGGACGTGGCCGATTACGATTCGTGCCAGCAATGCGTCGAGAAAATCGTCCGGGACGTCGGCCCGGTCGACATCCTGGTGAACAACGCGGGCATCACGCGCGACATGACGCTGCGCAAGCTCGACAAGGTCAACTGGGATGCGGTGATCCGCACCAACCTCGATTCCGTGTTCAACATGACGAAGCCGGTCTGCGACGGCATGGTCGAGCGCGGCTGGGGACGCATCGTCAACATCGCGTCGGTCAACGGCTCGAAGGGCTCGGTCGGCCAGACCAACTACGCGGCCGCGAAGGCCGGCATGCACGGTTTCACGAAATCGCTCGCGCTCGAGACCGCGCGCAAGGGCGTGACGGTGAATACGGTGTCGCCGGGCTACCTCGCGACGAAGATGGTGACGGCGATCCCGCAGGACATCCTCGATACCAAGATCCTTCCGCAGATTCCGGCGGGACGGCTCGGGAAACCCGAGGAAGTCGCGGCGCTGGTCGCCTATCTGTGCTCGGAAGAGGCCGGTTTCGTGACGGGCTCCAACATCGCGATCAACGGCGGCCAGCACATGCATTGACGCGCGGCGGCCCGGGCGGCGTTCGCGCGCGCGTCCGGGCCGTGCTCCCGCTGTATCCAGCGCCGGGGCGGCGCGCACGCGCGCGGTGACGGAACACGGACGCAGGTTCGCCGCGCATGCGGCGGGCCGGGTGCGCCCGCGCGCCGGCTACCGCGTCGCGGCACGCACGCCGCACCGGCCTCGCATTCCGGAGGAGGCATGGGTGACACCTGGATGGGACTCGCGATCGGCGGCTCGGCACTGGCCGTCGCGCTGACGATGGCGATCGCGCTTCACTGGCTCGAGCGGCGCCGCGCGCGGTTGCTGCGCAACTTCGATCATCGCGATTGCTGGCTGGTCGCGTACGGCAAGTGCTTCGCGCGCGGGCCGGCGCGTCGCACGCGCGGCGGCGCGCGCTGACGGCGGTGGTGCGGCACCGCCGCGTTCACGCGTCGTGCCGCGTCCCGCGCATCCGTCTGCGGTGCGCGGGACGTTCGCACTCAATCGCTCTTTCGCGCGCCTTCGCCTGAATCGTTCTTGTGGAAGATCCGCTTCGTCGTGCGCTTGGTGGCATCCCAGCCTTCGCGCGACGCGTGCGCGATGCCGTGGCCGACCGTCTTCGCGGCGCTCGCGGTCGCGTGGCCGAAACTGCGCGCGGCCTCGCCGGTCTTGTGCGCGGCTTCCTTCGAATCGCGCTTGATGTCCTGCTTCACTTCCGACATGTCCGCGTGCGCGATCGGGCTGATCAGCGCGAGAACGAACGCGGTGCAAATGAACTGACGTGCTTTCACGGCCTGGTTTCCTTGGGGCTGGTTCATCTAGGGTCCGCGCGGCCCGCGGGCGGCGCAACGCGCACGCCGGTTGCCGATGCATCGAGCATCACCGCGGCGCGGCCGCCGAGCAACACGCGCTCTCCGCAGCGCAGCGTGAAGCCGTACAGCACGGAGCGGTCGTCGCCGCCGATGCGTTCGGCGTCGACGATCAGCGGCAGCTCGAACGTGTCGAGCCGGTCGACGAACGCGTCGACGTTGCGCACGCTCGCGAGATAGCCGGCGCGCGGCCGCGCGGGTTCCGCCTGCGCCTGCTGCGCACCGAGCAGCGCGCCGTGCACGGCCATTGCCTGTGCCGCATATTCGATCCCGCAGACCGACGCGAGCCGGCCGCGCGAGCGCAGCGGGTTGTGCGGGTCGCGGTGGCTCGTCGCGCTGCAGCGGATGCGCGCGGCGTCCCACGCTTCGACCCGATCGAGCAAGCACATCGTACCGTCGTGCGGAATGTGCGCGGCGATCCATGCGCGATCGAGCGTGACCGGCGCAGGCATCGGCGTCGAAACGGGCGTCGTCATCGCGCGTGCCCCGCCGCGGCATTCGGCAGTGCGATATCGACCTGCACGCGCGTATCTTCCAGATAGTCGAGCACGACGCTCGCCGCGCGCCGCGCCGCGAGCGCGTCGAGCAGCGGCAGCGCGCGCGCGGCCGGATTGCCGGTGCGCAGCGCGTCGAGTTCGGGGTTCGCAAGCGTCGTCGCCGGCGCGTCGGTGAGCCGCACGTCGATGCGCGCGAGCGTGCGTTCGCTCGCGTCGGGCGCGAGCACGAGCGCGACGCCGAATGCGTCGACGATCGGCCGCACCGCGTGCAGCGGCTCCGGATAGTCGGTGTCGTAGGCGATCAGCAGGCTCGGCACGCGATCGACCATGACCTGGCACACGCTTTCGAGCAGGCCCGCGGCGAAGCTGCCGTCGTGCGCGCACAGCACGTTCGACGTCGCCATCGCGCGGGTCGCGATGCTCCAGTAGCCGGCCGGCGCGTTGTGCACGGAGTTGTGAAAGCGCGTGGGCGACAGGTGGCGATCGTCGCCGGCGAGGGTCTCGCAGATCGCGTGGCAGTTCTGGCCGTCACCGCCGGACGCGCTGAACACGGTCGCGAGCGTGGCCGCATCGCGCCCGCTCGCGGCTGCCGCTTCGAGGCCGACCGCGAGCGCGACGCGCACGACGGGGCCGGTGCGGCGGCGTTCCGCCGGCGGCAGGCCGGCAGGCGGCGGCAGCACGGTGCGCGCGCTCGCATACGCCGCGCGGCCCGCGAGCACGTCGGCCGCGTGCGGCCAGTCGTTCAGTCCCGGCCCGACGAGGCCGACACTTTCGATGAAGGCGGTGACGGTCATGTCGGCTCCCGGCGGCTCGCATGCCCGGCGCGGCCGAAGATCAGGCTGCAGTTCGTGCCGCCGAAGCCGAACGAATTCGACAGGACCGCACGCACGCGCGCATCGCGGCTCGCAAGCACGTAGTCGGCGGCCAGCGCCGGGTCGGGTTGCGTCGTGTTGACGCCGGCCGGCACGAACTGTTCGCGCAGCGCCAGCGCGGCGACGACCGCTTCGAGGGCGCCGGCCGCCCCGAGCGTGTGACCGGTCGCGCCCTTCGTCGAGCTGCACGGCGTGCGCGCGAGCAGCCCGCCCACCGCGCGGCTTTCGGCGGCATCGTTGCTGGGCGTCGCGGTGCCGTGCAGGTTCACGTAGTCGATGTCGCTTGCAGCGAGGCCGGCCGACGCGAGCGCCTGTTCGATCGCGATGCGCGCACCGAGCCCTTCCGGATGCGGCGACGACATGTGATGCGCATCGCTCGATTCGCCGATGCCGAGCAGCAGGATCGCGTCGCCGTCGAGCGCGGCGGGCGCGTCGGGCACGCGTTCGAGCAGCGCGAACGCTGCCGCTTCGCCGATCGAGATGCCGTCGCGGGCGACGTCGAACGGGCGGCACGGTCGGCGCGACAGCAGTTCGAGCGAATTGAAGCCGTACAGCGTCGTCAGGCACAGCGAATCGACGCCGCCGACGACGGCAGCATCGATCAGCCCCGCTTCGATCATCCGGCGCGCGGAGCCGAACACCTTCGCGCCGGACGAGCACGCCGACGAGATTGCCATCGCCGGCCCGCGCAGCGCGAAATACGCGCGCACGAACGCAGCCGGCGAATACGGGTTGTGCGTGTGCGCGTAGCGGAATCCGGCGGGCAGGGCTCCGCTGGCCGGATCGCGCTGCTCGTACGCGCGCTCGGTCTCGAGGATGCCGGACGTGCTCGTGCCGACGAACACGCCGACGCGCGCGGCGCCGTGGCGCGACACGGCCGCCGCGACGCGCGCGTCGAAGCCGTCCTGGACGAGGCCGAGTTGCGCGAGGCGGTTGTTGCGGCAGTCGAAGTCGGCGAGATCCGCGCGCACGGGCTGCGCATCGACGCCGTCCACGGCGCCGATCCAGGTGTCGAGATCGGCGCGTTCGAAGTCGCACGGCGTGAGCCCGCCGCGTGCGTGGCGCAGCGCGTCGACGGTCGCGTCGAGGCCGCGGCCGATGCAGCTGGTGGCGGTGAAGTGCGAGAGCAGGAGAGGTTTCACGAGGGTCGTATCCGGTGGCCGGAACGGGCGCCGCAGCGAGGCTGGCGGGCGCGCCGGGCGTGGTCAGATTTTATCAAACGGGGGAGCCGGCATGCCCGGCCCGGCGGGCGGATCGGACGGTTCGGGGGCGAGCGCGGCGCGCAGCGTGGTCCAGTGCAACTGCGCATCGGCGGCCGCGTGCAGCAGCGCGGGCAGCACGTCGAGCACCACTGGTTCGCCACGCGCGTCGCGCGCCGCGTGGCCGTCGTGCACGAGCAGGATGTCGCGCGCAGCCAGGCCGTTCAGCAGGCGGTGCGTGACGGTATCCGCATCGCGCGCGCGCGTGTCGAAGCCGCGGCGCGTCCAGCTGGCGAGCTGCAGGCCGAACTCGCACAGCACCGGCTCGAGAAACGGATTGCGCAGGCCGGCCGGCGCGCGGAAGAAGCGCGGGCGCGTGCCGGCGATCTCGGTCAGCGTCTGCTGCGCGGCCGCGATTTCACGGCGCAGCGCGGCGGGCCCCGACAGCGAGAACGTATGCCGGTGCCGCTGGCTGTGGTTCTCGACCGCGTGGCCGCGCGCGACGATCGCTTCGATCCACTGCGGATGGCGGCGCGCGAGATCGCCGATGCAGAAGAACGTCGCGCGCGCGTCGTGGCGATCGAGCAGGTCGAGCACGCGCGGCGTGACGTCGGGGTCCGGGCCGTCGTCGATCGTCAGCGCGATCCGGCGGCCGGCGCCGGCCGGCAGGCGCGTCCAGTTCGGCCCGAGCAGCGCGCTGCGCGGCCACAGGCCGGCGGCGGTCAGTGCGAGATGCGACGCGACCACGCCACCGGCGGCCCACGGCCATGCGGCCGGTTGCGCGACGACGGCCGCGAGCGCGCCCGCGTGCAGCGCGGCCGTGCCCGCGATCAGCGGCGTCGGTTTCCAGCGGCGCGCATCGCCGGGCTGGCGAGGCGGAACGGACGACGGCGCGTTCATGCGCGACCTCCTGTCGGCTCACGATGAGGGCTGCCAGCGGCCACCGCCGCCGCGCGCGGCGCGAGAATCGCGGCGAACGCGAGCGCGAGCATCGCACCGGGGCCGACGGTCAGCCCGAAGGTTTCGAGCAGCGGCACCCGCGACAGCGCGAGCAGGCCGAAGCCGGCGACCGTCGCGAGGTTCGCGATCAGCAGCGACACGAGCGTGTGCGGCGTGACCGGTTGCGCGTCGTCGCGCTTGCAGAAGAACAGCGCATAGTTCGAGCCGACCGCGACGATCAGCAGCATCCCGACGAGGTGCAGGATCGTCAGCGGCACGCCGGCGAGCGCGAAGCCGGCCGTCACCACCAGCACGGCCGCGACCAGCGGCGCGAGCGCGCGTACGACGCGGCGCGGCGAGCGTAGCGCGATCAGCAGCAGCACGGCGATCGCCGCGAAACCCGCGAGCGACAGCCGGATGTCCTCGTGCACGTAGTTCACGTACAGGCGGTCGGCCTCGGCCTTCATGTCGACGAACAGCGCGTCGGGCACGCCGGCGCGCGCGACGGCCGCGCGAATCGGCGCGGCATCGAGCGCCGGAGCGGCCGGACCGGTGCGTGCGACGTCCGGCGCGCGCAGCGGCAGCATCGCGCGCCAGCGGCCCGCGCGCTCGGTCAGCAGCGCGTCGACGGCGAGCGCCATCGACGTGCCGCGCAGGTCCGCGCGCGTGAGCAGCGGCGCGTGGCGTGCGGCCTCGACATCGGCGATGAACGGAGCGAACAGCTCGGGCCTGACCGGGATCGGCTGGTTCGCGACGGCCGCGCGCATGCGTGCGGCAAGCGTGTCCTCGTCCGGCAGGCTCGCCTGGCGCGCGCGCTGCGCGGCGTCGCTCGGCAGGTAGCGCGCGGGACTTTCGAAGCCCGCGAGCGCGCCGCGCTCGACGAGCGGCTGCAATTGCGCGGCGACCCGTTCCGCGCGTTCGAGCGCGGCCTGTTCGGTCGGCGCGGAAATCACGACGAGATAGCGCACGTCCGGCGCGCCGAGATCGGCGCGCAGGCGTGCGTCGAGTGCCTGCGCGCCAGCGGGCACGGGGCTCAGTGCCGCAAGCTCGCGGCTCCACAGGCCGTCGCGATGCAGCATGAGCGTCGCGCACGCGGCGAGCACGAGCGCGGCGAGCGGCCAGCGCAGCCGCGGCGCGGCAGCGGCCGCCCGCGCGAGCACCGCGCCAACGCGCGACACGTCGCGAATCGCGACGTGCTCGCCGCGCAGGTGCGGCAGCACGAAGCGCGTGACGAGCGCGGCGGCCGTCAGCCCGGCGATCGAGTAGAGCCCGAGCTGCACGAGGCCCGGAAAACCGGAGAACAGCATCGACGCGAAGCCGCACACGGACGTCAGCACGCCGAGCCGGATCGTCGGCCAATAAGCGGCGATCCACGCCCGCGTCGCGTCGGCGGGCCGTGTGGCGCCGCGCGCGCCGGCCTGCGCCGATTGCACGAACAGGTAGATCGAATAGTCGACGGCTTCGCCGATCAGCGTCGTGCCGAAGCCGAGCGTCAGCCCGTGGACCGTGCCGAACGCGATGCCGACCGCCGCGATGCCGGCGGCGATGCCCGTCAGCACCGGCAGCAGCCCCAGCGCGAGCGTGCGCGGCGAGCGGTACAGCGTCAGCAGCAGCGCGACGATCAGCACGACGCTCGCCGTCGACAGCCGCTCGACGTCGTGCCGGATCGTGTCGCGCGTGTCGACCGAGAACACGCCTGGGCCGGTCATCGCGAGCGTGTACGCGGCCGGGTTCGGCAGCGCCTGCGTCGCGGCGGAGAACGCGCGGCGCACCGCGTCGATCGCGCGTGCCTGCGCATCGGTGTCGGAGCCGGGCGCGGCCGTCTGCACGACGAGCACCGCGCGCGTGCCGTCGCGCGACGCCCACACGCCGTCGCGGCTGGCGGGCTGCGCGCCGCTGTCGAGCTGGTCGACGAGCGCCGTCACTTCGCCGGTCGGGTCGCGCGGCAGCAGTGCCTTCGCGACGAGCCCCGCCGACGAACTCAACAGGTCGAGGCTGTCGCCGAGCGCCTGGTGCAGGCCGTCCGCGCTGAAGCGCTGCGGCGCGACGGCCGGGCTCAGCAGGTAGCGATGGTCGAACACGAACTGCCGGTCGTGTGTGTCGTCGACGGCTTCGCCGTTGTTGATCGAGGAGAATTGCCGGTCGGCGCGCAGCGTGTCGGCGACGCGCCGCGACAGCGCGGCACGCGTGGCCGCATCGCCGCCGTCGATCGCGACGAGGATCAGCCGCGACACGATGCCGTCGCGCAGTTGATCGACGAGCACGCGCTGCCCCGCGCTCGGTGCGCGCGGCAGGAACGCGGACAGGTCGGCCGTGAAGTTCGCGCGGGCGATCGCGATCCCGCATGCGACGAGCGCGAACAGCCACACGAGCACCGCGCGTTGCCGCCACGCGGGCAGGCGGTGCGTGACGGGGGCGGGCGGCCGGGTGCGATCGTCCATCAGTTCGCCGGGACGGGTTGCAGGCGCATCGTCGAACGGTCGCCGTCGGCCTGCCGGATCGCGACGCTGCGCAACACGTCGCGCGAGCCTTCGAGCGTGATCGTGCTGACGACCTTCAGCATCCGCGAGTCGAGCGGCGTGAGCGTCAGCGTCCAGTCGTCGCCGCGACCGGCGAGCGCGACCTTGTAGACCTGCTCGAGCGCATAGCGGTTGCCGGCGAGCGTCGCGCGGATGCTGTCGATGAACGCGCCGAGCTCCGGATAGCGCGCGAGCGCGAGCGTGTACTTGCGGTTGTTGCGCTCGACGGTGAGCATGTCGCCGTCGACCACGAGATGTTCGGGCTTCGGGTTCAGCGTGTGCTTCTCGAGATGGTCGGGTGCGACGAACACGAGCTCGCCCGACGATTCGAGCGGCTGCGTGGTGATCGACAGCGTCTTCGTCTCGGTGAACGTCGCGCGCCCCGACTTGTGCTGCGCGAGTGTCGACATCAGCCGGTCGAGGGTCCATGCCGAACCGGTGTCGGCCGCGTGCGCGGGCAGGGCGAGTGCGACGGCGGCCGTGACGGCGAACCTGCGTGCGGCGCGGCGCAGCGCGCGCGGGTGCGGCAGCGGGAACATCGGCAGCGACATCGGCGGAAAGCGGCGAACGGCGGTCATGCGTCGGAATCCCTCGTGGCGGACAGGCCGGCGCACGCGTGCGCCGCGTCGCGGCGCGCGGCGGCCGTGCCCGTCTGCCAGAAATCGAAATAGTTGAACCAGTTGTACGGCGCCGCGCGACAGTACTGGTCGAGCAGCGCGACGTAGCGCGCGAGCGCCGCGTCGACGGCCGCCGCGCGCGTGTCGCGGCGCACGTCGGAAAAATCGGCGAGCGTCTCGAAGTGCACATCGTAGCGGTTGCCGTCGCGATAGAGGCCCGTCATGAACAGCACCGGACGCCGCAGCATCGCGGCCATGTACAGCGGCCCGAGCGGGAATGCCGCCGGCGCGCCGAGCAGCGGCAGCCACCGCAGCGACGCGGTCGCGTCGTCGAGCAGCGTGCGGTCGGCGAGCATCCCGACCATGCAGTTCGCGTCGAGGCGTTCGCGCACCTTCAGCATCGAGTCGACCTGCCCGAGCGGAATCACTTCCGGCTTCGCGGCCGGGTTGACGGCGGCGAGCGTCGCGTTGATCTTGCGCGCGTTCTCTTCGAACATCGTGACGACGACGCGCAGGTCCGGGCGCGTGCGGCCGATCGCGCGCACGACTTCGAAGCTGCCGAGATGCGCGCCCATCAGGAATGCGCCGCGCCCGCCGGCGAGCGCGGCGTCGACCCGCGTCTCGCCGTGCAGCCGGATGTCGAACAGGTCGAAGCGGCCGTTCATCAGGTAGATGCGGTCGTGGATCGTCGCCGCGAACGTGAACACGTGCCGGTACACGTCACGCCAGCGCGCGGGACGGCCGAGCACGCGGCGCAGGTAGTCGCGCGACGCGGCGCACGCGACCGGCGAGAACAGCACGAAATAAGTCGCGACGGTATGCAGCACGATGCGCGACGGCCGCCGGCCGAAACGCAGCGAGATCCAGGTCATCGCGCGCAGCAACCCGGCGTTGCTGCGTTCCTGGCGCTCGGCCCATGCGGTGCGCTTCATGGCTGCGCGCCGTCCTGCGCGGCCGGCGGCGCGGACAGCACGCCGGTCGCGACGTCGCGCGCACCCGCGCGCAGCGTGAAGCGGATCGCGCCGCCGGCCGGTGCATCGAACGCGAGATCGAGCGCCTCGCCCGGCGCGACCGGGCTCAGGAATTTCGCGGAAGCCAGCCGCCACGTATCGAGCGGGCGATTCAGCGATGCGCCGAGTGCGGCGATCGCGTGATCGAGCAGCACGACGCCCGGCACGATCGGACGACCGGGGAAATGACCGGGCAGCGCCGGATGATCGGCGGGAATCGTGAACGCGAGCGGCGCATCGGGCGCGTCCGTCGCGGCGCGCTCGCGCACGTCGGCCCCGGCGGCGCGCGTGTGCCGTGCGACGAGCGCGGCGACCACGTCGCGCGGCAGCTTGCCCGTTTCGTTGCGCGGCAATGCGTCGACGAACACGAGCGGGCGCGGCATGAACGCCGGATCGATCCGTTCGCGCAGCGCGCGCTGCAGGTCGGCCGCGGCGAGCGTCGGCGCGACCACGAGCGCGACGAGGCGCGTGACCGGTTCGCGGGTCGCATCGGCGTCGGCCGGCGCGATGTCGTCCGGCATGAAGAACACGCCGTCCACGACGTCGGCAATCGCGTTCAGCTGATGGTTCAGGTAGGCGAGCGACGTGCGCTTGCCGGCGATGTTGACGAGGTCCGCCTTGCGGCCGTGCAGCAGGAACCGGCCGTCGCCGAGCAGCTCGAGCGCGTCGCCCATCGGGACCGGGGTTTCGACGTGTCCGCCCGACACCCACACGGTCGGGCCGCTGTCGTCGCCGGCGGCGTCGTGGTCCGACACGTCGTGCGCCGCGCGCGCGTCGAGCCGGATGTCCGGGAACGGTTGCCACGCGGCGCCCTGCGACGTGCGGCGCGTCGCGATCTGGCCGGTTTCGGTGCTGCCGTAGATTTCGACGAGCGGCGCCTCGAGCGCGGCCTCGGCTTCGCACGCGAGTTTTTCCGACAGCGGCGCGGTGGCCGACAGCACGAGCGCGGCCGGCGGCAGCGCATGGCCGGCCGACAGCAGCGCGCGCAGGTGGATCGGCGACGTGACGAGCACGCGCGGCTGCGGGATCGCGGCGAGTTCGTCGCGAATGTCGACCGGGTAGAACGGCTGGCGGTTGCTGAACGCGAGGCCGCCGATCAGCGCGAGCAGCACCGTCGATTCGAAGCCGTACATGTGCTGCGCGGGCACGGTGCCGATCAGCGTGGCCGCGCGGCCGTCGAGCAGGCCGAGGCGCTCGGCCGCCGCGCGCACGCAGCCGACCAGGAAGCCCCAGGTCTTGCGGTGCGGCACCGGCGCGCCGGTCGAGCCGGACGTGAACACGTACGCCATGATCCGCGACGCGTCGATCTGCGGCACCACGCACGGTGCGTCGTCGGGGAGTTCGCCGGGTGCGGCGTCCGGATACGCGAAGCGCGGCAGGTCGATCGTGCAGTCCGGCGCGTCGTGCAGGCAGAACGCGTCCGGTGCGAACGACGCGAGCTGGCGCACCATCTCGGGCGTGTGCGTCGACGGCAGCAGGCTGATCCTGCCGGTGACGAGCGCCGCGCACAGGCTGACCGCGAAGCGGTAGCGGTCGCGGCACACGTTGAACACGTGGCGGCCGGCGGGCAGTGCGGCGGCCACGCGCGCGACATCGGCGACGAACGTGCGGACGGTGACGGGCGTGCCGTCGCGCCAGGCGATCGTCTGGTCCGGCGAGGAATGGAATACCAGCGGGTGAGTCGGCATAAATCGGTCAAAGCGGAAGGCGGTCACCGGCGCGGCCGCGATGCGGCGCCGCGACGGCCATGAATTCATCGTGACGGCTGCGTCGACGCGCGGTACGCGCGCACCGCGTCGACCATCCGCGGCCGCGCGTCGTGCGGCAGCGCGAAGCGCCGGCACGCATGCTCGGCGGCGAACATCACGGCGACGAGCGGCAGCGACAGGTAGTTCGCGAATGTCGACCACGCGACGATCGGCGCGGTCGCGAACAGCAGCGTCGACACGGCGGCGATCGCGACGAAGAACAGCGTCCATGCGAGCGTGATGTGCCGCGTGTAGCGCGCGACGGCCGGCGTGATCGTGCCGTGGATCAGCGTCGCGAAGCGCGTGCAGAGCGGCACCTGGCCGGCCGCGAGGGTGCGGCCGAACAGCAGCGCCATCGCGAGGTTGAAGCTCGCGTGCTCCAGATACAGGCCCCATTCGAAATGGCGCGCGAGCGGGATGCGCACGGCCCACAGCGCGACGGCGGCCAGCAGCCATGCCGGCACGAGCCAGGCGCGCCGCGGCGAGCGTAGCGCCGCGCCGAGCGCGAGCAGCAGTGGCGGCACGAGCGCCATCGCGAGGCCGAAGCCGTGCGCGCCGGGCGTCGCGGCCGCGTAGTGCGCGCCGATCTGGTACGCCGCCACCGCGGCGACCGCGCCGGCGCCGCGTGCGATGCCGAGCGGCGTGCTCATCGCGGCGCTCCGGGCGCGCGGCGCGGGTGCGCGTTGACGCCGGCTGCCGCGGCACGGCGGCAAACGGACGGACAAACCGGAGCGAGGGGAGCGGACGGGCGCGGCATGGTTGCTGGAAACATCGGGCGGATCGGGGCCGGACGCGTGCGTCGGGCCGTCAAACATCATATGAATGGCGGCCGGGACGCTAGTCCGGGCCGGCTGTCGTGCACGCACATTTTAGGGCCGCGGCGCGGCGGTTCGAGGCAGGTGCAGCCGGGTTTTGTAACCGAATGTATGGCAGCGCACTGAAGCTTTTGCGGCGACGATCCATTTCCATCCGAAGCGGCTCAAGCGTCTGCTGCGATCGGGTCCCGAAACCGGCCGTGGCGGGGGCCCTTCAGTCTGTAACCATTCCCCGTATACGTGCCGATACCCATCGTCTAGAATCCGCGTAACTTTTACAAACGATCCCCAATAACGCAGGCGGGGAAGCCGGCAGACGCCGGAGGGACGGAGATTCGCGCGCCTCGCACCGCGCCGGGCGTGCACGACGGCTGCCGTTTTCCGGGCGCCTCCCGCTGCCATGGGCCGCCTGCCCGCAAGCATGATGAACGCACTGGAACAAGAGCTCGCCACGCTGATCATCGGCGAACTGAATCTCGAAGACGTCCCGCTCGAAACGGTGACGGCCGGGACCCCGCTGTACGGCGAGGGCTTCGGGCTCGACTCCATCGACATCCTGGAAATCGCGCTGCTGATCTCGAAGAAGTACGGCTTCGAGCTGCGCTCGGACAATCCGGACAACCAGAAGATCTTCGCGACGCTCGGCGCGCTTGCCGCGTACGTCGCCGCGCATCGCACGAAGTGACGGCGGCGCGCGCGGGCGCGACGCGGCACGCAGAGGATGACGGCACGCGGCGGCGGCTGGATGCACCGCCGCCGCGTCGATCGAGGAGGAACGCGATGAACGGAGCAATTCGATGCGGGCGCTCGTAACGGGCGGCAGCGGCGCACTCGGGCAGGCGATCTGCACGACGCTCGCGCAGGCCGGCCACGAAGTCTGGGTACACGCGAACCGGAATCTCGCGCAGGCGCAAGCCGTCGCGCAGCAGATCGTCGCGGCCGGCGGCATCGCGCGTGCGATCGCATTCGACGTGACCGACGCGGATGCGACGCTCGCTGCGCTCGCACCGTTCGTCGACGACGCGCCGGTGCAGATCCTCGTCAACAACGCGGGCATTCACGACGACGCGCCGATGGCCGGCATGTCGCGCCGGCAATGGCACAGCGTGATCGACGTGACGCTCAACGGTTTTTTCAACGTGACGCAGCCGCTCCTGCTGCCGATGATCCGCACGCGGCGCGGCCGGATCGTCAACATCGCGTCGGTCGCCGGCGTGACCGGCAACCGCGGACAGGTCAACTACGCGGCCGCGAAGGCGGGGCTGATCGGCGCGACGAAGTCGCTGTCGCTGGAGCTCGCGTCGCGCGGCATTACCGTGAACGCGGTCGCGCCCGGCATCATCGAGTCGCCGATGGCGGAACATGCGTTTCCCGCCGAACGGATCAAGCAGCTCGTGCCCGCGCAGCGCGCCGGCCGGCCCGACGAAGTCGCGGCGATGGTCGCGTATCTGGTATCCGATGCGGCCGCCTATGTGACGGGGCAAGTGCTGTCCGTCAACGGCGGCCTCGCATGACGACGCGCGCCGCGTCGGCTTGACGCGAAGCAACGGCGCGCAACGCGGCGCGTGGCCACGATGCCGCGAGCCCGCGCCGCATAGTGAGGAAATCGAAGTGTCAGTGCATCCAGTCGACGCCGAACGGCGAGCGTGTTCCCCGTCGTCCGCCACGCGCGCGGTCGCACACGGACCCGTGGCGGCCACGTCCACCGCGAACGGCGGCAATCGTGCGTTGCGGCTCGTCCAGATCGATCAGGCACGGCTGGCTGCGCTGCTGCACGATGCGCAGCAGCGGGGCGACGCATTCGACCGCGTGTTTCCCGGTGCGCTGGGCGCGGTCTGCATCGGCGCGGCCCGGTCGCCGGCCGATGCGATGGCGCGCGTGCTCGCCGCCGCCGCGCCCGACCTGCCGCTCGCACCGGTGCAGATGGC
Source organism: Burkholderia sp. Bp9090 (assembly GCF_003857985.1). Taxonomy (NCBI): domain Bacteria; kingdom Pseudomonadati; phylum Pseudomonadota; class Betaproteobacteria; order Burkholderiales; family Burkholderiaceae; genus Burkholderia; species Burkholderia sp. Bp9090. The sequence continues at coordinate 14,038 of NZ_QTPV01000061.1, forward strand.
GCTGCTCGATGCCGGCAGCCATGCACGCGCCGGTGCGGTCTGCGAAATCTGGCAGTGCGACGCGCGCGACCTGCGCAGCGAGCGACGCGGCGCGCTGCAGTACCGCTACAGCGCAACGGCGGGGCTCGTGTTCGGCAGCATCGTCGTGCAGGAAGCGCAGGCAGCGCATGAAGCTCAGGAATCGGCCGATGCGGATCGCGACGGCGGCACGCCGCTCGAGCGCACGACCTACGACGCGTACCGCGCGCTGTTCGACGTACTCGATACGCTCGGCATCCCGCATCCGCTGCGGATCTGGAACACCGTGCCTGCGATCAACGCGCAGCAGTTCGGGATCGAACGCTATCGTCAGTTCAATATCGGCAGGCAGCGCGCGTTCGACGCGTGCCGCCGCGCGCTGACGGGCGGCGTGCCGGCCGCCTGCGCGCTCGGTTCCGTCGTGCCGGTCGCGGGTGACACGCCGCCGGCCGCGCCGCTCGCGATCCATTTCATCGCGAGCCGTGCGCCGGCCGATGCGGTCGAGAACCCGCGCCAGGTCAGCGCGTATCACTACCCGGCGGAGTACGGCCCGCGTGCGCCGACGTTCGCGCGCGCGGCCGCATGGCCGGGCGACGCTGCCGCGCCGCTGCTGTTCGTGTCGGGCACCGCCAGCATCGTCGGGCATCGCACCGTGCATCACGGCGACGTCGTCGCGCAAACGCGCGAGACGCTCGCGAACCTGGCCGCCGTGCTCGAGCAGGCCGCGCGGCAGGGGCACGGCTCGTTCACGCTTGCCGACCTGAGCTACCGCGTCTACGTGCGCGACGCCGGCGATGCCGCGGCGCTCGCCGCGATCGAACGCGCGTTGCGCGATGCGGCCGGCCCCGGCGTGCGGCCGCTGTTCGTCCACGCGGACGTGTGCCGCGACGATCTGCTGGTCGAGATCGAGGCGAGCGCCGGCCATCCGCTGGAGCACCTGTCGTGAAGCGCGCGGGCCTGTCGCTGCGCGAACCGTCGCCGCACGCGGGCGGCGTCGACGAAGCCTGTCGGCCGTCGCCTGCAGGTCATAAACTTTTGTCAGGATCCTCGTCTTCGCAATCGGCCGTTCCCATGTCCACGCTGCAGGCCTCGTCCACCCATCTCGTACTGATTCCGAGCTACAACCCGGGCGTCAAGGTCGACACGACCGTGCGCAACGCCCGCGCGCAGTGGAATCCGGTGTGGGTCGTCGTCGACGGCAGCACCGACGGCAGCGCCGAGCGCCTGCAGGCGATGGCCGGGCGCGACCCCGGGCTGCGCGTGATCGTGCTGCCGGCGAACCGCGGCAAGGGCGCCGCGGTGCTGGCCGGGCTCGATGCCGCAGCCGCGAGCGGCTTCACGCACGTGCTGACGATGGATTCCGACGGCCAGCATCCGGCCGACCTGATTCCCGAATTCATGGCCGCGTCGCAGGCGGCGCCGGATGCGATGGTGCTGGGCCTGCCGAAGTTCGACGCGAGCGCGCCGCAGCTGCGCGTGCAGGGCCGGCGGCTGTCGAACGGATGGGCCGACCTCGAGACGCTGTGGGCCGGGATCGGCGATTCGCTGTACGGCTTTCGCGTGTACCCGGTCGCGCCGCTCGCCGCGATCATGCATCGCCAGCCGTGGATGCGCGGCTTCGACTTCGATCCGGAAGCCGCCGTGCGGCTGTGCTGGGCCGGGGTGCGGCCGATCCGCATCGAAGCGCCGGTGCGCTACTTCGGCGCGCACGAGGGTGGCGTGTCGCATTTCCACTACGGCCGCGACAACGCGCTGCTCGCGTGGATGCACCTGCGGCTGTTCGCCGGTTTCCTGGTGCGGCTGCCGATGCTGGTCGCGCGGCGGCTGACGCGCCGGTCGCGTTCCGCGTTCGGCCGGTCGTCCGGCCGTGGCGATTGATGGCCCGATTGTCATCAATCGGCTGAGCAATCGCGCCGTTCATTCCGTATTTGTCAGTAATCAAGCTGTCATTTGATGTAAACATCTGGTAATTTTCTGCCGGATTATGCAAAATCGCCGCTCCCAAATACAACTACCGAGGGATCCGGGATGCATATCAAGAAAGCGGCGGCCGCGTGCGGCATGGTTTTCCTGTTGAGCGCATGCGGTGGCGTGCAGAATCTCGACGCGAACAGCCTCACGTCGGCGGGGACCAACCTGTTCAAGGCGGCGACGCTGTCGGACAGCGACATCGCGGCACTGTCGAACGACTCGTGCAAGGCGAGCGACGCCGAATCGAAGATCGCCGCGCCGAACAGCGCGTACGCGAAGCGCCTGACGAAGGTGATGAAGGGCTTCGGCGACATGACGCTGAACGGCCAGAAGATCAACTACAAGGTCTACATGACCAAGGACGTCAACGCGTGGGCGATGGGCAACGGCTGCGTGCGCGTGTACAGCGGCCTGATGGACATGATGAACGACGACGAGCTGCGCGGCGTGATCGGCCATGAAATGGGTCACGTCGCGCTGGGTCACTCGAAGAAGGCGATGCAGACCGCCTACGCGGTCAGCGCGGCACGCACCGCGGCCGGCGCGGCATCGCCGGGCGTCGCGGCCCTGACGAGCTCGCAGCTCGGCGACATCACCGAGAAGTTCATCAACGCGCAGTTCTCGCAGACGCAGGAAAGCGCGGCCGACGACTACTCGTTCGACCTGATGAAGCAGAAGAACATGAACCAGAAGGGCCTCGTCACCGCGTTCCAGAAGCTCGCGCAGCTCGATGGCGGCAAGAGCTCGATGATGAGCTCGCACCCGTCGTCGACGAGCCGTGCGCAGCACATCCAGGATCGCATCGCGAAGGGCAGCTGAGCGCCGCCGGATGGCGCCGGCCTCGTCCGGCGCCCGGGATGAACGAAACCCCACGCTCTTGCGGGCGTGGGGTTTTTGTTTTCCGGGGAAGCGGAAAGCGGCCGGAAATCCGCCGGAAAGCGGCCGCGCCGCGTGCTTACGGCACCATCCCCGGCAGCACGTACGCCTGCACGAGCGTGATCAGGCCGACGATCACCGCGAACAGCAGGCTGTGGCGCACGGTGAAGCGGAACAGCTCCGATTCCTTGCCGACCAGCCCCGTTGCCGCGCATGCCACCGCGATCGATTGCGGCGAGATCATCTTCGCGGTCACGCCGCCCGTCGTGTTCGCGGCGACCGCGAGCGTCTCGGGCACGCCGAGCTGGTGCGCGGTCGCTTGCTGCAGCGAGCAGAACAGCGCGTTCGACGACGTGTCCGAGCCGGTCAGGAACACGCCGAGCCAGCCGAGGAACGGCGAGAAGAACGGAAACGCGGCGCCGGTCGCGGCCAGCATCAGCGCGAGCGTCGACGACATCCCCGAGTAGTTCGCGACGAATGCGAACGCGAGCACGAGGCCGATCGACAGGATCGGGCGCGTGAGCTCCTTCAGCGTTTCGCCGAACGTGACGAGCGCGTCGCGCGGTTTCATCCGCAGCAGCGCCATCGAGATCAGTGCGGTCACGAGGATCGCGCTGCCCACCGCCGACACGAGATCGAGCTTCAGCACCGCGTCGAGCGCCTTCGGCGTCGCGGCGATCGGCGCGGTCTTCACGACGAGCTGGTCGAGCCCGGCCACGTGGAACTTGAGGACGGTCGACGCGAGCGCGCCGTGCGCGGCGAACAGCGCCTTGAACGGCGCGATGCTCCACACGGTGACGACGGCCGTCAGGATCAGGAACGGCGACCACGCGCGCACGGTCTGCGCGAGCGAGTACGGCGACGCCTGGCGGCTCGCGCCCGCACCGTTGCCGCCCGCACCGAACCCCGCGAGCGCCGCGCCGCCGCCCGACGCGACGAGGCCGCCGGCCGTCTGCTTCGCGCTGCCCGGTTGCCAGACCTTCAGGAACGCGGCGAGCGAGACGAGGCTGACGAGCGACGACGTGATGTCCGGCAGCTCGGGCCCGATATGGTTCGACGTGAAGTACTGCGTGATCGCGAAGCTGCCGCCGGCGACGAGCGCGGCCGGCCAGGTCTGCCGCACGCCGCGCAGCCCGTCCATCATGAACACGAGCCAGAACGGCACCGCGAGCGACAGCAGCGGCAGCTGGCGGCCGGCCATCGCGCCGATGTGGAACGCGTCGATGCCGGTCACCTGTCCGGCGACGATGATCGGGATGCCCATCGCGCCGAACGCGACCGGCGCGGTGTTTGCAATCAGACACAATCCTGCCGCGTGCAGCGGCCTGAAGCCGAGGCCGACGAGCAGCGCGGCCGTGATCGCGACGGGCGCGCCGAAGCCGGCGGCGCCTTCGAGGAACGCGCCGAACGAGAAGCCGATCAGCAGCATCTGCAGCCGCTGGTCGTCGGTGATCGACAGCACCGACGCGCGGATGATCTCGAACTGGCCGGTCTTCACGACGATCTTGTACAGGAACACCGCCGCGACGATGATCCACGCGATCGGCCACAGGCCGTACGCGAAGCCGAAGCCGGCTGCGGCGAGCGCCTGCGGCACGGGCATGCCGTACGCGAGGATCGCGACGCCGAGCGCCAGCAGCAGCGTGATCGCGGCGGCGACGTGCCCCTTCATCCGCAGTGCGGCGAGCGCGACGAAAAAGAAGATGATCGGGATCGCGGCGACGAACGCCGACAGCCCGAGGCTGCCGAGCGGGGTGTAGATCTGATGCCAAACCTGCATGGTTGTCTCCTCCATGGATTTCTATCGGTACGGGTTTGAAAGCGGGGTGGTCTATTCGGGTTGGCCGCGTGCGCGCAGCAGGTCGGACAGGCTGCGCGGCGCCGGCTCGAGCGGCGTGCGATGCTGGGTCCAGCCCATCTGCTTCGCGGGCGTCAGCGCGCGCAGCCGCGTCGCGCTCCAGCGGAACGCGCGATACGCGCGCGGATGCGCAAACGCGCCGGACCAGAAGCGCCACACGAGGTCTTCCGCGCGGTTGTAGTTCGCGCCCTGGCCGCGCAGCGGATGCGCGACGGGTTCGTCGGGCTTGCGGTTCGCCTCGGTACGCAGCCGCACCAGCAATTGCGGGATCGGAATCCGGACCGGGCACACCTCGCCGCACGCGCCGCACAGCGTCGATGCGGTCGGCAGGTCGGCCGTCGCGTCGAGGCCGAGCAGGTGCGGCGAGATGATCTTGCCGATCGGGCCCGGGTAGGTCGTCCCGTATGCGTGGCCGCCGATCCGCGTATAGACGGGGCAGTGGTTCATGCACGCGCCGCAGCGGATGCATTGCAGCGTCGCGCGCAGCTGCTCGTCGGCGTAGGCCTGCGTGCGGCCGTTGTCGAGCAGCACGAGATGCAGCTCGCGCGGGCCGTCGCGTTCGCCGTCGCGGCGCGGGCCCGAGATCAGGTTGAAGTAGGTCGTGATCGCCTGGCCGGTGGCCGAGCGCGTGAGCAGGCTCGACAGCGGCACGATGTGCTCGAGTTTCTCGACGACCTTCTCGATCCCCATGATCGCGACGTGCGTGTCGGGCACGGTGGTCGACAGCCGGCCGTTGCCCTCGTTCTCGACGAGCCACAGCGTGCCCGTGTCGGCCGCCGCGAAGTTCACGCCGGACAGGCCGATGTCGGCTTCCGCGAACGCGCGGCGCAGCGCGCGCCGGCCGGTCTGGATCAGCTCGTCGACGTCCTCCGTGTAACGCGTGCCCGGGATGTGTTCCTCGAACAGCTCGGCGATGTCGCCGCGCGTCTTGTGGATCGCCGGCATCACGATGTGCGACGGCTTTTCGCCCGCGAGCTGCACGATGAACTCGCCCATGTCGGACTCGATGCAGTCGACGCCGTGATCCGCGAGGTAATGGTTCAGCTCGATTTCCTCGCTCGCCATCGACTTGCCCTTGATCACGCGGCGCGCCTTCTTCGCCTGCGCGATGCCGAGCACGATCGCGTTCGCGTCGGCGGCCGTCTCGGCCCAGTGAACGTGCACGCCGGCCGCGGTGAGCTTCGCCTCCAGCCGCTCGAGCAGCGCGGGCAGTTGCGCGAGCGCGTGCTGGCGCACCGCTTCGCCGAGATCGCGCAGCTGCTGCAGCTCGGTGTCGTCGGGGAACTGGGTCGCGCGCTTGCCTTGCAGGAAATCCATCGCGCCGCGAAAGCTGCGGCGCAGCGCGGGATCGCCGAGCGCGGCGCGCGCGCGGGCCTTGAAGTCGCCGGGGGCGACGAATTGCAGCGGTTGGTCGCTCATCGCGGCAGGTCCTGGCAGGCGGTTGCGGTCGGTTCGGTGACGATCACGACCCAGAGGTTGCGCGGGCCGTGTGCGCCATATGCGAGGGTCTGCTGGATGTCGGAGGTCTTCGACGGGCCCGACACCAGCACGACGTTGGTCGGCATGCCGGCGTGCCAGCGCTCCGCGTGCGCGGCCGCGTGAAGGTCCGCGTGCAGCGTGTTCGCATGCACGAGCGCGACGTGCAGCGGCGGCACCAGCGACACCGTGCGCGGCGTGCCGGCATCGGGCGCGAGCACGACCGTGCCGGTCGCCGCGATGCCCGAGCGCGCAACCGTGAAGCCCGCGTCGATCGTGTCGAACAGCTCGGCTTTCCATGCGTCGATCGGCCGATCGAACGGCACCGGCGCGACCGCGTCGGGCAGCGCCTGCGCGAGGGCCGCGGATTCGGGGCGGGCCGGGTCGAGCAGCAGGCGGCGCACGCCGGCCTCGGCCAGGCGCGCGGCCAGCTGCGCGGGCCATGCGTCGGCGGTGGCGCACCAGACTTCGGCGTGCGACGCGGCGAGCGCGGCCTGCATCGTCTGCGCGAGCGCGCGAGGATCGGACTCGACTGCCGCGCGCCGCGCCGCGTAATGCATGTCGATGCGCGCATCGAGCGCGGGCGCGGCGTCCACGGCGACGCCGGGGGCGGCGGCGCGCAGGCGCGCGAGGATGGCGTCGCGCGCGCTCATTGCGTGTCTCCGCGCAGCGAGCCGGCACCGGCCGTGCGGCGCCACAGGAAGCTCGCGAGATGCTCGACGGGCAGCGCCGCGCCGGCCTTGGTCGCAGCGTGGCCGATGTTCAGCAGGCAGCCACAGTCCGCCGACACGAGCCGGTCGCAGCCCGTCGCGCAGGCCGATGCGACCTTGTCGCGCACCATCGCGCCGGAGATGTCGGGATGCTTCAGCGAGAACGTGCCGCCGAAGCCGCAGCATTCCGATTCGCGTTCATGTTCGATGCGCGTGACGCCCGGCAGCGCGTCGACGAGCGCGACGCCGTGCACGCGTGTGCCCATCTCGCGGCGGGCCGCGCACGACGTGTGCAGCACGACGCGCTCGTCCGGGCCGGCGTTGGCGGTGACGGCGTCGAGCCGCACGTCGAGCACATGGACGAGGAATTCGGCGAGTTCGTAGGTGCGCTCCGCGATCGCGCGTGCCCTCGGGCCGTGCACGGGATCGTCGGCGAACAGGGCGGGCCAATGGTGCCGGATCATGCCCGCGCACGAGCCGGACGGCACGATCACGGGCCACGGCTCGGCGAACAGATCGAATTGCGCGGCCGCGACGCGGCGCGCCTCGTCCGGATTGCCGCTGCTGTAGGCCGGCTGCCCGCAGCAGCTCTGGCCGCGCGGATAGTGGACGGTCAGGCCTTCACGTTCCAGCAGGCGGACCGCGTCGAGCCCGGCTTCGGGGACGAACAGGTCGACCAGGCAGGTCGCGAACAGATAGACGTGCGCGGGGGCGGCGGCGGGGTAGTGCCTTTCGTTCATGTCTCGCTCCAGGGGTGCCGGCCCGGCATGCGAATGCGGGACGACGATTTCGCTGCATAATTCCCGCGACGGCGCCGCAGCTCAAATTGGTTGGGCCAATCGGCGTGACGGGTATTCCGGATGGGGAGACGGCGATGGCGGCGATGACGGCACGGGGCCGGACCGAAGTGGTGATGCGCAAGATCGAGACGGCGCTGCTCGACGGCACGTGGCCGGCCGGCGCGCGGCTGCCGGCCGAGCGCGTGCTCGCGCAGCAGTACGGCGTCGCGCGCAATACGGTGCGCGAGGCGACCCAGCGGCTCGTCGCGCGCGGGCTGCTGCAGAGCCGGCGCGGCGCGGGCGTCTACGTGACGGACCAGTTGCGCGCGGGCATCGCGTCGCCGTGGGGCCAACTGGTTGCCGACCATCCGGCGCTGCGCGACGACATACTCGAGTTTCGCCGCGTGCTCGAAGGCGCGACCGCGTATTTCGCCGCGCTGCGCGCCGACGCGCACGACCGGCGCCGGATCCGCGCGCTGCTGCGCGAGCTCGAGACCGCGCACGCGAACGACGACGCGGCCCTCGAGGCGTCGGCCGACGCGAAGCTGCACGAGGCGATCGCGCTCGCGTCGCACAACACGATGTTCCTGCACCTGCACACGAGCGTGCTCGGGATGCTGCGCGAGCACATCTCGATCAACGTCGCGGGGATGACCACGCACGACGAGCAGGCATCGGAGTTGCTGCTGCAGCAGCACCGGGTGGTCTGCGACGCGATCTGCGCGCACCGGCCCGAGGAGGCGCGCACGGCGATGCAGACCCATATCGACTACGTGCGCAGCCACTTCGAGCGAAGCGACGACGCGCCGTGAGATTGGTTGGACCATGGGCGCGGCGGGTCCGCCTGGCGGTCGAATCCGAGGACGCCCGCCGGGCGCGGTTCAGGGCCGCGGCCGCGCGCGGCATGCGTGGCGGCTCGGCGCCGCATGCGCCGGGCGCACGATTGACCGGTTCATCGGGCGCCCCCTAGAATCGATTGAACCCGCCCGTCAGCCGCGCGCCGCGGCGATTGCGGACCCGTTGATCCGCCTGTCGAGGGAGTTTCCGTGCTCACGTCCTTGATCCGGTGCGCGCCGGCCGCATTGTCGTTGCGCGCCGTCGGCCGCCCGGCCTGCGCGCTCGCCGTGTGCGCGCTGCTGTCGCTGGCCACCGCCTGCGCGACGCATCCGCCCGCCACCACGCTCGATCGTCCCGTCTCGCACGCGTTGCCGACCGATACCGCGACGCCGTTGCGCGCCGCGCTGGCCGCGCCGGAAGCCGCGCATCCGGGGCAGTCGGGCTTCCGGCTGCTGCCCGACGGCGCGACCGCGCTGCAGATGCGCATCGCGCTCGCACGCGCGGCGACGAAGACGCTCGACATGCAGTACTACATCGCGACCGAGGACACGACCGGCAAGCTGCTGCTGGGCGCGGCGCTGTATGCGGCCGATCGCGGCGTGCGCGTGCGGATGCTGGTCGACGACCTGAACTTCCACGACATCGATCGCGTCATGGCCGCGCTGAACACGCACACGAACATCGAGATTCGCGTGTTCAATCCGTTCGGCGCGTCGCAATACGGGATGGTCGAGCGCACGGCCAACTACTTCACGCGGATCGACAGCTTCACGCGGCGGATGCACAACAAGGCGATGATCGCGGACAACCAGCTCGCGATCGTCGGCGGCCGCAATCTCGGCGACGAATACTTCAGTGCGAGCCCGACGTTGCAGTTTCGCGATCTCGACGTGCTCGCCGCGGGCCCCGTGACGAACGATGTCTCGAAGAGCTTCGACGGCTACTGGGCGAGCGCGAGCAGCTATCCGTTGCGCGTGCTGAATCATCAGACGTTCGCTCCGAAGGATCTCGACGCGATGCGCGACGAGCTGCGCGACCACTGGCGCAAGAATGCCGACCCGTACAACGCGAAGCCGCTGAACGCGACACCGCTCGCGCAGCAGATCGCGCGCGACCAGCTCGCGCTCGTGTGGGCGCCGGCCGAATTCAAGGTCGATGCGCCGACCAAGGTCGCGCAGCCGACCGATGCATACGTGAGCCCGCCGATGCAGCGCCTCGTCGAACTGATGCGCGGCGCGCAGAAGGAATTCCTCGCGTTTTCGCCGTACTTCGTTCCGCACGATGCCGGCGTGAAGATCCTCGGCGACACGGTCGGGCGCGGCGTGCGCGTCGCGATCGTGACGAATTCGCTCGCGGCGACCGACGCGGTCGCGGTGCAGGCCGGCTACGCGCCGTACCGCGTGCCGTTGCTTGAGCGCGGCGTCGAGCTGTACGAGTTCAAGGCACAGCCGGGCCAGCAGTCCGCGCGGCTGTTCGGCTCGCGCTCGCGTGCGAGCCTGCACGCGAAGGCGTACGTGATCGACCGGCACATCCTGGTGATCGGCTCGCTGAATCTCGACCCGCGCTCGGCGCACCTCAACACCGAGCTCGCGCTCGTGATCCACAGCCCGGTGCTCGCGCAGCAGGCCGCGGAGATCTTCGCACGGGTGACGCAGCCTGATGAAAGCTATCGCGTCACGCTCGTGAAGCAAATGGACGGCGGGCCGCCGGCACTCGAATGGACGGGCGTCGACGGCGGCCAGTCGACCCTCTATCACGTCGATCCGCATGCCGGGCTGCTGCGCAACGTGATGACCGGCCTTTTCATGCTGCTGCCGGTCGACGACCAGTTGTAAGGGCCGGAACGGCTCGGGCCAAACCCGCGATACCGGTGCGCGGGGAAAGGTGATATGGTTGTGCGCGCAACGATATGCGTATCGTGAAGGGTGCCGCCGGACGGCTCGCGCAATGCGGGCGGAAGCGGTGCCGAACGACGCGCCGCACGCGCCATGTGCGCCAAGCACGCCGCGTGCGCCGCCAGGAGACGAGGGACGATACGCGCGCCGCCCGCGCGGCCGCGCAAGCCCGCAACCGGAGTGCCCCATGCAACGTGTACCCAACCAGCCGTTCACGCGTCCCGCCCGTTTTTCCGAAATCGAGTGGCAGGCGCGCGTGCAGCTCGCGGCCGCCTACCGGATCTTCGACCATCTCGGCTGGACCGAGCTGATCTACAACCATATCTCGCTGCGCGTGCCGGGCGAGGACGGTCATTTCCTGATCAATCCGTTCGGGCTCCATTACCGCGAGGTGTGCGCGTCGAACCTCGTGAAGATCGACCTCGACGGCAATGTGATCGGCCATTCCGACTGGCCGATCAATCCGGCCGGCTTCACCTTCCACAGCGCGATTCATGCGGCGCTGCCCGACGCGCACTGCGTGATGCACGTGCATACGACGCCGACGATGGCCGTGTGCTGCTCGCGCGACGGGCTGTCGTTCTCGAACTTCTATTCGGCGCAGCTGTACGGGAAGATCGCGTATCACGATTTCGAGGGCATCACCGTGCATCTCGAGGAAGGGCGGCGCATCGTCGAGAGCGCCGGCGGGCGGCCCGTGCTGCTGCTGCGCAACCACGGGCCCGTGACGATCGGCGCGACGCTCGCGCAGACCTTCTCGTTGATGTGGCTGCTCAATCGTGCGTGCGAGGTGCAGGTCGCGACCCATGCGATCGGCGATGCACTGCCGATCGCGCCGCCGGTGCTGGAGGGCTGCGTGCGCGATTCGCTGAATTTCGATCCGAAGCATGGTGCGGGGCAGGACGCGTTCGACGCGTTGCAGCGCATCGTCGATCGCATCGATCCCGGCTATCGCGCGTGAGGCGCGGTGCCGGCGCGATGCCGGGCTAGACCGCCGCGGCGAAATCGATTCGCGACGCTTGATGGTGAGCGCAGCGGAAGGTGCCGGACGATGCCCGTATGCCATGCGGCACGCGCAAAAAAAAACGCGGCCGGATGGCCGCGTGAATACTCGCAGACTCCTTCGGACGAAGGAAACAAGCAACTGTGAGACGAAGTGTAGCGAAAGGCCGCGCGCAGATTCAGGGCGCGTGCTGCAAAGGTCTCTTCCAGGTTCCGTCAGGCTGGCGCGCGACGCGCGGGCTGCCGGATCGGCGGCGATCGACTACCATCATGGAGCGTCCCCCGGCCGGGTGGCGTACCACGTCGTACAAGGAGAATTCATGCCGAAGCTGCGTTTGCTCCAGGTGGCGTTGCTCGCGGGCGTGCTGGCCGCCGGCAGCGCCGCCGCCGAAACGGTGCGCCTGTCCGCCAACCTGCAGCCGTCGAGCGAAGTGCCGCCCACCGCGACCAAGGGCGCCGGCGCCGTCGATGCGACCTACGACACGGCCAGCCACCTGCTGCAGTGGACGGTGACTTACGAACACCTCACGGGGCCGGCGACCGCCGCGCACTTCCACGGGCCCGCGCCGGTCGGCCAGAACGCCGGCGTGCAGGTGCCGATCCCGAAGGACGAGCTCGCGAGCCCGATCAAGGGATCGAAAGCGCTCACCGACGCGCAGGTGACCGACCTGATGAGCGGCAAGTGGTACTTCAACGTGCACACGAAGGAGCATCCGGCCGGCGAGATCCGCGGCCAGGTGATGCCGGCGAACTGAGGCAGGCGAACCTAGGCCGGCAAACCGAGGCTGGCGTTTGATGTAGAGGCTCCCGTCGAGCGGCGCGGCAACGATCGCACGTACCATCGTGACACTGCGATGACGGAGTAGGTTCGATGAGTTGGCAAAGCAAGTTCGCGTGCTGGCTGCTGCGCCGGCAGTTTCGTCCCGAGACCACGCGCCCGGTGCTCGATCCCGCCCGCGCGCGGCGCTTCACCGACCTCAGAACGGTCGTGCCGCGTCGCGCGCCGTCGGGCTACCGGCTGCGCGAATGCTACCGTCCCGGCGACGCGCCGCTGCGGGGCGAATGGCTCGAACGCACCGATGCGCTCGGCGCGCGCGGGCCCGGCCGCACGTTGCTGTACTTCCACGGCGGCGGCTACTACTTCTGTTCGACGAAAACCCATCGGCCGCTCGTGTTCGGCCTCACCAAGCGCGCGGGCGTGCGCTCGTTCTCGCTCGATTACCGGCTCGCACCCGAGAGCCGCTTCCCGGCCGCGCTCGACGACGCGCTGGCCGCGTACCGGCAATTGCTCGCGCTCGGCACGCCGCCCGAGTCGATTGTGTTCGGCGGCGATTCCGCGGGCGGCGGCCTCGCGCTTGCGACGCTCGTCGCGCTGCGCGATCGTGGCGAACCGTTGCCGGCCGGCGCGATCCTGTTCTCGCCCTGGACCGACCTGGCCGGCACCGGCGCGACGATGCGCAGCAACGACGGCCTCGACCCGATGTTCGCGGCCGCGGCGCTGCCGAAGGCGGCGCAACTGTATCTGGGCGACGCATCGGCGACGCATCCGTACGCGTCGCCGCTCTATGCGGACTTCACCGGGCTGCCGCCGCTCTTCATCCAGGCCGGCAGCACCGAGGTGCTGCTCGACGACGCGCGCCGCGTCGCCGACAGCGCGAAAGCGGCCGGCGTGCCGGTGGAGATCGAGGTGTGGCCCGACATGCCGCACGTGTGGCAGCTGTACACGCCGATGGTGCCGGAGTCGCGCGCCGCGCTCGACCGGGCGGCCGCGTTCCTGCGCCGCGTCGCGGTCGAGCGGGCGGTTCAGCGCGCGGGCGAGCCGTCGATCGCCTGATACGCGGCCTGTACCGCCACCGAGCCGTACTTGCGCTCGAGCCGGCGCACGGTGAAGTGGCCGTGCGCCATCTGCTGGAAGTGGTCGATGAACAGCGTGTTGACGGTCGCGCCGAGCACCGCGCCGATCGCCGGGATCGACTTCGCGGCCATCTGCTCGGTGACCTGCACCGAGAAGCGTGATGCCACCGTCTGCACGAGCTTGAATACCGCCGCCGAGCTGTGCGCGGCGATCCCTTTCGTCGTGATGTCCGACGACGCCTTCGAAATCGCCTGCGCGAGCGCGCCGCGCAGCACGAAATAGCCGAGATCGGCGTCCTCTTCCCGCTTGTCCGGGTTGCCGCCCATGCCGAGCACGGCCAGGCACTGCAGCTGCGTGTCCACCGAGCCCAGGTCCTCGCCCTCGCTGCGCGCGATGTCGCATACCGAGCGGAAGATCAGCGTGGTCGTGACCGGCAGCTCGACCGGCAGCGCGAGGAAGCCGAACGCGCCGCCCGCCGCGCCGGTCGTCGCGACCGCGAGCTTGTGCAGCAGGTTGCTCGGCTTGTCCGGCTCGGCATCGGGCGTCTGCGGCTTGCCGAGCGTGCGCAGCGCGATGTTCAGGCACTTGCGCAGCGCAAGCTGCGTCGCGTCGTTGATCTTGCCGGTCGCGAAGTCCGGCAGCCGCGCGATCATCTTCTCGACCGGCGCGCCCAGCACGCCGGTCAGCTTCATCGTCAGCGACGGGCTTTCCAGCACCTGTTTCGCGCGTCGCAACGCATCCTGGTCTTCCGGCGACAGCGTCGCGGCAGGCGTGATTGAAATCGGTTCCATCTTTCTCCTTGATGGTGGGGAACGGGCCCCGCACCTTCGCCGGCCTAGATTACTCCGCCGTGCTAGAATTTTGAGATTGTTTGACTCGTCAAAAGTTGCATCAACAAAAAATGGCCGTCCATACTGCCGCCCACCATTCGAGCGGGCAAGTCCTGCCGTTCCGCGAATCGCTGCTGGCGATGATCGGGATCTCGTTCGTCACCATGCTCGTCGCGCTCGACCAGACGGTCGTCGGCACCGCGTTGCCGACCATCGTCGCCGAGTTGAGGGGTTTCGACCTGTACGCGTGGGTCGCGACCTCGTACCTGCTCAGTTCCGTGATCACCGTGCCGATCTTCGGCCGCCTCGGCGACTACTACGGCCGTAAGTGGTTCGTGATCGCGTCGATCGTCGTGTTCACCGGCGCATCGGTGCTGTGCGGGATGGCCAACGACATGCTGTTCCTGGTGCTCGCGCGCGGCCTGCAGGGGATCGGCGGCGGGATGCTGGTCGGTACCGCGTTCGCGTGCATTCCCGATTTGTTCCCCGATTCCGTCGTGCGGTTGCGCTGGCAGGTGCTGATGAGCTCCGCGTTCGGCATCGCGAACGCGGTCGGACCGTCGCTCGGCGGGATCCTGACCCAGTCGTTCGGCTGGCGCTCGGTGTTCTACGTCAACCTGCCGGTCGGCCTGCTGTCGCTGTTCTTCGTGTGGCGCTACCTGCCGCACCTGCGGCACGTCGAGCACGACCGCAAGATGCGGCTCGACTGGCCCGGCGCGCTGCTGATCGCGGTCTCGCTCGGTGCGCTGCAGCTGTTCGTCGAATGGCTGCCGAAGTACGGCGTGATGAGCTGGGCCTCGCTGCTGCTGGTCGTCGCGGTCGGCGCCGGCATCGGCTTGTGGCATTGGGAAAAGCGCTGCGCGCAGCCGATTCTGCCGTTCGACATGTTCGGCAACCGCGCGCTGTCGGCGCTGTTCGTGCTCGCGATCCTGGCCGGCTTCTCGATGTTCTCGCTCTTGTTCTACGCGCCGCTGCTGTTCCAGGGCGGCTTCGGGATGTCGCCGAAGGCGGCGGGGCTCGTGATCACGCCGCTCGTCGTGTTCATCACGATCGGCAGCATCATGAACGGCCGCGTCGTCACGCGCATCCGCAATCCGAACGCGATGCTGCACGTCGGTTTCGTGCTGTTCGCGATCGCATGCGCGGGCATCGTCGTGTCGACGCACACGACGCCGACCTGGATGCTGATGGCGCTGATGGTCGCGGGCGGTATCGGCCTCGGCTTCGTGCTGCCGAACCTCACCGTGTTCGCGCAGCAGACGGCCGGCCGCGAGCACCTCGGCATCGCGACCGCGCTGCTGCAGTCGCTGCGCATGGTCGGCGGGATGATCGGCACCGCGCTCACGGGCACGCTGGTCAACCAGATGTATTCGAGCGGTGTGCGCGACGCGCTGTCGGGCGAGCACGCGCTGCAGTGGCACGCGCAGCTCGCCGATCCGCAGATCCTGATCGACCGCGCCGCGCAAGGCGGTCTGGTCGCGGAGCTGACCCGCGCCGGGCATAATGGCGCGCTGCTGCTGGAAACGGCCCGCGAATCGCTGGTCGGCGCGATTCACCTGGGTGTCGCGATGGCGGCCGTCGTCGCCGTGGTGTCGGTGTGGCAGTCCCGCCGCGTGCCGCCGATCGCGCTGCGGCACAAGATCGAGCCGCATGTCGCGGCCGATTGAACGATTCACCGATTGAACGAGTAGGCATCAGCGCATGGAAGAACAGGACCGCGTCGCGATCTTGCAGCAATTCGGACGCACGTATCGCGCGTTCATGACCGCGTTCGAAACGCACGTCGGGCAGCCGATGCCGCGCTGGCGCATCATGGTCGCGCTGCACACGATGGACGGGCATTCGTCGCAGAAGAAGCTCGTCGAGGTGCTGCGCATCGATCCGGGCGCGCTCACGCGCCAGTTGAAGTCGCTCGACGCGCTCGGCTGGATCGAGCGCGCGTCCGATGCGCGCGACAACCGCGTGACCAACGTCACGCTGACCGCCGAGGGCCGCGCCGCGTTCGACGCGTGCCTGCCGCGCCGCAAGGCGTTCCTCGACCAGACGATGGCGCAACTGCCGGACGACGTGCTGACCGCCCTGTCGGGCGCGCTGGCGATGCTGGAGTCGCGGATTGCGGATGTCGGCTCGACGCCGGCATCGCACTGAAGGGCGGTGCGGAAGCGGCGCGACGGGATGCGCCCCGTCGGCCGGTCTTGATCGGCGCGGCATGCGGGCTGCGCGAACCCGCCGCCGGCCGGCGTTTCACTTCAATTCATTCCACCTCGTTCACAGCTCGATGCGCGTGCCGAGCAGCGCGAGGAACTGCGCGAGCCACGCCGGATGCGCGGGCCACGCGGGCGCGGTGACGAACGGCGCGTCGGTCACGGCCGCGTCGACCGGGATGTCCGCATACTCGCCGCCCGCGAGCTTTACTTCGGGCGCGCAGGCCGGGTAGGCCGAGATGCGCTTGCCGCGGATCACGTCGGCGGCCGCGAGCAGCTGCGCCGCATGGCAGATCGCGGCGATCGGCTTGCCGGCTTCGGCGAACGCGCGCACCAGCGCGATCACCTTCGCGTCGAGACGCAGGTATTCCGGCGCGCGGCCGCCCGCGATCGCGAGCGCGTCGTAGCCCGCCGCATCGACGTCGTCGAACGTCGCGTTCAGCGTGAAATTGTGGCCGGGCTTCTCGGTGTAGGTCTGGTCGCCCTCGAAATCGTGGATCGCGGTCTTGACCTTGTCGCCCGCGCGCTTGCCCGGGCAGACTGCATCGACGTGATGGCCGACGGCCTGCAGCGCCTGGAACGGCACCATCGTTTCGTAGTCTTCGGCGAAATCACCGGTCAGGAACAGGATCTTCTTCGCGGCCATGGCTTTCTCCATTGAACAGCGTTGAGGGGCCGTTCGCGCCGGGCGCGGCAGGCATGCGCTGCGGCGCCGAAGCAGCCCCGAGGACGAAAGCGCAGTGTACTCCGGCAGATTGAAGCGCGCGTGACGGCCGCCCCGCGCTGCGGTGGGGCGGCGAGGCGGCGCGATGGCGCGCCAGGCGTCAGAAGAAGGTTTCGACGACTTCCGTCACGCGGAACTGCGGATCGAGCACGAGCAGCTGGCGCCACTTGTCGAACGTCAGGCACGGATGCGAGATATCGAACGCGACCATGTCGCCGACCTTCACGTCCGCGCCCGGCGGGATCTGCAGGTACGCGTGCTGGTCCATCATCCCGGTGACGGCCCAGCCTTCGCTCGCGGCGACGTCGCGCGGCGCGCTGTCGCGACCCGGGCGGAAGTGGCGCGCCGGCTCGGGCAGGCCCGCGTCGAACGCCGCGTCGCGCTTGCCGAGCGCGATGATCGCGCGGTCGGCTTCCGGCACCGATTGCACGTACGCCCACAGCTGCAGCGCCGGCAGCAGCCCTTCGCCCATCCTGCGGGCGATCGGGTTCCGCGCGAACACGTCGGTCTGCGCCTTCTTGTAGATGCCGACGTCGTGCGTCAGGTAGCAGCCCGGACGCAGCACGACTTCCGCGAAACCGTCATCGGACGCCTTCGCGAATTCCTCCGCGACCACGTCGTACCACGCCGAGCCGGCACCCGACAGGATCGCCGGCGTGCGCGCGAAGCGGCCGGCTTCGGCCAGCTCGCGCGTGAACGCGACCGCGTCCTGCAGGAACGCGCGGATCTCGCCTTCCTCCTTCAGCACGCCTTCGTAGAGTTCGATGCCGGCCAGCTTCAGCGTGTCCGGATAGCGCGCGATCGCATCGAGCACGGCGGTGCGCTGCGCGGCGTCGCGCACGCCCGCGCGGCCGCCCGGCACGCCGAGCTCGATCAGCACGTTCAGCGTTTTCTTCGCTTCGCCGAAGAAGCGGCCGAGCTGGTCGACGCTGTCGGCCGAATCGACGAGGCAGAAGAACTCGAAGTCGGGATCGGACAGCAGCCCCGCGATGATCGTCATGTTCTGGCGGCCGACCAGCTGGTTCGCGAGCAGCACGCGGCGCACGCCGCCGTGATACGCGGCCTGCGTCTGGTGCGCGGTCGCGAGCGTGATGCCCCACGCGCCGGCGGCGAGCTGGCGGCGGAACAGTTGCGGCGCCATCGTCGTCTTGCCGTGCGGCGCGAACTGCGCGCCGTACTGCTGGACGAACGCCTGCATCCAGTTCAGATTGTGTTCGATGCGATCCTCATACAGCACCGCTGCCGGCAGGCTGACGTCTTCCGCGAGCAGGTTCCACTCGAGGCGGCCTGCGTCGTCGAGCGGCACGCTCGCGCTCGGCAGGTTGCCGAGGCCCTTGCCCAACGGATTGATTGTCGGTTCCTGATAGTTTGTAACTTTCATGTCATCCCGCTCCATCATCACTATGCATTGCACTGAAGTTGACATGCAGATGGTACAGAAAGTAGCATCGGCGCGGTGATGTTATTTAGTAACATAAAGCGCCATACCCTTTTCCGCAGATGAATTCGTCCGCCACTCCGTCCGTTCCGTTCACCGCCGAGCAACCGGTTGCCCAGCCGGTCCTCGACATCGTCGCGCGGATCGCCGAATGCGCGCCCGAGCTGCGCGAGGCCGAACGCAAGGTCGCGGCCTTCATCCTCGCCGATCTCGCGCGCGCCGCGCATGCGAGCATCGGCGCGCTCGCGCGCGACGCGGAAGTCAGCGTCGCGACGGTCACGCGGTTCGCGAAGGCCGTCGGCTGCCGCGACGTGCGCG
This sequence comes from Burkholderia sp. Bp9090, assembly GCF_003857985.1. Classification (NCBI taxonomy): domain Bacteria; kingdom Pseudomonadati; phylum Pseudomonadota; class Betaproteobacteria; order Burkholderiales; family Burkholderiaceae; genus Burkholderia; species Burkholderia sp. Bp9090. The sequence goes on from NZ_QTPV01000061.1 coordinate 32,829, forward strand.
AACTGAAGGTGCTCGTCGCGCAGGCGGCGGCGGTCGGCCAGCGCTTTCTCGTGCCGTCCGGCGAGCCTGCGGAAGCGGACGCGAGCCCGGCATCGGTCGTCTACGACGAGATCCGCGTCGCGCTCGCGCACAACCACCAGCTGCTGCGCAACACGTCGTTCGATGCCGCGGCCGATCTCCTCGCCGGCGCGAAGATGGTCTACGTGTACGGGCAGGGCGGCGGCTCGACCGCGCTCGCCGACGAACTGCGCTTCCGGCTCGTGCGCTTCGGGCGGCCGGTCGCGAGCTACCAGGACAGCCTGCTGCAGCGGATGGTATCGGCGACGCTGTCGCGCGACACCGTGGTCGTCGCGCTGTCGGTGAGCGGGCGCGTGCCCGAGCTGCTCGAGAGCTGCCGCCTCGCGAAGCGCTACGGCGCGAAGCTGATCGCGATCACCGCGCCGGCTTCGCCGCTCGCGAAGCTCGCCGACCACCTGATCCCGGTCGTCGCGTTCGAAACCGATTTCATCTACAAGCCTTCGACATCGCGCTACGCGATGATGATGGCGATCGACGTGCTCGTCACCGGAGTCGCGCTGCGGCTCGGCGATGCGGGCCGAGAATCGCTGCGCCGCATCAAGCATGCGCTCGATGCGCACCGCGGCGGCGGAGACCGTCAACCGGTAGGAGACTGACCATGCATTCGCATCCCGAAGCCGCCGATACGCTGATCGTCGGCGCGCAGCTGTACGACGGCACGGGCGCACCGCCCGTCACGCGCGACGTCGCGATCCGCAACGGCGTGATCGCGGCGATCGGCAACCTGTCGAACTGGCTTGCCGAGACCGTCGTCGATGCGAACGGCCGCGCGCTCGCGCCGGGCTTCGTCGACGTGCACACGCACGACGACACGCACGTGATCCGCGCGCCGCAGATGCTGCCGAAGATCTCGCAAGGCGTGACGACCGTGATCGTCGGCAACTGCGGGATCAGCGCGTCGCCGGTGACGCTCGCGGGCGATCCGCCCGACCCGATGAACCTGCTCGGCGATCGCGACGCGTTCCGCTATCCGACCTTCGCTGCCTACGTCGCGGCCGTCAACGACGCGCGTCCGGCCGTGAACGTCGCGGCGCTCGTCGGGCACACCGCGCTGCGCAACAACCAGATGGACCGCCTCGACCGCGCGGCGACCGACGGCGAAATCGCCGGGATGCGCACGCAACTCGAGGAAGCGCTCGCGAACGGCGCGCTCGGGCTGTCGTCGGGCCTTGCGTACGGCTCCGCGTTCGCGGCGCCGGCCGAGGAAGTGATGGCGCTCGCCGAGCCGCTCGCGAACGCGGGCGCGCTCTACACGACGCACATGCGCACCGAATTCGACGCGATCCTCGACGCGATGGACGAGGCGTACCGCGTCGGCCGTCACGCGCAGGTGCCGGTCGTGATCTCGCACCTGAAGTGCGCAGGCCCGTCGAACTGGGGGCGCAGCACCGAGGTGCTCGCGTCGCTCGAAGGCGCGCGCCGCTACCAGCCGGTCGGCTGCGACTGCTATCCGTACAGCCGCAGTTCGTCGACGCTCGACCTGAAGCAGGTGACGGGCGACATCGACATCACGATCACGTGGTCGGAGCCGCATCCGGAAGTCGCGGGCAAGCTGCTGAAGGCGATCGCGGCCGACTGGGGCGTGACCGAGCAGGAGGCCGCGCAGCGGATCCGCCCGGCCGGCGCCGTGTACCACAACATGTCCGAGGACGACGTGCGCCGCATCCTGTCGCATCCGGCGACGATGGTCGGCTCGGATGGCCTGCCGAACGATCCGCTGCCGCACCCGCGGCTGTGGGGCGCGTTCCCGCGCGTGCTCGGGCACTACGTGCGCGACACGAACCTGCTGCCGCTCGAGGAGGCGATCCGCAAGATGACGTCGCTGTCCGCGCGCCGCTACGGGATCGCGCGGCGCGGCGAGGTGCACGTCGGCTACCACGCGGATCTCGTGCTGTTCGATCCGGCGCGCGTGATCGATGCGGCGACGTTCGAGAAGCCGCAACAGCCCGCGCACGGGATCGACGCGGTGTGGGTGAACGGCGTGCTGACCTACGAGAACGGCCAGCCGACCGGCGAGCGCGCCGGCGGTTTCGTCGCGCGCGGCGAGCGCGTGGCGGCGAGTGCCGACGCCGCGTTCTGAACGCGGTCCTGATCCGATTTGCCGCGTGCGCCATGCCGGCGCGCGCATCCGCAACCGTGTGTTGCATGGGACCGGCGCCGGCGCTTGCGCGCCGAGGCCGGTCGACCAACCAGGAGTGAAACGATGAAGCGATATGGCGTGGGCGAAGCGAAGGGTACCGGCGGGCAGGTGATGCCGTTTGCACGCGCGGTCGAGGCCGACGGCTGGCTGTACGTGTCGGGCCAGACGCCGATGGTGAACGGCGAGGTCGTCGAAGGCGGGATCGTCACGCAGTCGAAGCAGACGATCGAGAACGTGATCGCGATCCTGAAGGAAGCCGGCTACGGCCTCGAGCACGTCGTGCGCTGCGGCGTGTGGCTCGACGACGCACGCGATTTCGCGTCGTTCAACAAGGTGTTCGTGTCGTACTTCGGCGAGCATCCGCCGGCACGCGCGTGCGTGCAGTCGAGCATGGTCATCGATTGCAAGGTCGAGGTCGATTGCATCGCTTACAAGCCGCCGG
>NZ_QTPV01000062.1:0-34902 GCF_003857985.1 Burkholderia sp. Bp9090
GTTGCTTGCTCATCAGACACCTCTTCATGGCGACCATTCTCGCCTAAATCAGTGTCCGGATTCATTAGACCACTACAATATCGGACGCTGCAGACGAGTATGGCCAGCTTACGGAACGGGAGGCGACCCTGGCTGCTCAGGTGGCTGAGATTCGGCACCGTATGAGCCGACTTTCTGACCTTCGTGCGACGGTCAATCAATTCGAACTGTCTCTTGAGAAACGACAGGAGCGTCTTGGTCTTTCGAGGTGGCTTCACTCGCATATCACGAATACTGTCGATGCGACCTGTCCGGTGTGCAGTCAATCACTCGATAGCCATGCTGAAAAAGTCGACACGCTCGTCGATGCACTGGTCGTCGTTGAGTCAGATGCGCGACGGGTTTCTCGAGCTCCCTCAGTGTACGACCGAGATTGGGTCAAGTTGGATGAGGATTTGCGGAAGCTAGTTGACGAGCTCGGCGCTGTCGCCGCGAAGAGGAAAGGCATCGAGGCCCGGAATCGGCATGCGAGACAGCAGAAGCTGTTGGCTACGCAGGCGGCCCGATTCATCGGAGCGCTCGAACAAGCACTCGTGGTCTACAAGGGTAAGGAAAACAACGCTACGCGCGAAGAGCTCGACCGGATTCTGGCCCGCATCGGAGTCTTGGAAGGAGAATTGGCGGGCCATTCCTACGAGGAACGACTCGCGAAAATTCAGTTGCGTCTCAAGCGGTCGATGGAAGGGCTTGCGCGTCGACTCGACGCAGAAGACGAGTCCGCGGAACTGTTTCTCGACATCAAGGAGTTGACGGTCAAAGTCAGCAATGAGAATGGTGGTTTTGACTATCTTTGGCAGCTCGGAAGTGGTGCAAATTGGCTAACTTACCATGTGTCGGCGCTCTTGGCACTCCACTGGCTGTTCGCTCGGGAAGAGCATTCACCTGTTCCAGGCTTGCTCGTCTTCGACCAACCGAGCCAGGTGTACTTCCCCCGACGTCTCTCGGATAACAGTATCGAAGAGGACTATCAGGTGCCGGACGAGGATTCGGACGCGGTAAAGCGATTTTTCGCTATTTTTGGGTTGGCTGCGTCTAAGTTCAGGGAGCACCTGCAGATCATTGTGCTCGACCACGCGGGGCACCAATTCTGGGAGGGGCGAGATGGTGTCCATTTTGTGCGCGAGTGGCGCTACGGCGAAAAGCTTGTACCGCTGACCTGGCTTGATGCCGAGGACCCCGATGTCGGGGCACGCCGAGATTGACGCGCTCGTCGCCGCGGAGGCAACGCCATGTGAGACCGAGAAGGCGATTGACGACTTTCTCGAAATCGGTGCTCTCCTTGATGGCGGGCTCCAGCAGCAGATGAAGCCCGATCATGCTGTCGGTCCCGACGCGCCGCACAACATGCGGAGCACCAGCAACAGCGTAGCTTCCTGGGGCGAGCCTTCGATGCGCACGCGGGTGTTGCCTACGCTGATGTCAATGGCGCCCGCTGGTCCGGCACTGACAACTGAGGCCGGGGTCGGCGGTTCCATCTCTTGCGCCGGTGCTTCCACCGTTACGGGCAGCAAATCCACCGGATCGTATTCGCCGGCACGCAACGCTCGACGCCATTTGAACACCAGGTTCGGATTCACCCCATGCTCCATCGCCAGGCGCGCCACCGATACCCCGGCTCACTGGCCAGCCTGGCGAGATGCCGTCGAAATTCGATCGGGTGAACCCCGTCTCCATAAGAGACCGACAGACGGATCGACGATCGAGTGGGATGTATTCGGCGGATAGTCCGGACAATTTGCTCGGGATTGTGTCGTTGGAACTCGATGTTCTCGTGGCGGTGCGATGCGTCCGTAGTGCCCCTTGCTTTTCGATCCACCTTACCATAAAGTAAGGAATAAGGGGGTATCGTTATGACTGCGGCAACTATCACTTCAAAGGGTCAGGTCACAATCCCGGTAGACGTGAGAAATCAACTTGGCTTGGAGGCCGGTGACCGGATCGAATTCAGCTTCAACGAGGCGACAGGCCGGTATGAGGTCTATCCGGCAACGCGCTCGCTCGTGGCGCTCAAGGGCGTTGTGAAGAAGCCTGCGAAACCGGTGTCGATTGATGACATGAATCGGGCCATCGCTGAGCAGGGGGCGTCGGCGCGATGATCGGACTGGATACAAACGTGCTGGTCCGCTACTTCGCGCAAGACGACGAGGTTCAGTCGAAGAAGGCGACGCTGCTGATGGAGTCCCTGTCGGCCGAGAGGCCGGGGTACGTTTCGCAGGTTGCATTGGTCGAGGTCGTGTGGGTACTCGGGCGCTGCTACGGCGTCGAACGAGAGCAGATAAAGGACATCATCGACTCGATGATTGGCACCAAAGAACTGATTATCGAAAGTGCTGACACGGTACGAAGGGCACTTCGAGTTTTCGCGGCATCCGCAAAGGCGGATTTCGCTGACTGCCTGATCGAGCGTTCTGGGCATGTAGCGGAGTGCGAGTACACGGCTACTTTCGATGTGATGGCCTCCAAGGTTGCAGGGATGCAGGTGATCAAGTAATCGTGGCGCCGGCCGATCCACTGAAAAAGGAAATGATATGTTCACAAGAGCCAAAGCGGAACTTAGGGAACTCCTGACGCTCGTGGTGGAAATCGAACGCTACGACGCGACGCTGGCGGCAAAGCGCGACATCATTCCGACCGAGGAGGCGCGACAAGAGCGACGTCGCAAAGAGATGCGAAAACTCGAACTGCTCGACAAGTACGAACTGGCCTAAGGAAACGGAAATGATGGAACAGCTTTACAGCATCGACGTCTCGACGGCCGGCGATACCGTGTGGGTGACGGGGCACGATGGATCATGTGTCGGGCGATTCAGCAAGCGTTTTGGCGTAGACGTACATCGGACCATAACCGAGCAGTTGGCCGGCGCGGACCAGTGCCTGCATTGCACACACGAGGCGGCTGGCACAGAGGAATGGCGTGCCTTCCGTGACGCAGTCCTGATGCGCCATGAGATTGACGTGCCGGTTGACACGATCCGGTTTTGAGCGAGGAAATGCTATGTACTTAGGATCACTCTCGATCCGTTGCCCGTATTGTGGCCGCCCTGCATTGTGCAATGCGAGCAAAGGCATGTGGTGTGGACACTGCAAGAATGGCACAGTGCGATAGGAGGGCGAGAGGTGATTTTCGCGTGCGCGAAACTAGGAAAAGACATGTCGAACGACCGTAGCCGACCGGGCCACGTGGCGGAAGCGCAGGCTCGCGGATTGGTTCGGGTGAAGTGCCCACGCGCGGCGTCGGCGTACGTCGTCGATGGTGCGATCGTTTATGACGAAGCCACTGGAACAATACTTGGCCATGCCTGCGCTGGGGATTGGGCCGTGGAAGCCGCGTGGCAAGACGCGGCTTCGAAGGGGCCGTGTGTCGAGTGAGGCAAGCCTACTGCCGATGCAGATGTGCGCTTATGGTGGTGTACATAGACTCGCTCACGCTGCTTTCCGTGTGGTCCGAGAGCGTAACGGTGTCGCGGTATGGCCCCGCCGGCATTTCTGGCTGCAAGAGGTTGGATTTCCGGAGTCAGTGCCCGCTGGGGGAAAGAGCAAGATTTGAATTATGAAAACACCAGGCAAACCTTGTGCATCGTGTCCGTGGCGTCGTGCCGCGGGGGCGGCAGATATTCCAAACTTCGATCTCGACCTAGCCGAAAAGCTGGCTGATACATGCCCTGATCACCGGGGCATGGGTCCGGATTTTGGAGCCAGTATGTTTGCGTGTCATCAATCCCGGCAAGGGGAGGAGTTCGCATGTACCGGATGGTTGGCTAAAGTCGGACACCGTCATCCCGCCGTGCGTCTTGCAGTGACTTCTGGTCGGCTTGATCCAGCGGCACTGGAGCCTGGTGTGGACTGGCCGGAACTGCATGATAGCTATCGGGAAGTGCTGGACAAGTTGCGGGAGACGTCGAATTTCGAAGACGAGGTCAAAGGAGATGGGGCGGTAGACAAAGCCGGGTGATCCGAGGTCAGCCGATACTCAGCATGGCTGCCTCGCGGGATCGCCTCACTCCCCGACATCTAGGTGCGGCTTCGATACTCCCGCTTTTTAGTGTCTATTTAGTGTCCGGGCGAGCTGACGTGAGTTTCGTTTTAAGGGGGCGGAACGGAAAGCCTTTCGGGCATTGGCTCGTAGCGCAGGTGCGATTCAAAGTTAAATGAATCGTGATATCTGGGGTGTTCCGTGGGGGGCGGTGGAATCTGAGGTTGACCCGTTTCCGTGAACGGTTGGGCAGTTAAATTTTAAGCAGGCAGAACTCCTCCGTTTGGCGTGGCGTTGTACGAAGGCGTCCGCAGCCGGGCGACGAACGGCTCGTCGACCTGAATCCTGCCTTTGTCAAAGCGGCGATCAGGTGCCGTAGATGTTCTCGCAGAGCGCGACACTCGCGCCCAGCTTCCGGGATAGATCGGCGGCCGCGTCCAACTGCGGCCGATCCAGCTCGCCCGACTCGTGCGCGACGCTGAGGCGAGACGCAGGACCGGAAAGCGTCAGCGCCGCCATGAACTTGTCGCCGGCGCCGAACACAGGCACCGCGAACGCTGCCGTGTGCACGTCGCGCGCACCCGCGGTGAAGAGGGGCAGTGCAGGCGGCGCGTCATAGATCGGCTCGCCGAGCCCCCAGAAACGGATCACCTGGCTGATGGCCGTGTCATCGAGCGGCAGTATCGTCCCCGCAAGCCGCGTTTCACGTAGACCTTCGGACGGCTCGGCCCGAAACAGGCAAAGCCGCTGCCCGTTGTCGTGCACGTAGTACGATGCGCTTTCTTTCGTCAGCGCGGCGAGCGCATGCAGCGCCGGTTCAACCACCGCGGACAGATGGAACGACTGCTCGTACAGCTTGCCCAGGTACAGCACGCGATGCCCAAGCGAATAGTTGCCGGACTGAGCGCGCACGACATAGCCCATTCGCTCCAGTGAGTTCATCAGGCGATAGACCGTCGTCTTATGCATGCCGGATGCCTGCGACAGCATCGCGAGCGACTGCGATTCGGCGCCGGGCTTGAAGCAGTCCAGCAGCGAAAGCGCCTTTTCCACGGCAACGACCCCTTCATTTCCCATTGCTCGTCTCCCATCGACATTTGCCAAGGCATTGTACAGGGTAAAACGAAGGTTTACCACGTAAAAGGGTAAACGCCAGTGTCACGGCGCGCGTCATCTGGCTATAGTGATTTCACCATGTACACCAGTGTTGTACAGAGTACAACGATCAACCTGAGGTCGAATCATGAGCAAGCCATCCGTCAGCACTTCCCCGATCAATCGCGACATCGAGCGCGTGTCGCCCGAGCTCGTTCAGGCCGCCGCGCGCTATCAAGCCGCGATCCTGGCCGACGTCGCCGGCCGCCGCGGCACGGTGCATGGCCGCGTGCGGCCGTTGTCGCCGAAGATGAAGGTCGCCGGCCCCGCGGTCACGGTCGAAGTCCGCGCGGGCGACAACCTCGCGATCCATGCGGCGCTCGCCGTCGCGAAGCCGGGCGACGTGATCGTGGTCGACGGCAAGGGCGACATCTCGTGCGCGCTGCTCGGCGAAATCATGGCGGCGCAGGCGAAGGCGAGCGGCATCGCCGGCATCATCATCGACGGCGCGGTGCGCGACGCGCACGAACTCGCCAACGGCGACTATCCGATCTTCTCGGCCGGCCTCAATCCGTGCGGCCCGACGAAAAGCATCGCGGGCCGCGTGAATGCGCCGATCTCGCTGGGCGGCACGACGGTCAATCCGGGCGACCTGGTGGTCGGGGACACCGACGGCGTCGTCGTCATTCCGCGTGCCGACGTCGCGCGCATCGTCGATCTCGCGCAGAAAAAGCTCGACTTCGAAACCGCGCGTATCGCGGCGATCCACAAGGGCGACCTTCGTCCGGGCTGGATCGAGAAGGAACTGCGCGCAGCCGGCATGCTGGCCGAAGGCGAGGCACTGTGATGCAGACCGCTTCGCACAAGCCCGTGGTCCTCGTGACCGCCGCCGACCTTGCACCGCAAGCGCTCGACATGCTTGCGCAGTTCGACGTCGTGTTCGCCGGCAAGCAACCGACCGAGGACGACATCGTCGCGCTCTGCACTCGGCACAAGCCGGTCGCGATCATCGTCCGGTACGGCAAGATCAACGCCCGCATCATGGACGCGGCCGAAAACCTGCAGGTGATTTCGAAGCACGGCAGCGGCATCGACGTGATCGATCAGGACGCTGCCGCCGCACGCGGCATCGCGGTGCGCGCCGCGGTCGGCGCGAATGCGGCCGCCGTAGCCGAGCACGCATGGGCGCTGCTGCTCGCGTGTGCGAAGTCGGTTCCGCAGCTCGATATCCGCATGCGCGAAGGTCATTGGGACAAGTCGACGCACAAGTCCGTCGAACTCGACGGGCGCACGCTGGGCCTCGTCGGACTCGGCGCGATCGGCCGGCGCGTGGCCGCGATCGGCGCGGCGTTCGGCATGAAGGTGCTCGCGTTCGATCCGTTCGCGAAGGAAGCGCCCGCCGGTGTGAAGCTGGTGCCGCTCGACACGCTGTACGCGGAGTCGGACGTCGTGTCGCTGCATTGCCCGTTGACGGCCGACAACCGCCGGATGCTCAACCGCGACACGCTCGCGCGTTTCAAGCGCGGCGCGATTCTCGTCAATACCGCACGCGGCGGCCTGATCGACGAAGCCTCGCTTGCCGACGCGCTGGCGAGCGGCCACTTGCACGCGGCCGGTCTCGACAGCTTCGACGTGGAACCGATGACGGCGCCGCACCCGTTCCAGCAGATCCCCAACGCGATTCTGTCACCGCATATCGGCGGCGTGAGCGATGCCGCGTACGTGAACATGGGGAAGGGCGCGGCCGCCAACATCCTCGCGGCGCTGGACGAACGCGCGCACAGCGCGGCTTGAACCCTGAACATCGAGGTACGCATGTTTTATCTGACGAGTCCCGACGTGCGCGAAGCCGAAGTGTTCACGCGCATGCCGGAGAAGTTTCGCAAGCCGGACGTCCGCACGGAATGGGCGCGCGCGAACCGCGGCGGAATGGTCACGGATTCCTTTCTCGAAGGGCCGGTCTGGGATCCGGACGGCTATCTGTTCGTCACCGACATTCCGCATGGGCGCATTTTCCGCATTTCGTCGTCGGGCGACTGGGAGCTCGTCGTCGAATACGACGGCGAGCCCAACGGGATGAAGCGCTTCGACGCATCGCACCTGATCATTACCGACTACCGGAACGGCCTGATGCTGCTCGATACCGCGCGCGGTGAAGTTCGCCCCTATCTCGAGCGCCGCAACACCGAGCGCTTCAAGGGCGTGAACGACCTGACGTTCGACTCGGCCGGCAACATCTATTTCACCGACCAGGGGCAGACCGGGCTGCACGATCCGACCGGCCGCGTGTATCGGCTGTCGCCCGACGGCAAGCTCGACATGCTGCTCGGCACCTGCCCGAGCCCGAACGGGCTCGTTCTGTCGCGCGACGAGAAAGTGCTGTTCGTCGCAATGACGCGCGGCAATTCCGTCTGGCGCATGCCGCTGCAGGCCGACGGGGCGGTCAGCAAGGTCAGCCAGTTCTTTACGTCATACGGCCCGAGCGGCCCCGACGGTCTCACCGTCGATCTCGAAGGGCGCCTGTTCGTCGCGAATCCGGGGCTCGGCCGCGTATGGGTGCTCAACCACTACGCGGAGCCCGTCGAGATCCTGACCGGACCGAAAGGGGCATCGCTCACCAGCGTGTGCTTCGGCGGCCCGGACATGAAGACGCTTTTCATCACCGAATCGACGTCCGGTTCCGTCCTGACAGCGGACATGGCCATTGCCGGCCCGCTGCCGAAACAGGCAGCGAGGAAGGACTGAGACCCACGAACCGGGAAGCCGCTCGCCGGCTTGCCGCCCGTATGCCGAAAGATCGCGCCGCCAGCCGCGCGACGAAGGAGACAAGCATGACCATTTCGCACGCGCTGCATGCCGGCGATGACGCACCGCGCGCCGACGCGCCATCCGCGGAGCGCCTGGCCGGCGACGATTACGCGGCCAGCGAGCGCACGCTCGCCAAGGCGTTCCGGCGCATTCTTCCGTTCATCTTCGTCTGCTACGTGATCAGTTATCTCGACAGGACCAACGTCGGTTTTGCCGCGCTCACGATGAACAAGGATCTCGGCCTCACGGCCGAGCAGTTCGGTGTCGGTGCCGGCCTGTTCTTCATCGGCTACTTCCTGTTCGAGATTCCGAGCAACCTGATCATGCAGAGGGTCGGGGCGCGCGTGTGGATCGCGAGAATCATGATCACGTGGGGCCTGTTCTCGATGGCGACAGCGTTCGTCGTCGGACCGAAGAGCTTCGCGGCTGCGCGCTTTCTGCTCGGGCTCGCCGAGGCGGGGTTTACACCCGGCATCTATCTGTATTTCACGCACTGGTTTCCCGGCAAGTGGCGCGCGAAGGTGACGGCCGCGTTCCTCGTCGGCATTCCCGTCGCGAACATGATCGGCTCGCCGATTTCCGGTGCGCTGCTCGAATTCGGCGGCCTGCATGGGCTGCGCAGCTGGCAGTGGCTGCTGCTGATCGAAGGCGTACCGGCGGTGCTGCTCGGCATCGCGTGCCTGTTCGTGCTGGCCGACCGTCCCGAGAAAGCCGCATGGCTCAGTGACGAAGAGAAGGCGTCGCTCGCGAAGCGCCTCGCGTTCGAACAGCGCGATATCGGCGCGAAGCACGGCAGCAAGCTGCGCGACGCGATGACGAACTGGCGCGTGTTCGTGCTCGCGTTCATCAACTTCTGCGGGATCGTCGGCTCGCTCGGCGTCGGCTTGTGGATGCCGCAGATCATCAAGCAGTTCGGCGTCGAACACGCGATGGTCGGCTGGCTGACCGCCATTCCGTATGCAATCGGCGCCGGCGTGATGCTCTGGTGGGCGCGTCTCGCCAATCGTGCGGCCAACCGCATTCCGTATGTTGCCGGTGCGCTTGCCGTCGCGGCCGTCGCGTTGTGTGCGAGCGCCTTCATTCATGCGCCGGTTTTCAAGCTGATCGCACTGTGCGTCACGGTGAGCGGGATCCTCGCGTTCCAGGCGACTTACTGGGCCATCCCGTCAGGATTCCTCACCGGACGCGCCGCCGCCGGCGGCCTAGCGCTGATCGTGTCGGTCGGCAATCTCGGCGGCTTCGTCGGGCCGTCGATGATCGGCGCGCTCAAGCAATTTTCCGGCGGCTTCACCGCGCCGCTCATCGCCGTGTCGGGTGTGCTGCTGCTCGGCGCGCTGACCATCGCATGGCTCGGCGATCCGGGCTCGGGCGCCGGCGAAGCGCGCGCAGCCCGCCAGCCGTGAATTTTCCTTCCTCGGATCAACCCACAAAAAACAGTTTGGAGACTCCATGTTGTTGAATCAGGCCAGCCAGAATGCCCGCCCGAAATCCCGCCTCGTGCTCGGCGCCGTCACCGTCGCGAGCGCGACCTTGGGGTGCGGTGCCGCGCATGCGCAAAGCAGCGTCACGCTGTACGGCATTGCCGACGTCGGCATCGAACACATCAACAATACGAGTACCGGCGGCGGGCAGACGCGCGAAGCGTCGGGCAATCTGTCCGGTTCGCGCTGGGGACTGAAGGGCGTCGAGGATCTCGGCGGCGGCATGAAGGCCATTTTCCAGCTGGAAAGCGGCTTCAACATCAATGACGGCACGACTGCGCAGTCGACGAAGGGCCTCGGCTCGAACGCCGCCACGACGTCGCGAATTTTCGGCCGGCAGGCGTGGGTCGGGCTGTCGTACCGAGGTCAGCAGCTGACCTTCGGCCGCCAGAACTCGCTCTTCTACGAACAGGCCGTGGCGTTCGACCCGATGGGCGCGTCGTCGCGATACTCGGTGCTGTCGCTCGACTACGCGGCGGCCGCGCGTATCGACAATTCAGCGAAGTACACCGGCGTGTTCGGTCCGCTGACGGCGCAGGCGATGTATAGCACCCGCTACGACACCGGGTACGGCGCCGAGGTGCCGGGCGCGCAACTCACCGGCCGCTTCTTCAGCGGGGCGCTGACTTTCGCGCAAGGACCGTTCGCCGCGAGCGTGTCGTACGAGCAGCGCAACAGCAACACCGTCGCGACCAACACGGGCACCGAGCGGCGCGCCACGGCCGCCGCGTCGTATGCGATCGGACCGGTGAAGGGGTTCGCCGGTTATCGCTATCTTCACGCGTCTAACGCGTTCCTGCCGGCAAACCCGATCCGTATCGCGAACGGCTCCGAAGCCAGCGCGGCGAACCTGTACTGGGCCGGCGCGCAATACGCGGTGTCGCCGGCGTTCGTGGTCACGGCAACGGCCTATTACCAGGACGTGCATTCGACGAGTGCGGACCCGTGGCTCGCCGTGCTCTGTGCGGACTATCTGCTGTCGAAGCGCACCGATATCTACGCGACGGCGGGTTTCGCGCGCAACAAGGGCGGCTCCGCGCTTGGCGTGAACGGCTATGGCACGGTCGCACCCGATCACAACCAGACGGGCGTGGTGATCGGCATGCGCCAGAAGTTCTAAGGCGAGTGCGATGCAGACCGTTCACGCACCCCATCTGCCCGTCAGGCCCGAGTGGCTCGCATTGCGCGACGAGCCGGTGCTCGAACCCGAGCTTGCGATCGTCGACGCCCATCACCACCTGTGGGACCGCCAGGCCGGGCGCTATCTCGCGGACGAGTTCGGCGCGGACGTGCGCAGCGGGCATCGGGTCGTGTCGACGGTCTACGTGCAGTGCCGCTCGATGTTGCGTGCAAGCGGGCCGGACGCGTTCAAGCCGGTTGGCGAAGTGGAATTCGCGAGCGGCGTCGCCGCGATGTTCGACAGCGGCGCATACGGTTCCGCGCGGTGCTGCGAGGCCATCGTCGGCGGCGCCGATCTGTCGCTCGGCGCGGAGCTCGATGCGGTGCTCGACACGATGCTGCAGGTGTCCGGCGGGCGATTGCGCGGGATCCGCAATCCGCTCGCGTGGCATGCGAGTCCCGACGTGCGATCGAGCCCGGTGACGCCGCCGCGCGACCGGATTTCGGATCCGGCTTTCCGGCAGGGCGTGGCGGCGCTCGGCCGCTACGGGCTGTCGCTCGATGCGTGGGTCTATCACACGCAGCTCGACGACCTGTACGAACTCGCGCGCGCATGCGAGGGCGTCACCATCGTCATCGACCATTTCGGCGGTCCGCTCGGCGTGGGCCCGCATGCCGGTCGACGCGCGGAAGTGCATGCGCAATGGAAACGGCAACTCGCGCGTCTCGCCGCGCTGCCGAACACGCGCATGAAGCTCGGCGGCGCGGGCATGACCGTATTCGGTTTCGACTTCGCCGCGCGCGACCTGCCGCCGTCGTCGCAGGAACTGGCGGCGGCGTGGCAGCCGTATTTCGACACCTGCGTCGAATGCTTTGGCGTCGATCGCTGCATGTTCGAAAGCAATTTCCCCGTCGACAAGGGGATGTTCAGCTATCGCGTGCTGTGGAACGCCTTCAAACGACTCGCGTCCGCGATGTCGGCCGACGAAAAGGCCGCGCTGTTCAGCCGGACGGCCGCATCGACGTACCGCGTCGCGATTCCCGGAGACAACCCATGAAGACGAGTGCAACCGTGGCGACGCAGGACCTGGAGTCCGCAGCCGCGAAAAAAGGGTCCACGCGGATGACCGGTATCGAGTGGCGTTCGCTGTCGCTCGCAGGGCTCGGCTGGACGTTCGAGAGCTACGACTCGTTCCTGCTTTCGCTGCTGCTGCCGACGCTCGCGCTGCAGTTCGGGCTGAGCAAGGCGCAGCTCGGCATTTTCACAAGCGTCACGGCGGCCGGACAGATCATCGGCGGCATTCTGTTCGGCTTCGTGTCGGACCGGATCGGGCGCGTGCGCACCGCGCTGCTCTGCGTCGGCATCTACTCGCTGTTCTCCGGCCTGATCGCATTTGCGCCCGACGCGCACGGGTTTGCCGCGTTGCGCTTTTGCGGCGCGCTCGGCATGGGCGGGACCTGGACCGCCGGCGCGGCGCTCATCGCGGAAACCTGGCACCCGAGCCGGCGCGGCAAGGGCGGCGCGCTGATGCAGATGGGCTTGCCGATCGGCGCGATTCTCGCGATCGCGATCTCGGGCATCGTCAGTGCCGCGCATGGCGGATTGGGCGGCGACAGCTGGCGTCTGCTGTTCCTGATCGGTGCATCGCCGTTCTTCATTCTGTTCTGGGTCGCGCGCAAGACGCCGGAATCGCCGATCTGGCTCGAACGCCGGCACGCGAAGTCGCAAGCCCGCAAGCCCGGCACGGCAGGGCACGAGAAGCTGAACGTGCGCGGCCTGCTCACCGCCTTCTGCTTCATCTTCTTTCTGCAGTACCTGTACTGGGGCGTATTCACGTGGACGCCGACGTTCCTCGTCACGGTGAAGCACCTCGACTTCGTGCATAGCCTGAAGTTCGTGCTCGCACTGCAGTTCGGCGCGATCACCGGGTTTCTGCTGTTCTCCGCATGGGTCGACCGGATCGGCCGGCGGCCGATGTTCCTGGCGTACCTGCTGGTCGGGGCGATGGCCGTCGGCGTGTACATCGTGTCGGCGAATCCGATGCTGCTGATGAGCGCTATCTTTCTGACCGGCTTCAGCGTGAACGGCATCTTCGCGGGTGCCGGCCCGTTCCTCGCCGAGATCATCGGCAACACGGCATCGCGCGGGTTCTTCATGGGCCTCGCGTACAACGGCGGCCGGCTCGGCGGCTTCATCGCGCCGTTGGTCATCGGTGCGCTGGCGTCGACGTCGGGCGGCTTCGTGCTCGGACTCGCGACGACGATCGTCGCGTTCATCGCCGCGGCCGTGGTCGTGCTGTTCGCGCCCGAAACGCGCGGGAAGGCGCTGTCATGAACGTGGCGACGCAAGCGGGGTGGGTGTGCAGGCTGTTTCCCGCGCTGTCGGAGGCATCGCTGCGGCGCTATCTGAGCGGGCAGGTCGCGTCGGTGCTCGGCAGCTGGACGCAGAACGTCACGCTGAATCTGCTGATCTATCACCTGTCCGGCTCGGCGGCGATCCTCGCGCTGCTCAACTTCCTGCTGTACGGGCCGCAGCTGATCGTCGCGCCGGTGGCAGGCTCCCGCATCGGCTCGGCCAATGCGCGCCGCGTGACGCTCTGCGTGCTGACGACGTCGCTGCTGCTGACCAGCAGCCTCTTCACGCTGTCGCTGCTCGGCCTGCTCGGCGTGAAGCTGATCCTCGCGCATGCGCTGGCGATCGGCGTGTCGAGCGCGGTGGAAACGCCGGCGCGGCAGGTGCTGCTGCTGACGAGCCTGCAGGATGCGACGCACACGTCCAACGCGGTCGCGATGAACACGATGGTCTACAACGTCGGGCGCATGGTCGGCCCGACCATCGCCGGATTCGTCTATCCGACGCTCGGGCCCAGGACGTCGTTTGCGATCTATGCGCTCGCGCTCTGCTTCATGGCGACGTGCGTGCGGTCGATCCGGACTGCGTCGGTGGAGCGACCGTCGCGCGCGGAGAGCGGCCTGCGCGACGCGGTCGGCTATGTGCTGTCCGATGCGTTCTCGGCCCGCTATCTGCCGATTCTCGCGTGCATCGGCCTGTTCGCCGGCAGCTACCAGACGCTCGTGCCGCTGCTCGCGGACCACGGCTTTCACGACGCGGCGCGCTTTACCGGCGTGTTCTTCGCGTGCGCCGGCGCCGGCTCGTTGAGCGCGGCGGTGCTGCTGTCGTCGGCGTTCGGGCCGCGCGCATCGCGCCGCTTCATCGCGTATGCGCCGTGGACGGCAGTCGGCGCGCTGGCCGTGCTGGCCGCGACGACCGATGCGGCGGGATCGATCCCCGCGTTCTATGCACTCGGCTTCAGCCTCACGTTCGCGGCCACGTCGACGAACGCGACCATTCAGCGCCAGTGCCCCGAACACGTGCGCGGCGGGCTCGTCGGGATGTACGGCATGGCCTACAACGGCACGATGCCGTTCGGTTACCTGCTCGTCGGCAGCGCATCCGAGGCGCTCGGCGTGCGACACACCTTCGCCGCCATGGCCGCCGTGCTCGCGTGCGGCGTCATTGCAGTCACCGCGTGGCAACGGTTCACAAGTTCGCGCTCAGGCGCACAATAAACGGAGACAACATGCAAACGGGTTTCATGGAAGCGTCCGCGATCGAGCGCCGGACCATACGAAAGGTCGTTTGGCGACTCATTCCCTTTTTGATGATCTGCTACCTGCTGGCCTTCATCGACCGGGGCAACGTTGGGATGGCGTCGCTGCAGATGAACGAGGATCTCGGGATGTCCGCGAAGGTCTTCGGCTTCGGCAGCAGCCTGTTCTTCATTTCATACTTCTTTTGCGAAGTGCCGAGCAACCTCGCGCTGCAGAAATACGGCGCGCGGATCTGGATCGCCCGGATCATGATCACGTGGGGCATCGTGTCGGCGGCGACCGCGCTCGTGCACAACGCGACGACGTTCTACGTGCTGCGCTTCCTGCTGGGCGCGGCCGAGGCCGGCTTCTTCCCCGGCGTGCTGCTTTATTTGTCGTACTGGATTCCCGCGCAGTATCGCGGGCGCATCGTCGCGACGTTCATGGTCGCGATTCCGGCCGCGAGCTTCATCGGCTCGCCGCTCTCCGCGCTGCTGTTGCAGATGGACGGCTTCTGGGGCCTGCGCGGATGGCACTGGCTGTTCATTCTCGAAGGCGTTCCGACCGTGCTGCTCGGCATTGCGTGCCTGTTCATGCTGACGAATAAGCCGGAAAACGCGAAGTGGCTCGATGACGATGAGCGTGCGTGGCTCACGAGCGCGCTTGCCGCCGGCCACAAGACCCACAAGAAGGTGCCGTCGTTGCCGCTCACGCAACTGTTCCGCAATCGCTACGTGCTGTGCCTCGCGCTCGTCGACACGTGTGCGTCCGCGGCAGGCAGCACGCTGTCCGTGTGGCAGCCGCAGTTGCTGAAGTCGTTCGGCTTGACCGTCATGGAGACCGGCCTGCTGAATTCGGTGCCGTACGCGGTGGCCTCCGTCCTGATGGTCTACTGGGGCCGGCGCTCGGACCGCGTCGGCGAACGGCGCTGGCACACGGTCGTGCCGATGCTGCTGATCGGCGTGGGCCTGTTCGCGACGTCGCTCAGCGGATCGCTGCTGCCGACGATCTGCATGCTCTGCGCGGTGCTCGTGGGCGCGTATTCGTTCAAGGGCCCGTTCTGGGCGCTCGCGACCGACATGCTGTCCAACAGCACCGTGGCGGCCGGGCTCGCGACGGTCAATGCGATCGCGAACCTGCTCGGCGGCGGGCTGATGGTGAACGTGTATGGGTGGGTGAAGGCGGCGACGGGCAGCTATGCGCTCGCATTGATGCCGCTCGCGATCCTCACGCTCGTGAGCGTCGCGACGCTGCTGCTGCTCACGCGCAATCATGCGTCCGGCAAGCTGGTCGGCAAGGCGGGGACCATCTGATCATGGCGCGGATGGCAAGACGCGGGTTCCTCCGGATCGCCGGTGCGACGCTGGCTTCGGCTGCATTGCCGAGGCCGGCCGCTGCCGACGAAACCTGGTCGAGCGGCATCGCGCGCCCGGCGTTCCGGCTGCCCGAAGGGGCGATCGATTGTCACATGCACGTCTACGACGACCGGTTCCCGGTCGCGCCAGGCACGACGCTGCAACCGCCGAATGCGACCGTCGCGCAATACCGGAGCGTGCAGACGCGCGTCGGTGTGAAGCGCAACGTGGTCGTGACGCCGTCGACGTACGGGACGGACAACCGCTGCACGCTGATGGCGCTCGCGCAGTTCGGCGACGCCGCGCGCGGCGTGGCCGTCGTCGACAGCACCGTGAGCGACGACGAACTTCGGGCGCTCGATCGAGGCGGCATCCGTGCGATCCGGTTCAACCTGAGCTATCCGGGCGCGACGACGCTCGACATGCTGGCGCCGCTCGCGGCGCGTATCGCGAACCTCGGATGGCATATCGAGCTGGTGGTGCAGGGCGCGCGGCTGCCGGAGCTGGAGCGTCATCTTGCGGTGCTGCCTTGTCCGCTCGTCATCGACCATATCGCGCATGTGCCGCAGCCCGGCGGGCTGTCGTCGGCCGCGTTTCGTAGCGCGCAACGCCTGGTTGAAAAGGGCAATACGTGGATCACGTTGTCGGGCCCGTACGTCGACAGCAAGACGGGGGCGCCTGCCTACGACGACGTCGCACCGGTCGCGAAGGCGCTGATCGACATGGCGCCGGAGCGCATGCTGTGGGGCACCGACTGGCCGCACCCGACGCAGAAGACGGACAAGCCGGATGACGCAAGCATGCTGGATGTGATCGCCGGCTGGATCGGGCGTCCGGACTGGCAGCGGCTGATATTCGTTGCCAACCCCGCGAAGGTGTATGGGTTTGCGTAGCGCAGGCAGGATGTCGCGAAAGCGTCGGGGCAGTGTTGTCGGGTATCCGGGGCCGACTGCATCCGTCGACTCTCGGCCATTATGAGCCGTTCGACCGCATCGCCGAAATCGCCGACAATCCGTGCCAAGAAACTCCTATAGTGAAAATCTCGCACCCCATGTACTCCATCACTCTCGGACCGCTCACGCTCGATTTCGACGCCGCCCTGATCACGGTGCCGAACAATGCCGACTATGACTGGATGAACGAGGAATGGGGCGATATACGGCAGGAAATTGTGATCCTCCAAGGTGAAACTTCGGCCAAAGTCATTGGGGTGACGGGTCGGTTTGCCGAGAAAGGCCCACATGCGGTCGAGATCATTTCGCCGCACATCTTCATTGAAAGCGAAGTCGTTGACCACCTTTTGACGAAACCCGATACGTCTGGCCTTAGCGAGACCAAAGTGCGAGGCGCTGTGCGCACCGTGCGCCACTCATGGGGAAAACTGATCTCGCTGAACTGGAAGGAGTTAGGCTACGCACCGGGTGGTACGGAATATTGCATTCTCCCGACGGGTGGTCCTGCGATCTCGATGGGTTTCCTTCGTCTGGATTGGAACGGCCTTCGCATTCGCCCTACATCGTGAAGCACCGTGGGCACGGCGACTCCCAACTGGGCTCTGATGTTCTTGGTGTATGTCCGCTTCCGGTAACGTCGAGCGTCTCTTGTGGGTCGGATAGCGCCCGCCGGAAAAGGCGCACACTCAATCTCCCTTCGCTTGAAAGGAGATTGTCATGGAATCCGAGAATGTCGTCGTTCATCACCGTGTGCCATGGAACAAGGGTAAGCTCACCGGGCAGAAGCCGCCGTTAAAGCTCCGAGAAATCTGGGCGATTCGGACGCGACTTCAAATGGCGTCGAACCGTCGTGAGCTCGCGATGTTTAGTCTCGCAATTGATAGCAAGCTTCGAGCGTGCGATCTTACGCGGTTGCTTGTCCAAGATGTCCGCCACGGAAGCCACGTGGCGTCCAGAGCGACAATCATGCGGCAGAAGACCCAGCGGCCGCTGCAATTCGAGATCACGGAACAGACCCGTGAGAGCCTCGAAGCTTGGATCGAAGCGCGAGGACTGAAGGCGGCGGATTTTCTGTTCCCGAGCAGGTCGCACACGTCACCGCATCTATCGACGCGGCAATATGCCCGGCTGGTACATCGTTGGGTTGCATCGATTGGCCTTGACGATACTGCATACGGAACCCATACGATGCGCCGCACAAAAGCTTCGCTGATCTACCGGCGGACGAAGAACCTTCGGGCGGTGCAGTTGCTGCTCGGACACACGAAGCTGGAAAGCACGGTACGCTATCTCGGCATCGAGGTCGACGATGCCCTTGAGATGGCGGAGCAGACGGAGGTTTGATGGCATCGCGGCCGGCGAGCGGTCGCTTGCCGGCCATTAAGCGACATCCATCAGATCGTTTGTACGGACGGTCAAGAGGCGGTTCATGAACAAGAAGCCGCCGTTCAATGCCTCATCATCAAATCTGCTCAGTATCCGTGTTATGGAGTTGAAGGCCTCTGCGAGTTCCGACCGGGTCGCGGGTAATGTCGAGGGCGCAAATAACGCCCGCGGTCGCCGTTGTGATCGTCGCCAACAGCGCGAGCACTTCCCAGCCAGCTCTGATTGCGACCATACCTGCCACGGCCGTACCAATCGCGCCTGCGCCGTAGTAGGAAGTCAGATAAGCCGAGTTCAATGCGCCTGCGCGCGTTGGTTGGATAGCAACGACGCTGGCCTGATTGGCGACTTGTGCGGCGAAACAACCGGCATCGAATACGGCCAGCGCGGCCGCAGTCGCGGCTGGGTGGCCGAGTGCGAAAGTCAGTGCACACGCGGAAAACGCCGCGAGAGTGAGGCCGCAAACTACCACGGCGCGGCTGCCGAACCGGTCGGCCAAACGTCCCGCGACACGCGTCACGACGAGACCTAGGAGTCCAGCGAGGCTGTAAAGTCCGATGGTCGCCGCATCTAGGTTATACGGCGGCGCGGCGAGGCGCACCGCAAGGCCGACCCAGATCAAATTGAAAGCAAAAAACCACAACATCCCGGCGTAGATGCGCAAACGTAACGGTCGCGATGCCCGTATCAAGGGCGGCATGGAACGCAACGTTGAAAAGTATCCGATGCGCCCGAGTGGACGTTCCGCAGGCAGTAACGGAATAACGCAAAGGGCTGAAACGGTCACGAAGGCGGCGAACGCCAACAGTGCGCCTCGCCATCCATACCTCTGCGCCAGCACCCCACCCACGAATCGACTCAGCAGTATCCCCGCGGATATGCCAGCAGAGATCGTCCCCATGCGCCGTGCTCGACTTTGTGGATCGGCGCATTTGCCAACCACGGCACTGCTTTGCGCAGCAACCGTCGTGGTGGCGCCGACGAGAACGAAGCAAGCAATGAGCGCGTTCGGGCATGGCGCCCAGGCCGCAAGCACCAAGGCACATGCAAGCGCGAACATCTGCGCCGGAATCAAGGTGCGCGGACTCAGCTTGTCCACTAGCGGAACCAGCAGTACCAGGCCGAGCAGATAGCCGATCATTGCGCCGGACGCCACAGCCGTAATCGGTGCGACGGGCACCCCAAAATCGGCGGCGATGAAAGACAGCGCCGGTTGTATGGCGTAGTTGTTCGCGATGGCACCGCCAGCCGCGATCGAAAGCACCGCTACCGCGCGGCCCGACAGCCGCGCGTTCTGCTCAGCCCCGGCCTTCACTTGTCGGCCCTGACGGCAATGGCCTCGACCTCTGCGAGGATCGCGTCATCAACGAACGGCAGCGCATGCACGAGCGAAAAAGCCGGCCGAATGTCGCCATAGACCTCGCCGTGCGCGCGTGCAGCGTCTTCCCAGTGTTCGAAGTCCGCGACGACCAAACGGCTCTGGACCACATCCTGCAACTGAAAACCATTGTCGATGAGCACTTTCTCGACAGTGGCAAGTGCATCCCGGGTCTGCGTGTAGACATCCGGACCTTTGCCGGCCGTACCTGAAATGTAGATCGCATCGTTCACGATCACTGCCCGTGAGTAACCGACTTTGGGCTCCCACGAGGAGCCTGTGCTGATAAGTTGACGCATGGGGACCGTCCTTTGAGGGCGTGGTTTACGAACAACTACTTGGGTAGTAGTTAAGTGTGATCGTATACTACTGAAGTAGTTAGTCAACTACCTTCAAACAGAAACGAGTCACGCATGACGGCAGACACCGAATTGATCGCGTCCATGACGCGGCTGGGATTCACCCAGTACGAAGCGCAGGCATACGCGGCCCTGGTGGGTCAGGCCGCGCTGACAGGAGCGGAAGTGAGCCGCAGAGCATCGATGCCCCCTTCGAAGGTATATGAGACGCTGGCCCGTCTCGAAGCGAGGGGCGCCGTGCTCGTTAACCGATCCGAACCTGTGCGTTACGCGGCGGTTCCCCACACGTCGCTGTTGGCCGAGCTCCGCTCACGCTTCAATGCCGACCTTGAATCCGCGGCTTCCGCACTGGATCGCCTGCCCGTTCAACAGGAACCCGGGTTGGTCTGGTCGCTTAGCGGCGCGGAGCCGATCGTCCAGGCTTTTGCACGCGTGATTTCGAACGCGCAAACATGTTTGTTCGCCGGTATCTGGGACGAGGAGCTTGACGAATTGGGTCCGCTGCTTGAAGCGGCCAGCAGGCGGGGGATCGACACCCATGTCGCCATCTATGGCAATAAGACGGTGAATGGCCCTCACACATATGACATGGCCGAATGCGGGGCCAGCGCGAGACTGCGTCTTTCTGGCCGTCGCCTTGCAGTGGTGGTGGCAGACGAGGACGATGCGGTGGTGGCCGAGTTCGGCGACGAAACTCCCGACCAGGCCACAGTAACCACGAATCCGGTCATCGCACTGCTGGCCGTCGAGTACATCAAGGCCGACGTCAGCGGTCGCCTGATGATCAATGCGATGTCTTCAGCGGCATACAAAAAGTTGCTGACGACACCGGCCATGCGGGCAATGCTCCGGCCTGTTGCAACCAAGGCCGAAAAAAGTGCCGGGAGCGATTGAGGGTTGCGCCCCGTGCGAACACGCAAACGACCGTTGTACTTCGGCGGCGGTCCTTGCGGGTGCACAGAGGTGATTGGCCGGAGTGGGTCGATCTGCGCCGGTCGTGCGTCACAGGGCGGCGGCCGGACGCGTTCGGCCACGAAGAGTCGCTCGGCCGATCGAGACGTACGCCTCAAATTCGACGCGTTTCGGTCATTCATTGAGTTCGTCGTTGGGCTTGTTCGCGAGCCACGTAAAGAAAAAACCGAGTGGAAACGCCAATCGCCAGGCTCACGCCACGCAATGGGCACGAGGCGATGCGTTTCGCCGTCCTCCTCGATGGCGGGCACCGTGCCGCGCGCAAATCTCCGTAGCCGCGGCGGCGGGTATGAGTTCAACGGGCAGATCGTCCGATCGATACGCCGACGGTACAGCCGTGGATCCTTATCGTTTGCGAAAACCGCCGTTTCGCCAGCGATATCGAAAGGCGGTGGAATCCTCCGCCATCGCGAAAGCCGGACAATGTTATCGATTCTGTGCCTCGGCGGGCGGGCGGGTGCCGTCAGCGCACGTCGAACTTATCCATTCGGGTTCCGTTCATCGTCCATTGTCCGTCGCGCGCGAAACGCCGCCACGCAAAATGCAATCGACGAAATACTCGGCAGGTCGCGTCAGTTGCAAGCCCGATGGCGTCAGCAGAAATAGGCGCAATGGCGGCGGCGTTTCGGCCAACGGCAACTTCACGAACGTCCGGCCTAGCTCGGTTCCTTCAAGCGAATGCTGGGTCCATGCGAACACCGAGTCCGTGTTCGCGGTCAGGCCGTAGAAAAGCGCATACGAGGTACAGCGTGTAATGCAGTCCGGCGGCATTATGTTGACGCGCCGAAACATGGCGCGAATGTAATCGGGTTGATTTTCGGTCACATCGGTGTGGATCCATTCGGCTTCGCGCAACGTCTCCAACGAATCGGCTCCCGCATATTTGCTCTTTGCCCGGGTAACAAAAACCGTGTCGAACGCGAACAGTTCCTTCGCATCGCCTGACGCGGGAAGCGGCGCGGCGAAAGCGCTAAACGCGAGGTCGACCGTGCGGTTTTGCAGTTGTTCGCTAAGTTGATTGAAACCCAGCTCGCGAAACTCCACCGCGACTTTAGGCCAGCGCTTGCGGAACTCAACGAATGCCGCCGTCAGCCCGGTGGTGCCCGTAATCGGCGTCACTCCGATCACGAGGTTGCCGTCGCGACGTCCCTTTAAATGCGCCATGTCTTCTTCGGCTCGTTCGATCTCGCGCACCACGGTCTGTGCCCGGTTCAGCAGCGCGGCGCCTTCCGCCGTCGGCACGACGCCCCACTGGTTGCGTTCGAGTAATTGCACGCCGAACTCACTTTCCAGTTCCCGGATCGCCTTGGTGATGGCGGGCTGACTGACGTGCAACGAGACGGACGCGCCCTTGATGCTCCCAGTGGCGGAAACGGCAACCATTGCCCGCAGATGGTGAATTTTCATAATGTGGTGCGTCTTTCAACGTGGTTATACGGATCACAATTTGTGCGTTTTTCTTTCCGGCCGGAATCTCTACGCTCTCTCCCGACGGTTAATGACAGTGAGTCAGGGAGTTCATCAATGATGCAGGAATATACCGGGCTATTCGCGGATCTTCGTGAGTCGGAAGAACAATTTATCTCCGTCCGACGCGACATCCATGCGCACCCCGAACTCGGATTCGCGGAAACGCGGACCGCCAACCTCGTCGCGCGCCAGCTGCGCGACTGGGGCTACGAAGTGACGACCGGAATCGGCGGCACTGGCCTGGTCGGCCAGATCCGCCGCGGGTCGTCCGAACGAAAGATCGGCCTGCGCGCCGACATGGACGCATTGCCGATTCAGGAAGAGACCGGCTTGCCGTATGCGAGCACGGTCGAACGCACGATGCACGCGTGCGGCCACGACGGACACACGGCCATCCTGCTGGCCGCCGCGCACCACCTCGCGACGCGCGCCACATTCGAAGGCACGCTGAACGTGATTTTCCAGCCGGCCGAGGAAGGCCTCGGGGGCGCCCTACGCATGATCGAAGACGGTCTGTTCACACGCTTTCCTTGCGACATGGTCTTCGCGCTGCATAACGCGCCCGGCCTGCCGGTCGGCCATTTTGCGTTGCGCCACGGCTGCATGATGGCCTCGTCCGACACGGTGACGATCACCGTCACCGGAAAGGGCTCGCACGGCGCGGCGCCGCATCGCGGCTGCGATCCGATCGTCGCCGCGTCGGGCATCGTGCTCGCGCTGCAATCGATCGTCTCGCGCAACATCGATCCGACCCGAGCGGCCGTGGTGACCGTCGGCGCCTTCAATGCCGGCTCGGCAGGCAACGTGATCCCGCAGACGGCCACGCTGAAAATGTCGGTTCGCGCGCTCGACAGCGATACCCGCACGACGCTCGAACAGCGTATTCGCGAGATTGCCCGGCTGCAGGCGCAGGCCTATGGGGCAAGCGCCGAGATCGATTACAAGATGATCTCTCGCGCGCTCGTCAACGACCGGCAAGCCGCCGACCTCGCCATTGAGACGATCGAAGCGCTGGCCGGCAAGGAATCGCTGACGATGATGCCCGATACCGTGATGGGCAGCGAGGACTTCTCGTGGATGACCGAGCATCTTCCTGGCTGCTATGTGCTGCTTGGTAACGGTGTTGGCTCGACCGGAGGATGCATGGTCCACAACCCGTCGTATGACTTCAACGACGACGCGCTGATCTGGGGCGCCGCGTATTTCGTCGCGCTCGTTGAGCGCTATCTGCACGCGGCCTGAACGAAGCCCATTCAGACCAAACCACCTGCCGGCCGACGCAACACCCACAACATCTCGCGTCCCATCCGGGCCGTGCGTTCTTCTGACCCAATCCGCAAAGAGTCAATCAATGGCCACGAGAAGTCTTTCGTTATTCAATCAGACGTGCTCGCCGACCGTGTTCTTAAGGGGTTCCGCTGCATCGTCGAAACGTTCCGGCCGCCGCGCCGCACGAACTGCATTGCGCACGACCCTGCTCGCCGCGCTCGGTGTAACCGCTCAGGGGGCGTGGGCGTCCGACTCGTTCTACAACGATTATTTCGTCGGTATTCCGTATGTCGGTCTCAGTGCCTACACGCCGGGTATTAAGTTGTATGGCGCCATCGATCAGGCAGTGGGCTTCACCAAAGGCGCGCAAACTGCATTCGTTCAGCAAAGCGGCGGTCAGTGGACGTCGAAGTTCGGCTTGTACGGCGTCGAAGATCTCGGCAATGGTTTCCGCTTGCGCTTCACGCTCGAAAACGGCTTTAACGCCGCGAACGGTCAACTTGGCACGGCCACTACGCTGTTTAATCGCGAGGCGTGGGTGGCGATCGGTTCGCGCCGGACTGGAGAACTGAAGTTTGGTTTGCAGGACGATGTCGGCGTGCCGTTGTTCGTGGATGTCTTCGGGCAGGTCAGCACGGTGTCGGGCGTCGCGTTTCTGACGCCGTGGGTCTATGACCTCGGGCCCGGGGCGAGCTACGAGCCGGCGCGCCTGCCGAATGCGATCAGTTACTCGACACCGTGGTTCGGTCCGTTCAATGCGCAACTGGCCGTCTCGCTTGCAAGCCAGGGCAGCACCGCGCCGACAGTGACGACGCGCGCGATGTCACTGAACTATTACGACGGACACCTGTTCGGCGCGCTTAGCTATGTGGGCAGCTACGCGCTCAATGCGCTGACCACGTCGTCGTACGTGCGTACCGACAACTTCGCCGCGGGCGCGGTGTATGACGGCGGCCGTTACGTGCTGTCGGGCGGTTACAGCTTTCTGGCGCCGCGTCTCGCGGGGGACCGAGTGGCTTCGCTGTACACGCTGGGCGGAATTTACCGATACCAACGCAGCGACTTTCGCGCCGAGCTCGCGTTTCGCGCGGTGTGCGGCGTCAACGACCGGTCGTATGGCGTGACGCTCGGCTACGACTACAACCTGTCCCAGCGCACCGCGCTGTATGTGCGCGGATCGCTGATCACGAACACTGGAAAGGCCCCAAGCTACGGCCGCTATCCGAGCGTGCAGCCGACCGTCGACAACATCAGCACCTCTTACACCGGTACAAATGGCGAGCTTGAAAACTACGCGTCGCCGCATGTTGTCCTCGTCGGCATGTACCACAAGTTCTGAACTGCGCCACGCATCGGACATTGCCGCAACATACGGATAACCAGCATGAAGACAATCACGAAAACGATCACGACGGCGAGCGCAGTGCTGCTGACGGTGGTCTGTATCGACGGATACGCGCAAAGCACCGGTACGGGGAATCCGGCGTTCGTGGCAGTCGCGACGACCGCCAGTGCCGCTGTGCAAACGGCAAGCGGCGTCGTTTCAGATCGGCAACTGGCCGCGTCCGTGCGCAGTGCGCTGCATGGCGCTCGTCGCCGTGGCCTGCGGTCCAGCTACATCCGTGTGCGCGCGAAAGGCGGCGTGGTGACGCTGACCGGCGTCGTCGCGGACGACAGCCAAATCGCGCTCTCGACCAGCATCGTACAAGGCGTGCCGGGCGTGACCTCGGTCGTCAACAAACTGAAGCTGCGCGTGGTGGCCGGCATAAAAGGCACCGAATAACTGCGGCTGACTACTTACTACCTGACAACTTTCCATCATGAATGCAACCAATCAAACAGGGACCGTCGCACCTGCCGCGCTATCGAGCCGCACGGACCGTTCGATCATTGTCGCGGCGGCGCTCGGCAACGGACTCGAGTTCTTCGACTTCACCGTCTATAGCTTCTTCGCCGCACTGATCGGAAAACTGTTTTTTCCGACCGATAGCGAGTTCGGCTCGTTGATGCTGTCGCTCGCTACGTTCGGCGTGGGATTCGTCGTGCGCCCGCTCGGCGGGATCGTGATCGGCGCCTATGCCGATCGCGCGGGCCGCAAACCGGCGCTCGTGCTGACCGTCCTGATGATGGCGCTCGGCACCGGCGTGATCGGCCTTGCACCGACGTACGCAAGCATCGGCTATGCGGCGCCCGCGCTGATCGTCTGTGGACGCTTGCTGCAGGGCTTCTCGGCTGGCGGTGAAGTCGGCGCCGCGACGACGCTGCTGATGGAATCGGCATCGAAGGGGCAGCGCAACTCGCTCGTTAGCTGGCAGATCGCGAGCCAGGGCGGGGCGTTGCTCGCGGGGGCACTCGTCGCCACGACGTTGTCGCGGACGCTGTCGCATGACGCGCTGCTGTCGTGGGGATGGCGTGTGCCGTTTCTGATCGGGTTGCTGATCGGGCCGCTGGGCTTTTATTTGCGCAGTCATCTCGACGATACGTTGCCGGCCGCACAGGCAACGGCAGCGCACGCGCCGTCCGCGTCGCCGCAGCAACGCCCGCGTCTGCCGGTCAGGCAGATCGTCGCCGGGACGATGATGGTGGTCGGCGGCACATCGTCGATGTACACGATCGCGTTCTTCATGCCGTCGTTTTTGACGTTGACGCTCGGGATGCCGTCGGCCATTTCTTCGCTCGCCGCCGGCATGGCGGGTGCCGTGCTACTGATCGGTTCGCCGATTGGCGGGCGGATCGCGGATCGCGTGCGCAGTCGCAAGAACTTCCTTTATACGCTGTCGATCGTCTCGCTGCTGTTGCTGCTGCCGGCGTTTTACGTGATTCGCGCGTGGCCCTCGATCGGTACCGTGCTGGCGGTCGTCGCCGTGCTGACCGGAATAATGTCGCTGTCGAGCCCGGCCGGTTTCGTGTTGATGCTCGAAGCATTGCGCCCCGAAGGCCGCGCAACGTCGCTCGGCATCATCTACGCACTCGGCGTGACCGTATTCGGCGGCTTCGCACAGTTGATCGTCAGCGCGCTTTGGAAGATGAGCGGCAGTTTCTATGCACCTGCATGGTATGTGCTGGCTTGCGGATTCGTGAGTTTTGCGGGACTGATGCTGTTCCCCGAATGCGAAAAGTAGGGACGCCGTCCGCGCGTATCTTCGCTTCGCGGTCGATCTACCGCGGCGAGGTCGCCGCGCGGACGGGCGGGTGAACGGCGTGGGAAAATCGACGTCGCGCAGATGTATATCCGCGAGAAAGTCCCGCTGCGCGAGATTGCGGTGCGTGCGGGCGTGTTCCCAGACACGTCACGAAGCTGGCTTTGGTAGACGGACGCCGTCGAACCCAAGTACCCCGAATGGGTCAACCCGAGCGTCATTGACGAGTGGAGTGCGCAACTGACAGTTTGGTTGCGCGCGGAGAGCCATCGCCCGGGGCGTGACTGGCACACAGTGCGGTTCACCGGGGCAATCCCCCGATCAGGGCCACGGGGGCTGCTCCGGCCTCGTCAGCGCGTTCATGCAGCGCTGGCACGAGGAGCCGGTTGAAGCCCCGGGAAGGCCTACGTGACGCTCGCCTTCGAACCGCGCGAGGCATTCCAATTTAACTGGATCTGCGAATGCGCCTTCATCCGGTGGACTTCGGCGATGCCTGTAGGTCGCCCACGCCAAGCCGAATGCCAGCCGTGGCTTCTGGCTGATCGCGTATCCTAGTCAGAGTCACGAGATTCTATTCGACGCGCGCGCCAGTGCATTCGCCTCAGTCGATAGACTGTCGACGGGCGTCACACACCTGATGAACGGCAAAATCGATAGGACAGGCGACTGACTTTCTACGGTTGAAAGACCGATATTGCATCGCAAGCTGCCGTCCACATAAACGCCTCAACCGTCTGTAACGGGTCGTTCAGAGTCGTTCGCGGCGCGCCAGACTTCGCCTGGTTGCAGTCAGTGACAACTTTAATTCGCAATGTGCAACCTCATGAATTCCAGAGAAGTCCGCATCATTCGGTGCACGTCGACCTGCGGAGTGACATCTTTGCTTCGGAAACGGCGACACCAGTATAGAGAATTGCACGGTGCGTCGCTCTTTCGTAAAGGTAGTCGCAGTGCCGGTCCATGGTAAATTCGCCGCCTCGCACCGTCAGCACAAAAGGAGACCACTGCGTACGAAGATCTTGTGATTGTTACGCAATACGACGGAAAGGACTTGATGTCCGTCGAAGCGATTTGCACATACGACGAAGAAGGGTAGGCGCAGGAGTGCGCGGATGCGACGAATGCATGCATCGAGATCACGACTTGCGCGGATCAGGACACTGACCTGTGGAGGTGATTGCGGCACTAGGTAGAAGTGCATTTGCGCGAGGCCGGCATTTCCTAAAAGAACCTGTATTTCGAGGACGACCGCGGTAATTAACCTGCCTTCACGGCTCGCGACCGGCCCGATCAGAACAGTTGACCGGGCTTGCTCGCGCGCGCCTCGGCTGATTCGCGCGCAGGGTTACTGGCGCGTGCTGCTGCTCTCCTACCTGGTGTTGCCGGTGCGCGGCGCGCTTGCCGCGATGCTGATGAGCGAGGCGGGCGTCTGGCCGGTGCAAGTGCTCGCGCAGCACTTCGGTTGTTCGACCGCATTCGTCGTGCCGGACGCCGTGTCGACGGGCTCGCTCGTGCTCTGGCTCGGCCATGCGCGCTCGCTGAGCGGCGTGTGCGGCAAGCCGGGCGATCTGCCGACCACGTCGTCGTGAACGTGCTTTCCCTCGTCATGCCATTCCCGGCCTGCCCGTGAATTCCGTTTCGCTTGCCTGGCTAATTGCCGCGTCGCCACGGCGGGTGTCGTCATCCGTCCGGGCGGCTGGCCCGGCGCGCATTCGGATCGATTCCAGGCCTGGCATTCTGTCGATGCGTGCGGTGCGATGGCCTGACGGCGCATCGCACCCGGACACGGGCTAGCAGCGGCATTGCATGGCGCTTCCAACCCGTGAGCGAGATCGAATCAGAACAAATGCTGGATGCCCGCATAGACGCCCGTCTGGCTATGCCCGGGCGTCGGGTTGTCGTTGTAGCCGCCGCCGGCGATCGGGCCGCCGGCACCCGCCGCGTTCGACTCCAGGCCGAAGTTCGCGTTCTTGCTGTTGCGAACGGTAGCAATCTGCATGTCGAAGAGCGTGCGCTTCGAGATGTTGTACGTGCCGCCCACCGTATAGATGTTGGCGTTGCCGCCGCCATGGTTCGCGTTGACGTGATAGACGGCACCGGTCAAGGCCGCAGCCGGTGTCGCCTGCCACGTGACGCCGCCCCAGACCTGCTGCGTCGACGTAATCCCGTTGTTGGCGGTCGGCGCGCCGTTCGCGTGCGAGGCCTGATAGGCCGCCTGCAGCTTGAGCTGGCCGAGGAATACGTTCACGCCCGCGAAGTACTCCCGGGAATAGTTGAACACGTCCGAGAACTTGCCGTTGACGTCGCGCGCCTCGTCGTAGATGCCGCGCACCTGGAAGTACGGATTCGTGTAGGTCAGTTGCAGGCCGTCGGCACGACCTTGTGCGGTCGTGCCGTTACCATTCCAGCTGGTGGCGTTCGACAGCGAATACTGGCCGTACACGTCGAAACCGTAGAAGCTCGGCGACTGGTACGAAATGTTGTTGCTCGTCTTGTTCCAGTTGCGCCCGCGCACGAGCGAACCGGACGACCAGGACGTCTGGCCGAGCGGATCGAAGTCCCACAACCCGTTCGAAATCGAGAGCTCGCGGCCGAGCAGCAGCGTGCCGTAAGCGTCGTTGGAAAAACCGACCGTTGCCCAGCGATCCCAGATGGAGCCGGTGCCGCTGAGGTTGCCGTTCATCGCATTGAACGAGCCCTCGAGGTGGAAGACCGCCTTGTTTCCACCGCCGAGATCCTCGGAGCCCTTCAACCCCCACAGGCTGGTGCCCCAGTCGCCGCTTTCGGCACGCCAGCGGCTCGTCGTGCCGCCATTGCCGTTGGCAATGCCGCTCAGGTACTCGATGCCGGCGTCGAGGCGGCCGTAGAGCGTGACACTGCTTTGTGCGTGGGCGACGATGCCTGCGGACATCAACGTGGCGGCGAGTATTGCTTTTTTCATAATTGGCTCCAAACCTGTCAGAAAGAAAACGTGTGACTGCGGCACAACAGACCCGGTCAGTTTTTATTGAATAAATTAAGGAAAACGAAGTTATCTGTCGTGAAAAACGGATCGCGTATCAACAGGGAAAGTGAGATGTTCTTTGCTTGCGGCATGTCCAGCCGGGCAAACTGGACGAAAAGGTCTCCTTGGTCGGTATTGATGTGGGACGAAACTACGGGCGAGTCACGTAGTACAACTATTCATATATGAAATGCCGGACGGTCTGACGCTCATGAGGCCGGGCTTGGCCCGGCGCCCCTTGCCGACGATCTGCAGCGCGATCGGTCCGATCCACGATGCACGCCTAACGTGCGGCGAGCACCTCGAATCGGTAGGCGATTTCAGTTGGCGTTTCAGGATTCAATGCAAGTGCCGTCCGGATCCCGCGGGTATTGATCGGATTGGGCGCGAGCGATGCCGCACGGCCAAGCTCGAATGCGCTCGCGACCGGCTCGATGCCCACGCAGAGGTTGCGGCCGTTCCACGGCGCGTACGCACGTCCTCGGTTGCTGATCCACAACAGCAGCGACGGCAGCGCATCGGCATCCCAGGTCAGGCGATAGCGTGCGCCGGCGACGGCGTCGGTCATCGTGACGGAACCGTCGATTCCGCAGAGCTGCAGGATTTCTTCCGTGGGCTGCGCGAGCGGTAGCTGGTCGAATGCACCGAAGCCGCCCTCGCCGAGCGGTACGCGCTCGAGTGATTCGAACGTCGCGCCGGCCAGCGCGCTCGATACGCGCGGTTCCGGACCTGCCGGGTGCACCATGCCGAAACGGTAGGTGCCGGGCTCGATTCGAAACGCGCCGGTGAGCGTCGGCAGCGCGAGATTCGGATGCAGACCGATGGGGCAGCGAGCCGACTTGCGCGCTTCGATACGGAGAACGATGTCGAAGGCAGCGCGAGCCGGATCGGCGCGCACGATGCGAGTCAGTCGTGCGATCGACGAGGTCTCAGGATATTCGATTTCAATTTCGATCTCGTGCGCGGTTTGCCTCACGAGTGACCACACGCCGGTACAGCCGTAGCCATGCTGAAGGTCGTCGCTGGTGTCGAGTGCGACGTCATCCGGGACGATCGGCGTTGCGGCGGCCTTCCGCCAGCCGGGGGGCAATCGGTCGGGAGAGTAGGGAACACCGAATGGCACGCACGGGAATTCGCTTCGCATGACGCCCAGCAGCCCGGCGGGTTGCGGCTCGGCCTGGCCGAGCCACGGCGCTTCGTAAAACGGACGGATCGTGCGGCCGCCTTGCTGTAATGCAACGCTGCCGAGCATACCTCCTGCTGCATGGAGATCGAACGCGCCGTGCGCCCATTTGAGATGCCAGACTGTATCCATTGCTTCGTCAGGTGTAGTCGGAGAGAACGCTTCTACGATGGGAAGAGGCATGCCGGAGCGGATCAGTTCTCTTCCTCGCTCCAGCAGGTGCCGTATCTCGCCAGCAACGCGCTGGCCTGCGCAGGCCCCCAATTTCCGGCCGAATAGGGTTTGGGCGCCGCTTTCAGGTCGAGAATCGGCGCGACCCAGCGCCATGCGGCTTCCTGCTCGTCGCGACGCACGAACAGCGCGAGCCGGCCGGCGATCACGTCGAGCAACAGGCGCTGATACGCCTCCATCCGGTCTTGCCGAAAGAAGCGGTCGAACGCGAGATCGAGGTAGACGCCTTGCAGGGTCATGCCGAGCCCCGGCCGCTTCGCGAGCGTGCTCAGGCGAATCGATTCGTCCGGTTGCAGCTGGATCGTCAACCGGTTCGAGCCTGCCAGCAGCGCCGTCGGACCGAGCGTCGAATGCGGCGGGCGCTTGAACGTGACGACGATTTCAGCCACGCGTCGCGCCAGCCGCTTGCCGGTGCGCAGAAAGAACGGCACGCCGGCCCAGCGCCAGTTCTCGACCTCGGCCTTGAGCGCGACGAACGTCTCGGTCGGACTGTCGGCCCGGATTCCGGATTCGTCGAGGTAACCCGGTACCGACTCTCCGCGGACCACCCCCGCGCGATACTGTCCGCGCACGACGCTCTGATGCAAGGCTTCCTCGGTGAGCGGCTTGAGCGCGCGCAGCACGCGCAGCTTCTCGTCGCGCACGGCGTCGGCTTCCATCGACTGAGGCGGTTCCATGGCGACGATCGCAAGTAACTGCAGCAGATGGTTCTGCACCATGTCGCGCAGCGCGCCGGTCTGGTCGTAAAACCCGCCGCGCCCGCCGACGCCGAGTTCCTCGGCAACCGTGATCTGAATGTTGTCGATCCATTCGCGGCGCCACAGAGGCTCGAACATCACGTTGGCGAATCGCAGCGCGAACAGGTTCTGCACGGCTTCCTTGCCGAGGTAATGATCGATCCGGTAGATCTGCTCTTCGGAAAAAATCTGTCCGACCGCATCGTTGATCGCCGTCGACGACGCGAGATCGTAGCCCAACGGTTTTTCGAGCACGATTCGCGAGGTCGGCGGAGCGAGCCCAGCCTGCGCGAGCGCGCGGCAAATCGGCACGAACAGCGATGGCCCTGTCGCCAGATAGAAGATCTGGCGCGACGACGCCGGCGAGAGCGCGTCGGCCAGACGCGAGAACGTGCCGGCCTGGCTTGCGTCGAGCGCCACGTACGAGAGCCGTTCGCGAAAGCCGCGCCACGCGCTTTCATCGAACCGGGCCTGCGTCAGATGCGGTCGCACCGACACGTCGACCCAGTCGAGGTAGCCGGCCGTATCGAGTTCGTTCTGCGCAACCGCGATGATGCGTCCCGCGGGGGCGAGCAGGCCATCGCGGTGAGCGGAGTAGAGCGCCGGCAGGATCTTGCGCATCGCGAGATCGCCGGTGCCGCCGAACAGCACGAATTCGAACGGAGCCTGGGTATCGGAGAACGGGAGGTGCGCATTCATGGAGTTTCGCTCGTGGCTGCGTTGGCCGATTCGATCAGCGCATGTACTTCGGCCGCCGTCGGCGCATAGGCGCCGGCGTGCGACGCGACGAGCGCCGCACAGGCGGCGGCGAACCGAAGATGTTCCGTCGCGGGGGCGTCCGGGCGCGTCAGCAGGCTCGCCATCCAGCTGCCGACGCACGCGTCGCCGCAGCCGACCGTGTCGGCGACCGTGACCTTGAAGCCCGGCTGAACCAGCGTTTCATCACCGGCGAAGAGTTCCATGCCGGCCGCGCCGCGCGTGACGAGCACCGCAGCCTGCGGCGCCCACGCACGGATTTGCGCGAGTGCGGCTGCCTCGTCGAATTCCGGGAACAGGCCGGCGAGATCCTCGTCGGACACCTTGATGAAGTCCGAGAGGCCGATCATCGTGCGCAAGGTGTCGCGGTACGACGGGTCGGCCATCGGCGCGCGAAAGTTGGGATCGAACGAAATCCGCTTGCCGGCGGCGCGCGCCGCGAGCGCAATGTCGATCAGACGCGAGGCGAGGGGCTCGCGCACCAGGCCGAGACAGCCGAAATGAATGATTTCGGCGGCGTCGAGCCAGTCCGAAGGCAACGCGGCGGGATCGAACGCGAGGTCGGCGCTATTCTCGCCGATGAAGAAATATTTCGGCGGCCGCGTCTCGACCACCATCGCAAGCAGCGGCGGGCGGTCGACCTGCTGCGTGAAGCGCATGTCGAGGCCGGCTTCGGCGCTCTTTCGCATGAGCTCGTCGCCGAATATGTCGGCGCTCACGGCACCGGCAAAGCCGGTCGGCGTGCCGAGGCGCGCGCCGACGCGCGCGACGTTCCAGCATGCGCCGCCGGCAACGCTGTGCCAGCGGTTCGTGTCGTCTCGAATGAAATCGGTCAGGGCTTCGCCGAAGATGACCAGTCGCGGTAGCTTCATGATGGGATTCGGGAGATCAGGCCGCAGCGTGGCGCCGCGTCTTGAAGCGGTTGATCAGTTGGTTGGTCGAGCCGTCGTGCGAGTCAATCTGCGCGGGGGTGAGCAATTCGTCCTCGATCGCAACCGCGAGCTTTTTGCCGAGTTCGACGCCCCATTGATCGAACGAATTGATTCGCCATACCACGCCTTGCACGAATACCTTGTGTTCGTACAACGCGATCAGCGCGCCGAGGGATGCCGGATCGAGCGTGTCCAGGCAGATCGTGTTCGTGGGCCGGTCGCCTTCGAAATTGCGATGTGGTTCGGTCGTCGAGCGCGATCCGTTCATCAATGCCTCCGACTGCGCGAAACAGTTTGCGACGAGGACGGCATGGTGATGATCGAACGCGTGATGCGGCCGCATGCACACGATGAAGTCGGTCGGGATGATCGCGGTGCCCTGGTGCAGGAGCTGGAAGAACGCGTGTTGTCCGTTCGTACCGGGCTCGCCCCAAATGACCGGGCCGGTCGCGTAATCGACGCGCTCGCCGCCGAGCGTCACCGATTTGCCGTTGCTTTCCATGTCGAGCTGCTGCAGATACGCGGGCAACCGGTGCAGATAGTTGTCGTATGGCGCGATCAGCTGGCTCGTCGTACCGAGGAAGTTCTGATGCCAGATGCCGATCAGGGCGAGCAGGACGGGCAGGTTGCGGGCCAGCGGCGCTTGCGCGAAGTGACGGTCCATCGCGTGCGCGCCGTCGAGCAGTTGCTCGAACGCGTCCATGCCGGCCATGATCGCGATCGGCAACCCGATGGCGGACCACAACGAGTAGCGTCCGCCCACCCAGTCCCAGAACGCGAACATGTTGCCGGTATCGATGCCGAATTCCGCAACGGCCGTGGCATTCGTCGACACGGCGACGAAGTGGCGGGCGATCGCCGTGTCCGGCGCGCCGCTGTCGAGCAGCCAGGCGCGGGCAGTATGGGCATTCAGGAGCGTCTCGCGGGTCGTGAACGTTTTCGACGACACGATGAACAGCGTCGTCTCCGGGTTCACGCGCTTGAGCACTTCGGCGATGTCGGCTGCATCCACGTTCGAGACGAAATGCATCGTCAACCGTTCGTGCGCGTAAGGCTTGAGCGCCTCGCACACCATCTTCGGCCCCAGGTCCGAGCCGCCGATGCCGATGTTGACGACGTCGGTGATCTCGCGGCCCGTGTGGCCGCGCCACTCGCCGGAGCGAACCGCGTGGGAGAAGCGCCGCATCCGGGCCAGCACGTCGCTGACCTGCCGCGACACGTCGACGTCGTCGACGATACGCGGCGTACCCGAACGGTCGCGCAGCGCGACGTGCAGCACCGCGCGGTTCTCCGTGCGGTTGATGCGCTCGCCGGCGAACATCGCGTTGCGATACGCATCGACGCCCGCCTCCTGGGCGAGGGCGACCAGCAGGGCGATGGTTTCGTCGTCGACGGGGTTCTTCGAGTAATCGACGAAAAGCCCGGCCGCCTCGAGGCTGAAGCGCGATGCGCGTGCCGGGTCGCGGTCGAATCGTGCGCGAATCGAGACGCCGGACAACGCGTCCCGATGGCTGGCGAGCGCGCGCCACGCGCGCGTTTGGGTCAGTGAGGTCATGGTCGTGTCAGGCCTGGGATGCGTTGGGACGGGTCAGTGCGAGCTCCAGCCTTTGTAAGCCTTCACGTTGTCGCGCGTGACGAGCGTCGGCTCGATCAGGATCATCGGGTTGGCCGGCT
>NZ_QTPV01000063.1:0-34432 GCF_003857985.1 Burkholderia sp. Bp9090
GTCGAGAAGATCTTCGAAGTGGTGCGCGAGATCTCGAAGGAGGGCATCACGGTGCTGCTGGTCGAGCAGAACGCGCGCCTCGCGCTGCAGGCGGCGGACCGTGGCTACGTGATGGATTCCGGCACGGTCACGATGGAAGGCGACGCGAAGCAGATGCTCGACGATCCGAAGGTGCGGGCTGCGTATCTGGGTGAGTAACCTCGTGAACAAGTGCGGCATGCCGACGATGCTGGTCGAAACGAGCAATGCAGGGAGTGATATCACATGACTTGACTCTCACGCCTTCGTGTCCTGAAAGTCCGGACATTCGCATCGACCGAACCGACTGATTGCGATCGGATGTGTCGAGGCCAGTACCGGACCAATCATGTAGATGATCCAGCCACATGAGCTGGCAGAATGCGTTTGTGCTGGAGCGAACTGAGCTTGAGGCCGTCGTTGGAAGTTGGAGCGCGTTGCATGCAAAGCATCCACGACCTTTGGCATCGGGAGCAAGAGGATCCGACCTGAGCGCCCTTCAACGGCTCAAAGAGAGAAGTCTCAGTCGCCTTACCAAGTAGACCGGCACCATGCCGATCAAGTTTTTCAGCGGCCGGTCCGACAAGTGATCTTGGGAAACCAACGGGTTCTTGCCGGTGTCGGAAGCGGAGCAAGATGGGTGGTGGAGCGGGGCAGTCCTGGAGCGAGAGTCATCCTGATTTGCGTCGGGATTCAGCGTCGACGTTTCGGGTCACCGGATGCAAATCGTTACGTGTCGTTCTGGGATCAGGGTTTATGTGCCGGACCGCGATCAGTATGTCGATGATGAGAAGCGTGTGTGATGTACCCCGATCGGAACGCGTCGCTTCTTCCGGCAATATTGCATGCACTTGGGCAAGCCGTGATCGGGGTAACGGGACAATGGACTACCAGTTGAGCGTAGCAAAGAGTTCCGGTACTTCGTGCAGCGTCTGTAACGTCGCGTCTGGAGTGTAGTCCGGCAGCAATTTTCGACCCGTGCCTCGATCAATCCACACGCAACGAAATCCGATGTCTCGCGCCGCTGCGTGGTCCAGATGCGGGCTGGCGCAAATGTGAACAACGTCGTCCTTCGATACATCAAGCTGTTCGTGCGCGTAATCAAACAGCCGACGTGCTGGTTTGTAGGCCCCGGCCTGTTGTGCAGTAATGACCCTGTCGATATAGCCGCCAAGTTGTGCGACGTTGCCTGCAATAATGTCGTCGTCCGTATTCGAGACAATACACAGACGGTATCCCATTGCTTTCAACTTCCCTAGCGTGCCGACGACCTCGGGAAACGGTGGCATCGCCGCAATCCTCGAAGTCAGCACTGCGGCGTCGCTTTCGCTCCCGGCAAGCCCGAATTCCTCCAGCGCAAGTCGAAGGCCCTGACCGGAAACCTGACGGAAGGTGCGGTGGGGCGATTGCTGCTCGAGCTCATGTTCATACCGGTCGTAAACCTCGATGAATCTGGATGCGTCGACCTCCGTTGCCTGCCGTTTTCCAAGAATCTCGCGTACCGCTGCCAGCAAACCTTCGTCCCATTGAATGAGCGTGCCGTAGCAGTCGAATGTCAGCCATTGTGGCCGACTCGTATCTTTCAGTGACATCATTGTTCCTGTTTGGCTAGAAGACATTCGCATCATAGGCAGAAGGTCTCATATTTAGAAATTAGATAATAAAATCATTGATATTTAAATTTCAAATGACTGACCATGTTTGATCTCGAGCTACTGAAGACGCTGATTTGCGTCGTTGATGAAGGCAGCTTCACTCGTGCAGGCGAACGTGTTCATCGCACGCAGTCGACTGTTAGCCAGCAGGTGCGAAAGCTGGAAGAGTCGGTAGGTCGCCCGCTGCTGCTCAGGGACCGTTCGGGGAATCATGTCGTTGCCACCGAACACGGTGTCTTGCTCGCGCAGTACGCGCGGAGGCTGCTGGCGTTGTCGCAGGAAGCCCGCGAGGTGCTCCAGCGCGACGTCAAGCTTTCGCCGGTTCGAATCGGGGTCCCGGAGGACTTCGATGCGCGGCGCATGTCGGCAATACTCTCGGGTTTTCTGAAGGTCCGACCGGATGTGAGGCTTGAAACGTCGGCGGGTATGAGCGCGGATTTGCAAGGCAAGCTTGCCGCGAGGGAAATAGACCTCGCACTCGTCAAGCGGGAACCCGGCAGAGGCGACTGCTTCGCGGCTTGGCCAGAGTCGCTTGCTTGGGTGCGGGGGCGGGATGCTGATCCCCCGAAGCCGGATTCGGATGAGCCGATCGCGCTTGCGCTTTTTCCCCACGGATGTATTTACCGTCAGCGGGCGATCCGCAGTCTCGACAAGGCGCAGCGTGCCTGGCGCATAGCGTTTGGCAGCCAAAGCCTTACTGCGATTCAGGCAGCGGTCGCCGCAGGTCTGGCTATCTCGGTGCTACCGAAGTCTGCGATCTTGCCGGAGCATCGAGTCTGCACCGATTTGCCTCCATTGCCACCGTCAGAGCTTGCGCTAGTCGGCACCGGCGATATTCTTGACAACGCACAGCGAGATATGGTCGATTTTTTGATCAAGCAAATCAAACGCGCGTAACCGCCCGAATACGAAAAGCCTTAAGACATGCCGGCTTCAGGCTGATTTCAACGTGCTTCGAATCGTTGCATGAAGCCGCTACGCCACTTGCATTCACTAGTGCCGTTCAATCGTGGCAATCAGTGAGCCGTTCGAATTTCCCGAACCCGTGCTGAGCGCTGAGAGTCCATCAACCATCATTCTGCTTTCATTTGGATGAATCGGGGGTAGACGCGACAAGCATGTCGATCAGGGCCCGTGATGCCGCAGACAAGCGACGATGAGGCGCATAAATCACAGAAAACGGCCGTGTGCGGCCACGGAGGTGGGGCAGCAGTTCGACGAGAGTTCCGGCCTGAATCCGGTCCCGAACAATAAAATCATAGGTCTGGCAGATGCCGGCGCCGCTCTGCGCCATTGAAACGACACCCAGCACATCGTCGGAGACCGCGACGTTCGAAGGCGGCAGCCAGTCGATGTCCTGACCGCCGTCCTGGAACACCCACGGTGCGATACGGCCGCTGCTGGGCAGCATGAAAGGCAAGCAAAGGTGGCGCTCCAGATCGGCCACGTTTTCCGGAATGCCAGCATTGGCGATGTAATCGGGCGACGCTACCAGGCATAACGCTGCATCTTCGAGCTTGCGCGCGACCAGTCCACTGTCGGGCAATGCGCCTAGCCGGATCGCCAGATCGAAACCTTCGGCCACCAGATCGACGTTCCGGT
Source organism: Burkholderia sp. Bp9090 (assembly GCF_003857985.1). Lineage (NCBI taxonomy): Bacteria > Pseudomonadati > Pseudomonadota > Betaproteobacteria > Burkholderiales > Burkholderiaceae > Burkholderia > Burkholderia sp. Bp9090. The sequence continues at coordinate 3,276 of NZ_QTPV01000063.1, forward strand.
TCGCGATATTCAACTCCACGCGAACCTGCGGGTGTTGCTGCGTGAACTGCCGAAGCAGCGGTGGCAGACGATAGTGTCCGTACGTCGTCGGTACGCTGAGCCGGACATGACCTGTCAGCGCGCCGTCCTGCCCCTGAATGGCGCGCTCGGCATCGTCGATCAACAAGAACGCTGCGCGCGATTGTTCCAGATAGAGCCTGCCTTGCTCCGTCAGGCTCAACCGTCGGGTCGAACGACGCAGCAATTGCACACCCAGCCGAGTCTCCAGGCGCGTGATAGCTCGGCTCAGAACCGAAGGTGTGCTGCCTAAGGCCACCGCGCCGGCGGTCATCGAGCCTTTTTCAATTACCGTGACAAACGCTTCCACATCACCGAGATGGTCGAATCTTCGCCCCATCTTGTCCTCCGGAGAACAGAAGATTTACTTCTGACTCAGTTTATCTCCTCCATTGAGTCAAATAAAGTGGGCGCATTGTGATCCGTCGTCGGGTCACCCACTGAAATCGAGGAGCGAACCATGAATAGTGAACATCGCGACCGGCAGGACTTGTCCGTGCTGTTCGTACTCACGAGCCACGCGACGAAAGGCTCGACCGGCGAGCCGACCGGGTTTTATCTCGGCGAAGTGACGCATCCGCTTGCCGAGCTCGACGCGGCCGGCATCCCGGTCGAATTCGCGTCGATTCTGGGCGGCGAGCCGCCCGTCGACGGGCTTGACCTGACGGACGAAGTCAACGTGCGCTATTGGAACGACAGTGCTTTCCGCGACGCGCTGCGCCACACGCAGAGACTGGGCGATGTCGACGCGTCGAAATATGCGGCTGTCTTCTTTGCAGGCGGCCACGGTGCGATGTGGGATTTTCCGGGCAATCCCGACGTGCAAAAGGTGACTCGCGCGGTCTATGAGGCAGGTGGTGTGGTCGGTGCGGTATGTCATGGCCCCGCCGCGCTGGTGGATGTGACCCTCGGCGACGGAACGTACCTGGTCGCCGGCAAGAACCTCAGCGCATTCACGGATGAAGAGGAGCGCGCGGTTCAGCTCGATCGCGTCGTGCCTTTCCTGCTCGCGAGCACGTTGACACAGCGCGGCGCGCATCACCATCCCGTACCGAATTGGACGGCGAAGGTCGTCGTCGACGGACGTCTCGTGACCGGCCAGAACCCGCAGTCGGCTTCCGGCGTTGGCGCGGCGATCCGTTATCTGTTGCTGAATCACTCAGGGCAGGCCTGAAATTCCCCATGGAGAACGCTATGCATTCGATGCGCAAGCTCGCCGTTGCCGCCATGCTCGGCATTGCAGCGTACAGCGCTCACGCGGCCAACGTGCTCGTGGTGTTGTCGGATTCCGATCACCTCGATCTGAAGGACGGCAAGGTCTTCGCGACGGGCTTCTACCTGAACGAACTGATGCAGCCCGTGAAGGCCTTGCTTGATGCCGGCCACCAGGTGACCTTCGCCACGCCCGAGGGCAACGCGCCCGCGATGGATGCGACGTCTGCCGACAAGATGTACTTCAACGGCGACGAAAAGGCGATGCGCGGTTACCAGGCTTTGCTCGACAAGCTGCAAATCACGTCGCGCTCGCACTCTCCCGTGATCAGTCTGTCGCGGGTGGAGCAGATCGGTTACGGGCACTTCGATGCCGTCTATGTTCCCGGCGGCCACGCGCCGATGCAGGATCTTCTGACCAGCCCCGCGGTGGGCCGACTGCTGGCCGATTTTCACGCGCGCGGCAAGACCACGGCGCTCGTTTGTCATGGTCCGATTGCGTTGCTGTCGACCCTGCCCGATGCACAGGGCTTTGCACGAAAGCTCGCCTCGGGGAACGCGAGCGGCAGCTACCCGAAATGGATCTATTCCGGTTACCGCATGACGGTGATCAGCAACGCGGAAGAGGAGCAGGCAAAAGGACTGCTTGGCGGCGGAGTGATGAAGTTCTATCCGCAGACCGCGCTGCAGCAGGCCGGCGGCATCTATAGCAGCAACGAGGTGCCATTTACCGCGCACATGGTGACCGACCGCGAATTGATCACCGGTCAGAATCCGGCCTCCGCACTCGACGTCGCGGGCGAGATGCTGAAGCGGCTGAAGTAATGCCACGCAATGGACCGGCGTAGCCGGTCCTTCGACGAGCAAGGGAGAAGCAAACGGTGGATCTGCAACTTGAAGGTAAAACTGCCATCGTCACCGGCGCCACCGCTGGCATCGGTATGGCCATTGCACGAACGTTGGCCGGCGAAGGTGTGTCGGTCACGATCACCGGGCGTCAGCGTGACAAACTCGACACCGCCGTCGCCGAGATATCCGCTACCGCGCATCGCGGCAGCGTGCGCGGAATCGTCGCCGATGTGAGCGGCAAGCGAGGTGTCGCGGAACTGATCGAAGCGCAGCCGGATACGGATATTCTCGTGAATAACCTTGGCTACTACGAATCCAGGGCCTTCGCCGAGATCACTGATGACGAATGGCTGCGAATGATCGATGTCAACGTTATGTCGGGCGTACGGCTGTCACGTCATTACTTTCCTCGCATGCTTGCGAAGAACTGGGGGCGTGTCATCTTCATGTCCAGCGAAGTCGGGGCGTTCACGCCGCCGGACATGGTGCACTACGGTGTCAGCAAATCGGCCCAGCTCGCCGTCTCGCGCGGAATGGCCGAACTGACGAAGGGTACGGGTGTGACCGTCAACAGCGTACTGCCGTCCGCTACGCGCTCCAAAGGCATCGTCGCGTATTTGCGGCAGACCGCGCCACGGCCCGATATGACCGATGCGGAAATCGAATCCCACTTCTTCGACACGTATCGTCCGAGCTCACTGATCACCCGCATGATCGAGGCCGACGAGATTGCCGCCATAGTGGCGTTGCTGGTCAGTCCTTTGGGTGCCGCATCCAACGGTGCTGCGGTGCGCGTCGAAGGCGGCACTTTTCGGTCGATTCTGTGAACAGGTGCCTCGATATGTCAGCCCACGTCATTGTCGCACTCGTAGAGGCGAAGCACGGTTGCGAAGCGGCGCTGGTTCAAGCCCAGCAGGAACTCGTCGAGATGGCGCGCCACCAGCCCGGCTGCCTCAGTTACGAACTGCATGAATCGCTGGATCAGCCGGGGATGGTCGTCTTTTTTGAGCAATGGGCGGACCGCGCGTCGTGGGAGTACCACATGCGCAGCCCGCTGATGGACGCATTCCGCGCGACCGCCGGTCAATGGATCGAAAACTTCAAATTGCTGCATCTGCATCAAGTCGCATAACCACATCTAACGAATTCACCATCCTTCATCATGTTCGAGCGATTGAGTCGAGTTACGTCATTTGCTTTCGCAATTGCCTTCATCAGTTGCGCGACCGCAGCGACTGCGGTGGCCGATACCCGGCTCGAACGCTGGCGGAGCTACGCCGGAGTAAGTTGGGAGATTCCGAAAGACGGTGGGGATCCCGCGCCGTTCGCTGGCTCGGTCAATGCGCCGATTGCCGGGCTTCATTTCGACGCACGCGGTACCGCATATGTGAGTACCCCGCGGTTTGTCGCCGCGTCGACACCGGCGACGCTGAGCAGGCTGGATACTCGGGCAACTACCGGCCCGGCGCGACTGACGCCATTTCCGTCAATGGAAGGCAATTCCACAGCAACTGCTCCGAGCGAGCATTTGCGCAACGTGCTGGGCTTCTACGTCGATCGGAAAAACGACTGGCTCTGGGCACTTGACATGGGGTTCGTTGCCGGCGAATCGGAGGCACCTGCTGGAGCCCAGAAAATCGTGGTGTTCGATCTGAAATCCGGACGAATCGTGAAGCGCATCGCCCTCGACGGTGTGGCCGATCGTGTCGGCAGCTTCCTCAACGACATCGTCGTCGACGAACACAGGCGCATCGCGTATGTTTCCGACAGTGGCTCGCGCAGTTCACCGCATAACAAGGTCGGACTGATCGTCGCCGATTTTGCGTCAGGCACGGCGCGACGTGTGCTGGACGGGCATCCGTATTTGCAGGTCGAAGCGGGGGTAAAGGTCGTCTCCCATGGCGTTGAAGTATGGCCGGAAAAGCCGCTGCTGATAGGTATCAATGGTATCGCGCTGTCGCCGGACGGTGCGACGCTGTATTGGACCGTGACGACAGGAACACGCGCACGTTCGGTTCCGACCGCCGTTCTTAGGCTGCACGGTGCAACAGATGAGCAGATCGCCACGGAGATTCGTGATCTTGGTGCTGTCGGTGGCAACACGGACGGAATCGTGACGGATTCGCACGGTGTGCTCTACATTACCGATGTCACGCACAATGGCATCGTGAAGTACGAACCGGGCACGAAATCGATGTCGTTGATCGCATCCGACGATGGCGTGCATTGGCCGGACACTCCGGCTCTGCTTCCGACCGGCGATCTCGTCTTCACGTCGAGCGCGCTGAGTGACCATGTCGCAGGTCTGGTCCCAAACGGTCACGAGCGCTACGAGTTATGGCGGATATCGATCGGCGGCGGCAAGTAATTGGGAGTCGGGGCTGCATCTGTATTGGGCGACAGCCGTTTTATGGCCAACCGAGAATAGAACGGCGTGTGCGCTTGCGGCATTGGCTCCTGGTGTGACGGCGAAGGGTGCTGAAAGCCATGTGCCTGAGCAACCTGAAATTGCGCGGTTAAATTCGGCGATCCGATACGAGTCCGTTTATGCCTTGTGTCGAAACCGTGGCTGTTTCAGATCATTCTCCGGCGCTCTGATTCATCGCCGCGAGAGGATGTTGATCATCGGCGAATAGACTGATCTCTTACGCCATCATTCCTTTAATTTTCCTGATCGTCTAGGATTTTTTCGATTTCACTGCAAAGAAAAATTACGAGAGGACGTTGTTCAAAGCTGACTGGATTCACTTTTGCAATTAAGGCAAGTTCGGTCCCCGGTAAATCGGGCAGCTTATCGGAGGACGACAGGATTCGATGGGAGGGCAAGACGGCAGATCTTGGCAATACGCCAACGGCCAAGCCGGCAGATACCGCGGCTTGAATTCCGGTCAAGCTGGGACTTTCGAAACCAACTCTCCATCGTATTCCTGCTTTTTTGAGAGCATATACCGCTCGTGCCCTGTAGATGCATCCTCGAGGAAAGACTGCCAATGGCAACACGTCGTACGGCGTGACAGTCTGCCGGTTTGTCACCCAGACGACGGACTCTGGCCAAGACGCCACACACGCCCCCGTTCCGGGTTCCCGTTTTACCAAGGCGAGTTGAAGCTGATCAGCAGCAAGCTTCGCATGCAGATCAATACTCATGCCGCTTGCTATTTCAAGTCGAATGGACGGGTTTATACAGGCGAATCCGGAAAGAACTTGCGTAATCCGGTCGACCCGAAAATCTTCTGGTATTCCAATTCGAATTTGAATCAAATCCCGGTTGGCCGCAAGAGCATTTTTTGCTTCCTGGGCAAGTTCAATAAGACGACGCGCGTAGGTCGCCAATATTTCACCCTGTTCCGTGACGACAACATTGTTACCACTTCTATCACGGACGAGCAACGTGTGTCCAAGTGATCTCTCGAGCCTCGATATTTGTTGACTTACTGTGGATTGCGTCTTGTGGATTCTCTCCGCGGTTCTCGTAAAGTTCCGCTCTTCGACGACGCACAGCAGGGTGTTCAATAGATCGAGGTCAATCATTATCGGGATGTGCTGAATCTCGGAATTAAAAACGGTAATTCATTTCCTTGACGATTGTCATTCGGTGGCGCGGAACAATAGTTTTGCTCGACGGATCAAGATTTCCGTCTTGCTTGGAGCGCCATCCATGGAATTGTCGCGAATCGCATGTGGTGGCTGGGAGTAAGGCGGTTTGGCATTTGATGAATAAAATGGGAGTTTTTGATCTTCACATATTCAAATAGTCGATCGTGATTGTATGTGGAATGGCTGAGCTGGTGTGCATGAGAGGCATATTATTATAATTAATAACACTTATCGAGATATTTAATTTCCTCGTAAAAATGAGGCGGGTTAGGCTGCGGGTTGTAAATTGGAGTCAAGAATGAGTTATGGTCGTGTGGGGTGGTGTCACGGCCCGGTGGTGCTTCCGAGGTAATTATCCGAATGGGACCCGCTGCACGGTATTCGATGCGGCTTTTTGCAAATATCGATTCGCTGTAATGATGCGGTGTGCTGATGTATTGGTTGTTTTGTTGTGGGTGGTTATTTGAAACTTAGAAACTTTCAATGAATTTGGGGGTGTCGGATGAGGTGGCGCATTGCGTTGTTCATGGGAATTTCGTCGCTTGCGGTCAGTGCGTGTGGAGGGGATGACGGAGCTGTAGGTTCTCCTGCCAGTGTGCTGACGCAGCAGTCTGCATCCGGGCAGCAGTTCGAATCGAACTCCCTTTCGACCGCCGGGAAAAATTCCGTCGCGATCGATAAGGACTATTCCGTAAGAAAATCTGCATGGGTCAACTTGTCGAGTGGATCCATGGGGATTGCAATGCAAGAACTTGGCCGTTCTGCAACAATCCAGTCCAGCGATTCGGTGAATCCCGCAATTCAGAATCAATTTGACGGGGTGATTGTGAACGCAGATGAAGATTTCGGTCGCTATAAAGAGAAAGTATCCAGTGCGCTGAACGAAGGCTATCTGATAATCATCGATTCATCGGGGAGTGCCGATAGTCAACAGCGCGTTCTCGACCTTAGTATCGAACTGGCCCATGTCGGGCGCAAAGCAGCGGTTGCGTTGCTGTATAAGGGGGCGCCGGATGAGGGGGTAGGCGTACTCGCATTTGATGCCGCAGAGCGAGATGAGTTGGCCACGCTCTTGCCCAAACTCGGGCGACGTGGAAGCGATTCGTTGATTAAACAAAAAACGCAATGATTGCGGGGTGAATCGAATGAAAATTGAATCCTCTCGATATGCCGTTCTGGCAACATTGCTCGCGGCTTGCCTGGGCTTGCTTTCCCAAAATAGTCACGCTCTCGCTACCGGAACAACGAAGTGGGTGACGGATCCAACGATTTCCGCTGATCGAAATAATTCGTATATTTCGTACTATTCCAATCAAGGTGCCCAAGGAACGTATTGGGTGTGGAGGGTCCAAAAATATTATCCCGAATTTACGCTCAGTTGCAGTACGCCGTCGAATAGTGGATGCACAGCGAACAAGACAGAAGGCCGTAGCACGTCGATCACGAGGCAGTGGACGATCGGTATCGATTTATCCCCGACCTTCAAAAGCCAAGGCGGCGGCCTAAGTGCCTCCTATAGTCAGGCCGTGACGCAAGAGCAGAGTTTCACCATTGGGCAAACAATCTATGTGCCATCCGGATCTACGGCGTATGCGATGATAATCGCGCTCGATAAGTACATTCCAGCGGCGGATTATAGAGGTGTTTGGAGGGCGACGGGAAAAAGGCAGAATCCGACGTGTACCCAGTGGGGTTGTGGACCTTATCGTTACGAAATGCGATGGGATAACGACTATACATTCTCAACATGGAAGGGCCATATGGTGACGTATCACCGTGCTTTCATGTGTGCGACAAGAGATACCGTCGCGCCCCGAGTCGGGGACGGCCCGCCGAAGGGTTGCTCGTTGCCACCGATACCGTATTGACTTGGACGAAGGCCCTGGCAGGCTCCGCCCCTTTTTCGTCGAGGGGCGATCGGCCGTGCGGGGCCAGATTGTTTCGATGAGTGATGGGCCCGATTTGAGTGAAATCGTACCGTCGCGCAGAACGGCGAACCAGCAGTTGAAGTGACTAGCGGTGATCGACGAGTACGCGCGTGAATGGCCGTTGGCGCACGCGTCGAATACGAAGTCGTACGCCCAAACGTGTCGTGCCGCCGTCGCCGGCTGCGGCCGAGGGCGATGGACCGACACGCGTCGACGGGGTCGCTTGCGCGGCACCTGCAACCCGGCAAGACGCCACAGCCGCCAAGCCCGGTCGGCGCTCATCGGGTGACCTTGCCGCTCCAGAAAGATCTGGATGCGGCGGTAACCATAACGCGGATATTGCGCCGACAGAATGCTCATCGCTGCCAGCACCGGCGCGTCCCGCACGGCCAGCGTCGATTCGTAATGCAGCGCCGATCGGGCGACCGACATCAGCGCGCACGCACGTCGCTCCGACAGGCCCCGTGCTTTCGCGTAGGTGACCTGCTGGCGTCGGGCGGGCGCGCTCACCACTAATAGGATGGTCCGCCCCTCCCGCAGTCGCATAATCGGCGGTGACACGTACAGCTTCCGAGGAGGTGTGTCATGAGTCAGCCTGTCAAACCTGTCGTGGTTCGCATGGGCATCGACATCGGCAAATCAGCGTTTCACGTCGTCGGACTCGATTTCGCTGGCAAGCCGGTGTTCAGAAGCCGCTTCACTCGCGAACGCCTCATCGAATTTCTCGCCCGTGCGTCACCAACAGTTGTCGGGATGGAGGCCTGCCCCGGCAGTAACTGGCTTGCTCGTAAGGCCGTCCTCTCAGGTCACGAGGTCCGGATAGTCCCCGCGCAGTTCGTCAAACCGTTCGTCAAGTCCAACAAGACGGACATGATCGACGCAGAGGCGATTGCCGAAGCGATTTCCCGTCCCACCATGCGCTTCGCACAGCCGAAGACAGAGGCCCAGCTCGATTTACAAGCGCTACACCGTGTCCGGCAACGACTCGTCTCCAACAAGATGTCCGTCATCAATCAGGCCCGTGCTTTTCTACTCGAATACGGTCTCACCATCAGTGTCGGCGCCGCATACTTCGTCCGTGACATGCCGTCGATTCTCTCAGATGACCAAAACGGACTGACTCCGTCGATGCGCCGCCTGCTCGAGGAGCTATGGCAGGAATATCGTTCCATCGAGGCACGTCTGCTGCAACTTCGGCAGCAAATCGAATCTATTGCCAGCGCCGACGATGCTGCCACGCGACTGACATCAGTCCCGGGTATCGGCCAACTCACAGCGACGGCCATTACTGCTTTCGCCGGAACAGGCACTCAATTCAAATCCGGTCGGCATCTGGCGGCCTGGCTTGGGCTTGTGCCGAAGGAATTCTCGACGGGTGGCAAACAGTGCTTGCTCGGAATCAGTAAGCGCGGCAATCCCTATTTGCGCAAGCTGCTTGTGCACGGCGCTCGTTCCTGTGTGCTGCATCTCGATCGAACAAAAGATCATCTCGGTGCCTGGATAGGCCGAATGGAAGCACGGGGCATACATCGCAACAAAGTCATCGTCGCTTTGGCCAACAAGCTCGCAAGAATTGCGTGGGCCGTACTGACCCGACAAGGCGCGTTCTATCTTAGGCAACCGAAACAGCAGTAGGAGGCAATGAACACCCTTCCAAGTTTGCAGGCTGATACCTGATGACGAAACTGTGCTACGGCGTTCGGTAAACCCGGGACAAAAAAGCGGTCCTTGAGGTCAGTCCATTTATTGGGAACCGAGCGCGCATATCCCATCATGGCCTTGCCGCCAAAAGCGGCTGACTCGCGAGAGGCCGGATACATTTACGCAGACTGCTTCGTCACACAGAACCCGCTTGCAAAACCGGGGCGGACCATACATTTTTGCGTTGATCTCTTTCATCACGTCCAGCTCGAGATCGCGCTCGGCCAGCATCTTCTTCAGCCGCGCATTCTCTTGCTCGAGCTGCTTGAGCCGCTTCACGTCGGCAGCCTCCAGCCCGCCGAAATGTTGTCGCCAGTTGTAAATGGTTTGCTCGCTGACCCCGTGCTTCTTCGCAACTTCCGCGACCGGCGCCTTGTCCGCCTCGCGCAGGATGGTGACCATCTGTTCTTCGGTAAACCGGCTCTTCTTCATGACTTCCTTTTCTCCGTTGGAAGCCATTCTCTCAAGTTTCAACTGGTCCGAAAATTCCAGGGCAGGTCATCTTCCGTAAACTTGCTCGTCTTCATGACATGGCCTTCGTGTCCCAGTCGGACACGTCATGTCGAATTTCTCCAGTTTTGACCCTGACTATTTCCTAGATCAGGGTCGGTATCCAAGCTCATTCGATATCGTCCAGCTTTACCCCGGTGTTGTTTTTCCATGTCAGCACGGCGCAACTCGCGACTACGGCCACCACGATAAGATAGACATTGAATAGCTGCCCCCTGTTGATGGAATACAACCATGCATTCAGATATGAGGCGGTGCCGCCGAAGAATGCGACCGCAAGTGAAATGAAGAAGCCGAAGAGACGGGTGCGGTAGCGTGTCGGCACTTGTTCCGAAATGGCTGCAGGCTTGCTCCCGGTGATAAATGCAACGAGCACGAGCCCAACCGATTGCGTGACAAGCAACGTCCACGGCTCGCTGGAAATCAAGCTCCAGAGCGGAAAGATGGTGATCGAGATGCCGAGTAGCGAGATGAGCGTTGTAACCTTGCGTCCTGTGAAATCGGAAAGGCGTCCAATGAGCGGAAGCGCGATCAGATAGATCACCTGGGCAATGCAACTCATTGCGAACGCGCGGTGCGGATCCATGTGCTTGACACTGATTGCATAGATGGCCGCGGACGTTACCCACGTATAGTAGGTAAGCGTCGAACCGGCCTCATACACGAACAGCTTCAAGCCTTCACGCACGACCTTGGCCCGTGGCCACGGTTTATGACGGGCGTTAGTCGAAGCGTCAACGCTGATGCTCTCCACCATATTGCGGCGCAGCCATAGCGCGAATATCGCGAGAAACCCGCCTGACGCGAACGGCACCCGCCATCCCCAGTCCTGCATGGCGTTCGGTGAAAGGAACGCCGTGAGCGACGCAAGAAAAAAGGTGGCAAGCAGCGAGCCGGCGCCGACCGAAATGAACACGGCACTCGACCACAAACCACGCTGCGCCGGAGGAGCGATTTCGGCAACGTAGGCGTAGGACGCAGTTGTTTCGCCGCCGTGCGCCGCACCCTGCACGAGTCGCGCTACCAGCAATGCAGCCGAGGCCCAACTGCCGATTGCGTCATATGGCGGGATGATCGCGATCAGAAGGCTCGCGAACGCCATGAGGAGCATCGTACTCAAGAGTACCGAGCGGCGCCCGATCCGGTTGGCGATCGCGCCGAATACGATGCCACCCAACGGGCGGGCGAAGAAGCCTGCAGCGAATACGGCCAGCGTACCGAGCAGCGACGATGTCTTGTTCGTATTATCGAACAGCGCGCCAGCAATATAGACCGATGCGACCGTGTAGACCGTCCAGTCGAACCATTCGAGTAAATTGCCGAGGCTGGACGCGATCAAGGATCGCCGATGAGATGAAGGTTGCGACGTGGCACGTCGCGACGACGAGGAAAGATGAGAAAGGTAAGTCATGAAGTCTCCAATTTATTGTCGCGGGAAATGTTTTCGCGCCCGGTTCGCGCTGCCTGTGGGCTCAGGCAGTAGCGTGGTCGATGGCTTCCATTGCCGCGACGATGTCCGCGATGCCGAGCGTGCGCTCGAAATTTGCCGAGTAGGGTGCTTGTAACGTGAAGCGAGCGACGGTCTCGTAGTGCTCGCGAGTGACGACGCCAGAACCCAGGTCGCACAAGCGGACCGGCAGACCAATGCGCGCATAGAGGCCGATCATGTCGCGCATGAAGTCCGGTGCTCGACGTTCGAGATGTAGTTGAACGAGCAGCGCGTACGCGACCTGCAAGCCGTGTGGTGCCCGCGCCGACGTTTCGAGCCGGGACAGGCCACGCGTCATCGAGTGCGCGATCGATAGCCCCGCGCTTTCGAAGCCCAGGCCGCTCATCAGAATGACGGCTTCGACAAGCCGGTCGAATACCGGAGCAGTGCGGCCGTGCTTGAGCTCGGCCAGCGCCGTCTCCGCGTGGGCGCGAATGATCGAAAAGCACTCGCGCGCGAGTACGTACGCAGAGTAGGACGGCCTGGCGCCGAACATGTTTTTGCCGTCGCTGTGCAGGCACTGCTCTGCTTCGAAGTATTTGCTGATCGCATCACCGATGCCGGCAAGCAGAAAATGTGTCGGCGCCTGCGCGATCAACGTTGTGTCAACCAACACGTACGTGGCGCTGCGCCGCAAGTGCCTGACCGCCACGAGTTGATGATCCTCGTCGTAAACCACATAGTTTTTGGAAGTTGGGGAGTCGTTCGATGCAACGGTGGGCACGGTGATCAACGCGCAATGTGCAGCATCGACAAGCGCCTTTCCAGCGTCGAGCGTTTTGCCGCCACCGATCGCAACAACGACTTCGTGGTCGAACGAATGCGCGGCCTGCTCGAGCTCGCGAATCTTTCGATCCGTAAGTTCACCGCTGAACGCAATCCAGCGTACGTCGATTTCGTGCGCGGCGCACGAGGCCGCGATTCGCGATCCGAACTGTTCTTTCACGAAGCAGTCGCAAAGGATCAGCGCACGCTCCGAGCATTCGCGAATGTATTGACCGATATCGTCAAGGAGTCCGTCGCCCTGGATGTATCGGCCCGGAGAGCCAAAAATGAGTGCAGTCATGATTTCGAGTACCGGTCGAATAGAATTAGATATGGAATCCTGAACAGATGAATCTCATCGGATGCATCAGTGACTAGGGTGCAGTAAGCGTGCCGGAATCGCCGATCGGTTTGCTTGCAAGGACCGCGTATCTGGGTGGCGAGCTCGCTGAGACGTTGGGCGACAAGGACGCCAGCCTCAGCCTTACGCATTCACGGTGGTGAGCAGGAATTCGACAAAGTGATCGAGTTGCGACATAACCATGTGTTCGCCACGGTGAGTGCGGGCGCCACGCGCTTCAGCTTCTACCAGAAGCCGCGTGACCGCGGGCTGCATGATCACCTCAGCGACGACCATTGCGGGCGTCAGCTTCGACGTGTCGCAGGGCAGCGCGTCGTCAGGTTTCAGACCTAGCGACGTTGCGTTGATCACGATGTCGTGATTGCCTGGCTCGTCGCTGCCCGCTTTTACCTCGCAGTTCGGCACTGCCTTTCCGACGAGTGCCGCCAGGTCGCTTGCTTTTTCTCGACTGCGGTTCGCGATCGTCAGCCGTGCAATGCCCTCGCGCGCCAGTGCCAACGCAAGGGCAGTCGCCGCTCCACCTGCGCCAAGCAAAAGCACGCGCTTGCCCGCGAGCGCGATGCCCTCGCGCAGCATGCCGGCGACAAAACCGGAACCGTCATACATTCGCCCCGTGTAACTGCCGCTCGCGTTGCGGCGGACCGCGTTCACAACGCCGAGCAACGATGCGTCGCCATCGAGTTCCTCACACAGTTCTGCCGCCGCCTGCTTGTGCGGAATAGTGAGCACGACACCGGCCAGATTGGCGATGTGCCGCAGTCCGTCCCATGCCTGCGTCAGATGCTCGGGACGCACGGCCCACGGAACCATGATCGCGTTGATGTTCTTCCTCGCGCAAAGGGCATTGAACAGTGTGGGCGTCCGGACGTGAGCGGACGGCCACGCCATCAGGACGATAACCTGTGTTTCGCCATTGACCGTGGGCGAGGAGGGTGGAGTGGTCATCATGCGTGTCTCCGTGTTGTTTGAAGATATATGATGCATCATTTGAGGGCGATACGGCAAGGTCAATTTGCGGAGCGCGATTCATGATTGCCGGAATGCCACGCGTACACATCGACAACAGAAGACAGGGCACGTCGATCATTGCGCTATCATGATATATGATGCATCATGTATGAAACGAAGGCGGAATGCCGAGTCTTGCCGCGCTCGCCTCGTTCCTTTCAGGTTCCAATAGGAGACTCTATGTCGACAGCATTGCAGGAGAGCGATCAGGCGCTTTCCAGGGAGACGCTCGCGCAGTTGCGCGAGAAGGCGCAATTCGTCCGCCTCGAGACGATTCGTCTGATAGAAATCGCGAAGACGGGACACTACACGTCGGTGTTTTCCGCAGCCGAAATCTTTGCCGCGCTTTACTACGACGTCATGGCACTGCGTGCCGGCAACCCGCAATGGAAGGATCGCGACCGGTTCACGATGGGCAAAGGGCACGCGGCCGTCGGACTTTTTCCCATTCTTGCGGACTACGGGTTCATCGACCGGGAGACGCTCGATGGCTACTCCCGTCTCGGCAATCCGCTCGGCGATCATCCGGACATGACCAAGGTTCCGGGCGTCGATTTCAGCTCGGGGTCGATCGGCCACGCGCTATCGAACGGTGCCGGCATGGCCAAGGCGGCGCAGATGGCAGGCAGCCCCTTCAAGGTTTTTACGTTGCTGGGTGACGGCGAAATGCAGGAGGGGCAGGTATGGGAAGCCGCGCTGTTCGCCGCGCATCACCGCCTCTCGAACCTCATCGCGATTGTCGATCGCAACGGCTATCAACTCGACGGCAAGGTCGACGACGTCATCGGTATCGAATCGCTTGCGGAGAAGTGGCGCGCCTTCGGCTGGGAGACGCATGAAGTAGACGGCCACGATCTGACCGCCCTCGTGCCGCTGCTGCGTCGTGTGAAGGCCGACCCGGTGCGCAGCAAGCCGGTCTGCATCATCGCGAAGACGGTCAAGGGCAAGGGCGTGTCGTACATGGAAACCGAACCCGGCTGGCATCTCGGCTATCTGGCACCCGATGACGCGCAACGGGCGATCGAAGAAATCAAGAGCAAGGTGATCTAAGCATGTCTACTCCGCAAAATCCCGATTCGTGGCAGTACCGCGCGCTCAACGCGCGCAATCCTGGCCTCGACTATCTGTCCGATGCGCTCATCGATCTCGCGCGCGAAGGTCATCCCGTCGTCGCCGGCTCCGCCGATCTCCAGTATTCGAACGGCTTGAACAAGTTCGCCGGCGAATTCCCGGAGCGCTACGTGCAATTCGGCATCTCGGAGCAGAACATGGTTTCCGCCGCCGCCGGCATGGCGACCACGGGCCTCATGCCGTTCGTCGCGACCTTCGCATCGTTTCTCGGCCTGCTGTGCTGCGAGCAGATTCGCATGGATGTCGCGTACTGCAAGCTGCCGGTGCGGCTCGTGGGTCACCATACCGGCATCTCGCTCGGCTTCTACGGTACCTCGCACCATGCAACGGAAGACATCTCGACGATGCGCGCGATTGCGAATCTGACCGTCATTTCGCCCGCCGACGGCGCGCAGCTCGCCGCCGCGATCCGCGCGTCGGCCACGTGGCCCGATCCGATCTACTTCCGCATCGGACGCGGGCGGGATCCGAAAGTCTATGAGGATGGTGTCGAGTTCACGATCGGCAAAGCCATCGTTCATTCGGTGGGACGCGACGTCGTCATTATCGGCTGCGGATTGCCGGTCGCCGGTGCACTCGAAGCGGCTGACAATCTGAGGGCGGAAGGCATTTCGGCGGGCGTGATCGACATGCCGACCATCAAGCCGCTCGACCGTGACGCCATTATCGCGGCGGCGCGACAGTCGAAGGTGCTCGTCACGGTCGAAGAGCACAACGTGATCGGCGGGCTGGGTGCGGCGGTGGCCGAGGTCCTGGCCGACGAGGGGCTCGGCGTGCGGCTCGTGCGGCACGGAATCTACGACGAGTACAGCCTGATCGCACCGCCGACGCATCTGTATGCGCACTACGAACTCGACGGTCCCGGGATCACCCGCGTTGCGCGAGCCGCGCTCGCGAAGGCGACCTGACGTGCCAGCCGCCCGCAAAACAGCTCACCGTATCGCGGGCGGCACGCGGTAATCGAGGTGTTTACGGTACGCGAAGGGTGGCAGCGACGCGCTGGCTCGCGAAGCCATCTCCCGACATCGGAACTCGGGCGCCACCACTTCGCGCCGGTTCTGATAAACGGGAGTAGCGATGTTGAATGACGATGGCTGGCGCGGCGCGGAGCTGCGCGATATGGATCTGTTGAGAGACGCGTGCCTGATCGGCAGTGAGTGGGGCGCGGCCGATGACGGCACGACCATTGACGTGTTCAATCCGGCAACCGGCGCGTTGCTTGGCACGGTCCCTCGGATGGGCACGGTCGAGACACGCCGCGCGATCGATGCGGCTGCGCAGGCGCTGCCGCATTGGCGTGCGAAAACGGCAAAGGAGCGCGCCGCGTTGCTGCGCCGTTGGTACGAGCTGATGCGCGAACATCGCGACGATCTGGCGAAAATCATGACGCTCGAACAGGGCAAGCCGCTGAACGAGAGCCGCGGTGAAATCGACTACGCGGCGTCGTTTGTCGAGTGGTTCGCCGAAGAGGGCAAACGGGTTTATGGCGACACGATTCCGTCGCCGGCCGGCGACAAGCGAATCGTCGTACTGAAGCAACCCATCGGTGTCTGTGCGGCCATCACGCCATGGAACTTCCCGGCCGCGATGCTCACGCGAAAACTCGCGCCGGCGCTGGCCGCCGGCTGTACGATGGTACTCAAGCCTGCGAGTCAAACCCCGTTCAGTGCGTTGGCGCTGTGCGTGCTCGCCGCACGCGCCGGTATTCCGTACGGAGTAATTTCGTGCGTGACGGGCAAAGCGAATCAGATCGGTGCGGAACTCACGTCGAATCCACTCGTGCGCAAATTGTCGTTTACCGGCTCGACGGAAATCGGCAAACAACTGCTGGCCCAGTGTGCCGCAACGGTCAAGAAGACATCGATGGAACTAGGCGGTAACGCACCGTTCATCGTGTTCGACGATGCCGACCTCGATGCGGCAGTGCGCGGTGCGATCGCGTCGAAATATCGCAATGCCGGTCAAACCTGCGTGTGCGCCAACCGCCTGCTCGTGCAGGATGGCATTTACGACCGCTTCGTCGCGCGACTCGCGGAGGCCGTCGGCAAGCTGGTGGTCGGCAACGGCCTGGACGAACGCGTCACGATCGGGCCGCTGATCGATGCCGCTGCCGTTTCGAAGGTCGAAGAGCATGTGCAGGATGCGCTCGCGAAGGGCGCACGTGTCGTGGCCGGCGGCAAGCGCGCTGCGCAGGGGGCGAATTTCTTCGAGCCGACTATCCTGGCCGACGCCACACGCGACATGCGCATCTTTGACGAAGAGACTTTCGGCCCGATTGCGCCGATCTTCCGGTTCAAGACGGAATCGGAAGCCATCGCGCTCGCAAACGATACGCCGTTCGGGCTTGCTTCGTATTTCTACGGGTGTGATATCGCGCGGGTGTGGCGTGTCGCGGAGGCGCTCGAGTACGGAATGGTCGGCATCAACGACGGAATCGTGTCGACCGAAGTCGCGCCGTTCGGCGGCGTCAAGGAAAGCGGCCTTGGCAGGGAAGGATCGCGTTATGGCCTCGACGACTATCTCGAGATCAAGTATCTGTGCTTCGGCGGCATCGCCTGATCGCCGAACGTGCGGAAAAGGAAATGGCCGCCACGGGCGGCCGTTTTTGGCTGATCGGCTTCGAACGCCGTATCGAATCGGCCTAGAAGCCGGACACATATCCTCCGTCGACGGGCAGCGTCACCCCGGTCACGAAAGCCGCGGCGGGTGACGCGAGAAACACCGCCGCGCCCGCGAGATCCCCTGCTTCGCCCCAGCGACCGAGAGCGGAACGCGACACGATCTTGCGCGACAACTCTTCCGATTCCCAGAATATCCGCGTCATGTCGGTTCGATGGTAACCGGGAGCGATCGCATTCACGCGCACGCCGCGCGGCCCGTATTCATGGGCCAGCGAGCGAGTCAGACCGACCACGCCGGTCTTGCTGGCGCAGTAGGCCGGTACGTCGGCGTCGGCGAGGTAGCTGAGCATGGACGCGATATTGACAATCGAGCCGCGCGACTGTTCGAGGAGCGGGCGTGCGGCCTGCGACACGCGCATTACGCTACGCAGGTTGACGTCGAGTACATCGCTAAACACATCATCCGCGTATTCGTCGCGCGGGCGAGCGACGCCGGCCGCGTTGACGAGCACGTCAAGGCGGCCGAGGCTGCCGAAGAATGCGTCGATTTCGCCGTGGCTGCGCACGTCCAGCGCGGCAAAACGCAGGCCGGTCAGCGACGCCTCGTTGCGTAGCGCGTCGAGCTTCGTTGCGGATGAGCCCGTGGCGATGGTATGCGCGCCGAGTCGGTGGAACGCACGCGCGATGGCAAGCCCGATGCCGCTCGTCGCGCCGGAAACGAGCACGTGCCGTCCTGTAAAAAGATTGTCGCGAAAACTGTCGGTGTCAAAGCTCATGAAGTGAATCTCCAGTGAAAGCACGCGGCGTGCGGACCAAGGCAGTGCACGCCCTTGCATTACATGCGGAACAAAGCGAAACGAATTAGTTGCTTGTGCCTTGCGCCCGAATCTCCGAAATCGACCGGACGGGCGGAATCGTGTACTTGTAGAAGAGGTTCGCCGGATTCGGATCGATCTTCTGGTCGACGTTGCCTTGCGTGATGATTGCCGGCGGGAAACCGGAGCCCATGGGCAGATTGTTCGCATCGACGCGCCGCGTGAACGCGTTGTGGATGAATTCGATGGCAGCCACACCGGTCTGCTCGCCGGAGTTTTCGCCGGACACGAGGATGTTGCCCTTCTTGATCTGGTCAAGCTCTCCACGGTAACCGCCGGCTGCATCGGCGATGCGTATCTTCCCCTGCTTGCCCATGTTTCGTACGGCGCGCAATGCGCCGAGCCCCATGAAGTCGTTCTCGGAGAGGATGAAATTCAGCTTGTTGCCGTGCGCGGAGAGAATATCTTCAGTTGCTGCGAGGCTGCCTTCCTCGGTCCACTTGCCTACGCCCAGCGCGAGTACGTTGAATCTGATGTCCGGGGCGCTCAGCTTGCCGGTTTTCTTCAAGGTCTGGAACAGTTCGAAGCCGCGCAACATGGCGTCCTCTCGGCTCGCGCTTGTGGTGCGCTCGCGCATGCGCTGATCGACGATGCCCGCGATCAGTCCGTTGATGCGGCTTTCCGACGTCGAGTTTCCGAGCACGCCGATGACGACGGCTGCGTCGATCGGCGTGTCTTTGCCTGCCTCCTTCGCCACGTACCGGCCTACCTCGAAACCGCTTGCATAGGGGTTGCCAAGCAGTGTGGTGAGCACTCGGGCGCTCGCGTCCGGCGTGGTGCCGACGGTGACGACCGGAATGCCGGCATCGACGGCGCGATTGATGCATGCGGACACACCTAGCGTATCGGTCGGATCGACCACAATGACGTCCATTTTGCGCGTGACGAAGTTGTCGATCTGCGCGCATTGGCGCTGCAGATCGCCGTCGGCCACTTGCACGTCGATCGAGTAACCGTATTTCGCCGCACTCTGCCGTGCCCCCTTGATGAGCTCAACGAACCACGGATTGCCCAGCGTGATGTCGGTCCAGCCTATTTTTAGCTGGTTCGGATTGGCCGGCTGCTTCGGCCATGCCTTGCGGACCGCCGTTCGATCGGGCAGGGCCGGATCCACCACACCGGACAGTGCCGTATTCGGCAGAAGCGTGTAGATCTTTGCCTTGGCCTGGCTGTGGACAGGGGCGGTGATGCCGAACGCCAGCACGGTGGCGACGGCGAGTGCTCTGCGAGCAACATTCATTTCAGTCTCCTGAATAATATTGTTGGATGAAAGAAAAGATGAAGCGGAGGGGCCGCGTGGCGGCCCGGGCGGATGGAGAAGTGGTTTAGCGTTGGCCGATAGGTTGGACCAGCACGGCAAGAACGATGATGGCGCCTTTGATGATCTGTTGCGGATAAACAGGCACGCTCAGGAGATTCATCACATTGCCGATCAGGCCCAGCACGAGCACGCCGATCACCGTGTTGAGAACCGATCCCTTCCCGCCCGAGAGCAACGCGCCACCGATCACGCACGTCGCGATGCCGTCGAGTTCCAGGCCGACGCCGGTGATCGGCGTGCCAACACCCGTGCGTGCCGTGAAAACGATGCCGGCGACGGCGCTCAGCGCACCGGAAATCACGTAGACGCAGAACTTGTAACCGCGCTCGGAAATACCTGCCAGCCGCACGGCCGTCTCATTGCTGCCCGTGGCGACGACCATGCGTCCAAACGTGGTGTAGGTCATCAGGAAGTAGAACAGCAGCGCGATGACCACGCCGAGCACGACCGGCCATGGCACGTTGATCCAAGGAGCGCTGCCGCTGCCGAATTCATTGAGCAATTCCGCCGCCGGCAGATCGAGCGGCAGCATCGTCGGCTGGCCATTCGACATCATGTATGTGATTCCGCGTGCGATGGTCATCATGGCAAGCGTGACGATGAATGGCGCGAGACCGAGGGCGGTCACGAGTACACCGTTGAACGCCCCGAAAAGCGCACCGAGCATCACGGCCAGCACGACCGAGAGGAGGAGCCCGGTCATGCCGCCGAACGGCATCGCCGGGACCAGCATGGCTACCAGCAGGCCGCCCGCCGCTGCGATCGACCCCACCGACAGGTCGATGCCGCCCGTATTGATCACGAGTAACATGCCGAGGCTGACGAACAGCAGGGGTGTCAATTGCCGTAGCAGGTTATAGAGGTTTTCCTGGCTCAGAAACGCGGGCGACATGACGCTCGATACGACGAACAGCACGATCAGCATGATCAACGCGTTATGGCGCAACAGACCGCGGAGCAGCGGAACATCGGTGCGCTGTGTTTGCATGATTCCTTCCATTACTTGACTCCCATGGCCAGCGATATCAGCGACTTTTCGTTGATGGCGGGGCCGCTGAGTTCGCCCGCAATACGGCCCGCACGCATGACGAGCACGCGGTCGCACAGGCCGATGATCTCCGGCATGTCGGAGGAGACCACGATGACGGCGACGCCGGCGCGTGCGAGATCGTTGATGACGTGATAGATCTCGATCTTGGCGCCGATATCGACGCCCCGCGTCGGCTCGTCAAGGATCAGTACCCGGCAGCCGTTCGAGAGCCACTTCATCAGCGCGACTTTCTGCTGATTGCCACCCGAGAGCGTCGATACGTCGACGTCGGTATCGCGCGCCTTCACCCGCAGCTGTTTGATCAGTTCGCGCGTGCGCACGCGCTCGGCACGATGATCGAGAATGCAGCGCAGGTGCGCGAGCGTGTTGCGCGGCGTCATCATCGCGTTTGCGCGGATCGGCATGTTCAGGAGCACGCCTTGCTGTTTGCGGTCCTCGGGCAGCATCCCGATACCGCTCTCGATGCCGTGGCGGGGACGCTTCAGCTTTGCGACTGGACGGCCGTCGACCCGAATTTCGCCGCTGCTCCTGCGGTCCGCACCGAAGATCGCGCGCATCGTCTCCGTTCGGCCTGCGCCGACGAGGCCGCTGAAGCCCAGCACCTCGCCCGCGCGCACGTGAAAAGAGACGTCGCGCACGCGTTCGCCTGCGCAAAGGCCGCGTATTTCCAGCCGTGTGTCGCCGATGCACGCGTCGCGCTTCGGAAAGAGATCCTGCAGCTCTCGGCCGACCATCAGCTGAACGAGGCGATTTTCGTCGATGTCGGCAATGCGCACCGTGCTGACGAAGGTGCCGTCCTTGAGCACGGTGGCGCTGTCGCACAGCCGGAAGATTTCTTCCAGCCGGTGCGAGATGTAAATGACGCATACGCCATCACGCTTGAGTCGCTCGAGCAGGGCGAACAGACGCGTCGTTTCGCGCGCGGTGAGCACGGCCGTCGGTTCGTCGAATACGAGAACACGCGACGTGCGCGAGAGCGCCTTGCAGATCTCGACGATCTGCTGCTCGGCGACCGACAGCGTTGAGACGGGACGCGACACGTCCAACTCACCGAAGCCGAGCGCATCCAGTTGTTCGCGGGCGCGCGCCTTCAGTTTCGACCAGCGGATGATCGACGTTCCCGCGCCGAGGTCGTGCAGAAAGATGTTCTCCGCGACGGATAAATGCTTTGCGAGCGAGAACTCCTGATGAATGACGGAGATTCCGTGCGCCTGCGCGGCGTGCGGGCTGTCGATTGGAAGGTGGCGACCGTCCAGCAGGATCTCGCCTTCGTCAGGCGTGTGCGCACCCGCCAGTATTTTCATGAGCGTCGATTTGCCCGCACCGTTTTCGCCCATCAGCGCGTGTACCTGACCGCCGTGCGCTTCCAGGCTGACGTTGCGCAGCGCCTGTACGCCACCGAAGTGCTTGCTGATGTTGCGCATGATCAAGTGGTTGCTCATCGTCTCCTCTGTAATCCTGTTTGCCATGGGCGGTGTTCATTGCTGCCCGTAAGTGAAAGCGTGTCATCTTGCGGCGATTGAGAATGGATGATGCATCATATATTCAAGATGGCCTGACTTAGATGGGTATTTCCCCTAGGCGCTGCGAAGCCATACGACCACGGTCGTTGTTGTTCAATAGAGATGCATCATATATCATTGGTTGGCGGGCTGTAGCGATGTGCAGTGCAGCGATGTGTAGTGCAAAAGAAGTCGCGCCCGTTCAATCGACCAGAAGCAGACACTGGAGACACCCTTGACATACGACTACATCGTGATCGGAGGCGGTTCGGCGGGCAGCGCCGTCACCGGCCGACTGATCGAAGCTGGCGCAAGCGTCCTGTTGCTGGAGGCGGGGCCGCGCGACAGGAATCCGCTCGTGCATATCCCCGCCGGTTTCACGAGACTGCTCTCGACGGATCTGCTGTATCACTACGAAACCGAGCCGCAGACAGGGCTCGACTCCCGGCCGCGCATCGTGCCGCAAGGCCGGGTGCTGGGCGGTGGCAGTTCCGTGAACGCGCTCATCTATATCCGGGGGCAACAAGAGGACTACGACGAATGGGCTCGCCTGGGCAACTCGGGATGGTCTTACGACGAGGTGTTGCCGTACTTCAGGCGCGCGGAGGACAACGAGCGGCTCGACGATCGGTATCACGGCGTCGGCGGGCCGCTTGGCGTGTCGGATCTTTCGCAACGCTGCGAATTGTCGACGGCGTTCGTGCGCGCCGCGCAGCAAGCCGGCATTCCTTTCACGCACGATTTCAACGGCGCGCGGCAGAATGGCGTCGGCTTCAATCAAATCACGACACGCGACAAGAAGCGTTGCAGCGCAGCCGTAGCTTATCTGCGCAACGCCGAGGCGAGCGGGCGTTTGACGATCCGTACCGGTGTGCGCGTGGACCGCATTTTGATCGAGGCGGGTCGCGCGATCGGTGTGGAATACGTCAGCAACGGCCAGCTCGTACGCGAGAAGGGCTGCAAGGAGGTGATCCTGTCGGCAGGAGCCGTGCAGTCGCCGCGTCTGCTGTTGCTTTCCGGAATCGGCGCGACGGAGGAACTCGCTCGGCACGGCATCGAGGCCGTGCAGGATCTGCCGGGTGTCGGTGCGAACCTGCAAGACCATATCGAATTTCCGGCGGTGTCCTACTGCACGGGAAACTACGGTTACTACGGCCAGGACAGCTTCACCAACACGCTGAAGAACGGGCTGCAATATTTGCTTTTCAAGAGCGGGCCCGTCACATCGAACGTGACCGAAGCCTGCGCGTTCGTCAACGTCGACGCGCCGCAAGAGCGTCCCAATATCCAGATGCACTTCGTGCCGATCGTGTTTCTGGACCTGGATCAGGACCACGTGAAGTCGGCAGGCGCGACAATCAATCCTTGCGTGCTTCGTCCGCAAAGCCGTGGCGAGATTCGTCTGCGCAGCGCGGATCCGGGCGCCGCGCTGTGGATCGATCCGAAGTACTTCCAGCATGCCGAGGATCGACGCCTCGCTGTAGCCGGCCTGAAAAAGGCGCGCGAGATTCTCGCGCAACCGGCTCTGCGCAGCTATACGAGCGAGGAGGCGCTGCCGGGCGCGGGCGTCGCGACCGACGCCGCGCTGATGGACTACATTCGCAAGCGCGCGAAAACCGTCTATCACCCGGTCGGCACGTGCAGGATGGGCGTGGACGAGCACGCGGTGGTGGATCCCGAATTGCGCGTGCGCGGCATCGATGGATTGCGCGTGATTGATGCATCGATCATGCCGAATCTCGTGTCGGGCAATACGAACGCCGCTTCCATCATGATCGGCGAGAAGGGCGCGGACTACGTGCTCGGCAAGACGACCCTGAGCGGCGCAGCACTTGACGCGGTGGTGTAGCGATGCTGGAAGATAGCGTGACGATCGGCACGAACAACACGACGGATACGATGGGCGCCTGGACCTGGCAGATCGCCGGCGCGCCTTCCGCGCTCGCATGGCGGCGTGCGGCGAGGCCGGTGCCGGGGCCCGGAGAAGTGCTCGTGCGCAACCGCGCCGCGGGTCTGAATCCCGTTGACTGGAAATTCATCGAATGGGGGTCGCCGGCATGGCGGCCGGACCACATACCAGGGGTTGACGGGGCGGGAGAGGTGGTCTCGGTAGGCGCGGGCATCCAACAGGAATGGCTCGGCGTGCGTGTGGCCTACCACCAGTCGCTCACGCGCGACGGCAGTTTCGCGGAGTACACCGCAGTGCCGGTCCGCGCACTGTTGCGCTTGCCGCCGGGCCTGAGTTTTGCCGAGGCGGCGGCGTTGCCGTGCCCCATGCTGACGGCGTGGCAAGCCACGCAGAAAGTGCCGCACCGGACCGGCCTCGAAGCACTGGTAACGGGTGCCGGTGGAGCGGTCGGCACGCTGTTGGTCCAGCTCGCAGTGCGGGCTCGCTGGCGAGTGTCGGTGATGTGCAACTCACGTCATTTCGAGCGCATGGCGCGTCTTGGCGCTTCGACGAGTCTGTTGCCGGACATCGGAAGCAGCGCCTTTTCATCGCATCGGCCGTTCGACGTCGTGTTTGACACGGTGAGCGGCCAGCATGCCGCCCGACTTGCGCGCTTCGTCGCCGTGAACGGCCATCTCGTCTGCATCCAGGACCGTCTGGAGACATCCCCGGTCGCACCGTTTACGACGGCCATCTCGTTGCATGAAGTGGCCCTGAATGCACTGCACACCCACGGCTCGGCCGCGCATTGGCGCACGCTGGTCGATGCGGGAGAGCGTCTGCTCACTGACGTGCTGCATCGCGCACTGGCGCCGCTGCCTATCGAGCCGATGCCGCTGTCGCGCTTGCCCGAAGCACTGGAATCGTTGAAAGCCCATACCGGGCACGGCCGGCCCGTCGCCGTAGTCGACTGAGCCCGCAGCCGGGTTATCGGCATCGGCACCGCCTGTTGCGGCGATGGAGCGTGATGTATCATGCATGAAAACATTTTTCGTCCCGTTATCAGAATGAAGCCACTCGCCCGTGTCGAAAAGAGCAATCTCTCGTCACGCATCTACGAAGAGATCCGCTCCCGATTAATGAACGGTCAGTACGCGCCTGGCGACCGACTGCGTATCAACGACCTTGCCGAAAAGCTCGGCACGAGCATCACGCCGGTGCGCGAAGCGATTTTCCGCCTGGTCAGTGAACAGGCCCTGGAAATGACTGCGGCAACCTCGATCGTGGTGCCGGTGCTCGACGCCGATACCGTTGCGGAGATTCAGCTCATGCGGCGGCTTCTCGAGGGTGCGGCGGCCGAACAGGCGGCGCAGCGCATTACCCCAAAGGAAATCCGCCATCTGAGCCTGACGCACGACGAGTTCATCGAGGCAGTTGCCGCGAGCCCTTCAGAGGCCGCGGAGCGCAATCGCGACTTCCATTTCGAATTGATGGCGGCAGCCAGGATGCCCACGCTCAGCGCAACCGTGGAAACCATGTGGGTCCGGATGGGGCCGCTGCTGCACACGTTTCATTCGCATCTGCCGCGGCGCGAGATATCGAATCGTTCGCACCCCCACTATCGCGTGCTGGCCGCGCTGCGCAAGGGTGATCCCGAGGGGGCATCGCGAGCGATCCAGGAAGATATCGAATGGGGCCAGCGCGTGCTGCTCGAATGGATGGCCGAGCGGGAGCATGGCGAAGTCGCCGCTACGTAAGTAGCCGATTACCCGATCCGATTGCGATGCTACCCCACGCGGGTAGCACATGCGTGCGGCGGCGCATCGCCGCCGCCTATCCTCACTGCTTCATCATGCGATGCTGAATCCGCCGTCGATCGGAAGGACGACTCCCGTGATGTAGTCCGCGTCGGCCGAGCAAAGGAATTTCACGCCCCTGGCGACATCCGAAGGCTGCCCCCAGCGCCCGAGCGGCAGCCGTGCGCGAATTGAACCGCTGCGCTCGGGGTTGTTCAGCGCTCCCGCAGATAGTCGCGTTTCGATCCAGCCAGGCGCCACTGCATTGACGCGCACTCCGCGATCCGCGAACGCGGCGGCATGCGCGCGCGTCAAGCCAACAAGGCCGGCCTTGCTTGCCGTATAGGCAGGATTACGGGCCGAGCCGAAAAAGCTCCACATCGATGCGATATTGACGACGCAGCCGCGCACCGCGGACAGCTTGTCGAGCGCGACTTCGGTCGTGAGCTGGCAGGCGTTCAGATTGACGTCGACCACTTTTCGAAAGCCCGCTGAATCGAACTCCGCGCGGTCGTGGAGGATGATTCCGGCGGCGTTGACGAGCACGTGAATCTGCGCAAGATCGCCGAATGCGTCGCGAACTTCAGCAGCTGACGTCACGTCGACTCGTTTGAACGCGATCGCCGGATCGAGATCCTCGTCCGCGTCCTTTCCGACGGACACGGGGCGCAGACCCGCGCGCAAGAATTCTTCGGCGATCGCGCGACCGATTCCGGTGCCGCCCCCCGTTACTACAGCAACTTTCGTCATGGACTTTCCTCCTGTGAAAATAAAATATATGATGCATCATATTCCGGTATGCGGGCAGGCACAAGCGCCCGGGTCAATCGTGGCAGTGGAGGAGGAAAGCCACGGGCATTTCTCGATGCGATGCAGCAGATGCAGCAGATGCGGTGACGATGACGGCAAGGCTGAATCCCCTTTTTAAATTCAACAACTGGAGACTCGAATGACCAATGCGAAGCGGTTTTACATTGCGGGCAAATGGCAAGCGCCTGAGTCGAGCGCGCAGATCGAAGTGGAAAACCCGGCGGACGAGTCGATTATCGAGACGATTGCCGCTGCTTCCGCGTCGGACGTCGGTCGTGCGGTAGCGGCCGCAAAAGCTGCGTTCGGCGAATTTTCGCGGACTACCGTCGAGCAGCGGGAGCGATGGCTCGTCAAACTGCTGTCGATCTACAACCGGCGCTACGACGAGATGGCGCGCGTCATCTCGCTAGAGATGGGCGCGCCCATCGATTTCGCTGTAGCGGCACAGGCCCGCACGGGGCAAGGGCACATTGAGGCCGGGATCCATGCCCTTCGGACGTTTCGCTTCCAGCACGCAGTCTCCGGCGGGACTGTGGTTCGCGAACCCATTGGCGTGTGCGCATTGATTACACCGTGGAACTGGCCCATCAACCAGATCGCGTGCAAGGTGGTGCCCGCCATCGCAACCGGGTGCACGATGGTGCTCAAGCCGAGCGAGGTCACGCCGCTGAGCGCGCTGTTGTGGGCCGAAATGATCGATGAACTCGATTTGCCGCCCGGCGTGTTCAACATGATCAACGGCGACGGTGCGACTGCGGGCGCGGCGCTTGTGGCGCATCCTGACATCGACATGATTTCGTTTACGGGTTCGACCCGCGCAGGCAGCACGATCGGCGCGGTGGGTGCGCAAATGATCAAACGGGTAGCCCAA
Source organism: Burkholderia sp. Bp9090 (assembly GCF_003857985.1). Taxonomy (NCBI): domain Bacteria; kingdom Pseudomonadati; phylum Pseudomonadota; class Betaproteobacteria; order Burkholderiales; family Burkholderiaceae; genus Burkholderia; species Burkholderia sp. Bp9090. Next base: position 30,619 of record NZ_QTPV01000063.1, read on the forward strand.
GAGCTGGGCGGCAAATCGCCGAACATCATTCTCGAAGGCGCGGATTTGCGTCCGGCCGTGGAGAGAGGCGTGCGTCATTGCATGGCTAATAGCGGACAGTCTTGCAACGCACCCACACGTATGCTCGTGCCCGAGAGCGAATACGCGGCGGCTGTCGAAATCGCTCGTGAGGTGACCAACAGCATTCAGGTCGGTCGTCCTGAGCAGCACGGCGGCCATATCGGCCCTGTTGCGTCGCACGCTCAGTTCGAAAAGGTCCGTGCTCTCATCCGGGCGGGGATCGATGAAGGCGCTACGCTCGTCGCCGGCGGGCCGGATGCGCCGGCTGGTCTCGAGCTCGGCTACTATGTCAAACCGACGCTGTTCGCTGATGTGCATAACGATATGCGTATCGCGCGCGAGGAAATCTTCGGCCCCGTTTTGACGATGATCCCGTATCGGAGTCTCGACGAAGCCATCTCCATTGCGAATGACACGCCGTACGGACTTGCGGCATATCTGCAGGGCAATGCGGAATTGGCACGATCCGTAGCAAGCGAACTGCGTGCCGGTATGGTGAGTCTCAACGGCGCCGATCAGTCTTTCGATGCGCCGTTTGGCGGCTATAAGCAGTCGGGGAACGGGCGCGAGTGGGGGGCGTTCGGTTTCGAGGATTACCTGGAAACGAAGGTCATCAACGCGGCCGGATGAAATGCCAGGTCGATGCTCGTGAACGTGTGAGGACGAGGTTCAGCCAGCCTGGCTATATTGAGATTCGTGGAGCTCCGGAATGATATTGATGATGCCGGGCGTCCGTATGCGGAGATGCCCGCGCATAGCGGTGATACGCGTCAGCGGAACCTGTCTGCATTTTTGTGGGCGAGGCGGTTGAACAGCGCGTTATCCACGCGCCTGCATAAATCGCTCTCCGAACAGGATAGCAAACTGATTCATCGCTGATTTCCAGTCGAACGCAGCGCGTACGGTCTTGGCCAGCACGTTGCGCAACGCCAGCCAGAGCAGTTTGATCGCGGCCTCATCATTCGGGAAGTGACCACGGGTCTTGATGATCTTGCGCAACTGCATGTTCAAACTTTCTATGGCGTTCGTAACCGGCATGATATAGCCGGTGCCTCGCGTTTCCGCGCCGAGTGGTTTGAGCGTATGGTGTGACCATCCGGGACAGGGGCACTGGGGAGCACTTCGGGTGGGCAGGCCGTTGTTACACGATGAGCCGCGAGCTCGTGTTAGTAGTTGGCCGCCCCTGCGACCCGCCCGGTTGCGCTGTGAGCGCGAATCCGTAGTTGTCGTGCTGTCCCACCGGCTCCCAACAGTGATCTGATGCGGGAGACGGTTATGCGAATCGTGGGGTTTGACGTCTCGCGCTCAGTGGCCGAGATCGCGTACCTGGAGGATGGCACGCTGCATGCAGGCGGCCGCACCGGGTTGCGACGCGACGAACTGGAGCGTTTTGCCGAGAAGCTGCGCGCCACCGATCATGTGGTGCTCGAAGCAACCGGCAACACTGCCGCCATCGTCAACGTGCTTCGTCGGCACGTCGCGCGCGTGGCGATTGCCAATCCGCTGCAAGTTCGGCTGATCGCGGAGGCTCGCGTCAAGACGGACAAGATCGAGGCAGCCGTACTGGCACAGCTGTATGCAAGCGGCTTTCTGCCGGAAGTATGGATGCCGGACGAGCACACGCTGGCGCTGCGCCGACAGATCTCGCGTCGTTCACAGCTGGTGCGGCAGCGCACGCGGCTGAAGAACGAGATTCATGCGGTTCTGGCCGCGCATCTGATCGAGCGATGCCCCGCCACCGATCTGTTTGGCAAGAAGGGGCGTGCCTGGCTCGGCGTTCAACCGCTTCCGTTGGACGAGCGACTCGGTGTTGAGCAGCGGCTGCGCGAACTGGACCGCCTCGGTGAGGATCTGCGCGAGGTGGAGCAAGCACTCGCGCAAGCGACCATCGACGACGCGCGATTGCGCGTGATGCTGACGATCACCGGCGTCAACACCACGGTGGCGATCGGGCTGCTATCTGCCATTGGCGACATCGAGCGGTTTCCGAATCCGGAGAAGCTGGTGAGCTACTTCGGGCTCAATCCGTCGGTCTATCAGTCCGGCCCGACACCGGCCAGGCACGGCCACATCACCAAGCGCGGGCGCTCTTACGCACGGGCGATGCTGGTCGAGGCTGCCTGGGGCGCCACGCAGGCGCCTGGGCCGCTGCGCGCCTTCTTCCTACGCGTGCGCGATCGCCGCGGCCAGCAAATTGCTGTCGTCGCGACCGCTCGCAAACTCGCAGTGATCGTATGGTATGTGCTGACACGCGACGAGCCGTTCGCGTGGGACCGTCCCGCGTTGACCGCACACAAGTTACGTGCGCTGGAACTGCAGGCTGGAATGCCGGCGCAGCATGGCTCGCGCAAAGGTCCGGCTGCCGCCTACAGTCTGAAGAGTGTCCGTCAGCAGGAACGAGCCGTGGCTGAGCAGTCTGAGCGAACCTATCAAAGACTGTTTAACCGGTGGAAGCAGTCGCGCCCCAAATCAGACAGCGCGCCGATACGGTGGCCGGAAGCGCGGACATAGCGAACGAGCGAAGTACGGCGTGGGGGCTTGTGTATTTCATCCGTGGTGTAGACGACCCGTCGGATCTCCGGCGGGAACACGTAGAACGGCACGACGTGCTCCCACGCGCGTTGCCACGACTGCACGATCGTCGGGTACTTCGCCCCCCAAGGTCCGTCGGCGAAGTCTTGCAGCGCTTGCCTTGCCGCCTCTTCGCTGGCAGCCGCGTAGATCGGGCGCAGCGCAGTGGCGAGTACCTTACGGTCCTTGTAGCTGGCGTATTCGAGGCTGTTGCGGATCAGATGCACGATGCAGGTCTGAACGGTGGTCCGCGGATAGGCTGCGCTGATCGCCTCGGTCAGTCCTTTCAGGCCATCGGCCACGGCGATCAGGATGTCCTGGCAGCCGCGCGTCTTGAGTTCGTTGAACACCTTGAGCCAGAACTTGGCGCCCTCGGTCTGCTCGATCCAGAGGCCCAGCACGTCGCGCTGGCCATCGGCCTGGATGCCCAAGGCCAGATAGACGGCCTTGTTGCTGACCACGCCGTCGTCGCGGATCTTGACCCGCAGCGCGTCGAAGAACACGACCGGATACATCGCCTCGAGCGGGCGGCTCTGCCAGCTCAGCGCTTCGGCCATCACCTCGTCGGTGACCGAACTGATGAAGTCGGGCGACACTTCGGTGCCGTATTGCTCGGCCAGAAACCCTTGAATCTCGCGCACGCTCATGCCACGCGCGTACATCGCAATGATGCGTTCGTCGAAGCCGGTGAAGCGGCGCTCGTGCTTGGGAATCAGGATCGGCTCGAAGCTTCCGTCACGGTCACGAGGGACTTCGACACGAACCGGGCCGCGATCCGTGATGACCGTCTTGCCGCTGGCGCCGTTGCGCTCGTTGGCTTGTCCGGGCGGCTTGGACTGGCCCGACGGGTAGCCCAGATGTAGATTCATTTCGGCGCCCATCGCGCGTTCGATGACCGCTTTGTTGAACGCCAGCATCAGATCCTGAACCTCGGTCGGCGTCATCGGCCCCTTGACCAGTTGGTCCAGCAGTTCTTTGGGCAACTCAGGCAGCGGCCCGCGGGCCGCTGCCTGAGAGGCTACTGTTCTCCGTTTCTTCTTCATTGGCATATCCATGACTTTTACCTCTCATGATATGCCCCGCCCACAAAATGACGGATAGGTCCACTGGAATTGTCGGTCTATGACCTCACCAAAGGGCGTATCAATTTCCGGCACAAAGACGAACGGGCTTCGCCCGGTGT
>NZ_QTPV01000064.1:0-33907 GCF_003857985.1 Burkholderia sp. Bp9090
CTCTCCTGACGTCCTTAAAGTCAGGCGTCAGGTTACGCAATCGCTCCCAAACCCTCCACGGTTTCCTGCGATGAACCAAAAAATAGCCGGATTTGGCCATACCACCCTAACCATAGCCGGCAAACGGGCCGGTCGCGGAATTGCCGTGCCCGTCTGGCCAGCTCCGGGCCAGTCGCGCCCGAACAGGCATATAAAATACTGAATGGTAATTATGATGCCTGTTCGGGCATAATGCACCCGCGCGTCCGGCTTGCGGATGGCATCAACACATGATCGATAAGGAGCAGAAATGGAGTTCGCGCTATTTTTCACTCGCAATGATGCGACCGTTCCCAACTGTCTCGACCTGTTTGAGATGTTTCGTGAAACCGGCGTCCGGCATTTCGGGTTCAAGGATGTGGGTGTCGAACGCGAAACGCTTCAGGCGCTGGTCAAGGCGATTCATGCGGCGGGCGCGACTTCGTACATGGAAGTGGTGTCCCCAACGCTGGAAGCGTGCCTTCGTTCCGTGGAAGTGGCAGCGGAGCTGGGCGTCAAGCGTCTCCTGGGCGGTACGCAAATCGATGAGATTCGAGCTGTCCTGGCCGGCACGGACACTGAGCTTTTCCCGGCGGCAGGTCGCCCGCTCGGCCATCCTTTGCGCCTCGAGGGCACGCTGCAGGAAATCGTCGACGACTGCAAGCGCTTCATGGACAAGGGCTGCGCCGGCGTCGACCTGCTCGCCTTCCGCTCCGCGGACGCGGTGCCGCTCGAACTCGTCGCGGCCGCGCGCGAGGTCATCAGGCCGGGTGGCCTGATCGTCTCGGGTTCGATTGGTACGCCCGAACGAGTCCGCGCCATCCGCGAAGCCGGTGCCGATTTGTTCACCGTCGGCAACGCGGTGCTGGATTGTACGTATATCGAGGGCGAAATGTCCGCCGTCGAACAGGCAAAGGCAATGCTGCGCGACAGCCAGCATTGATTCATGTTGGCACCGGCAGCCGCGTCGGTGGGCGACCGGCTGCTTGCCTATGACGGTGTCAGTCGCGATTCGAGGTGACCGCGGTGTCACCGGAAGAACAGACTACGAAGGTCGCGGTCGAAACCGACCATCGACTCGAGCCTTTGCGTCGCGACGACGACCGGTTTTCCCGCGTCACGCGACCTTCTCGTCGGTGTCAGGAGTCACAATTTCGACGCCGGCCGCACGGAACGCGTCTGCCAGCTGTGCGTCCGGATAGGCGTTCAAGACGATCCGATGAATGTCGCTGAGCTGGCAAACCCGGAAGAGTGCAGACCGGTTCAGCTTGGTGTCATCGGCGATGACGGTGATTCGCCGAGCTTGGGCAACCATTGCGCGGGCAATTTCCGCCTCACGCAGCTCGAAATCCATGGCGCCCGTGGCATCGATGGCGCCTACGGTGATGACGGCGTCATGTGCCGTGAACTGCTTGATCTGCTCGACGGCGAGAGCGCCGACATTCTCTGAAGCTTCCTCGAGGAATTCTCCGCCAATCATGAACACGCGATGGCGCTCGCTGCTGCGGGCTAGGGTCTGGGTAATCGAAACCGAGTTCGTAACGATCGTCATCTTGGGCCTGGCCGCGAGTTCTTCTGCGAACGCAAGCGTCGTCGTGCCCGTATCAATGAAGAGCGTGTCGTCCTTGTCGAAAAGCGATGCGGCGAGCCGTGCGACCACACGCTTCTCGTCGGCTTGCTCGCTCAATCGGGCATTGAAGGCGCCCTCGGTACGTCGGTCGAGCCGCTCGGCGCCTCCGTGATACTTCCGCAATTGTCCGCGAAGGGATAGCTCGGTCAAATCGCGCCGGATCGTCTCGCGGGACGTGCCTAGTGTGTCCGCGAGGAAATCCACAGTCACTCTGCCCGAATTACGGACGTAAGCAAGGATGGCTGCGTGTCTTTCCGACGGTTTCATTGAGTTCGGGTCCTAAGTTCTTCGGTCAAATCGGGCCTCAAACAGGCACTGAAAATGCCTGAATGACGACTGTCTAAGCACAAGCTTACCGCAGGCGGGCAGGAATTGATCATTTTGGCCTGAGTGCTTTCCCTAGAAATGCGTTGTCTTATTGACTATTCGGGCATTTTGCAATTACCGTTCAGTCATGACGATGTATGCAAAGAGGCGTGTGGTGGAAAAGAATGTGAACGCGGGGCTGTATGACGTTGCGATCATCGGCGCGGGGGTCGTGGGCTGCGCGGTTGCGCGTCGGTTCGCGCTGGACGGCGCGCGCGTGCTGATCCTGGAGAAGGGCGCGGACCTGTTGTCGGGGGCCAGCAAGGCCAATAGCGCGATTCTGCACACCGGTTTCGACGCACCGACAGGCAGTCTCGAGGTCGCCTGCATGCAGGCAGGCTACGAAGAGTACGTTGCGATCGCGCCGCGGATGAACCTGTCGACTCTCGAGACTGGTGCGATCGTCGCTGCCTGGAATGCGGACGAGGTGGCGAAGCTTGACGGCATCGAAGCGCAGGCACGTGCGAACGGCGTCGATGACGTGCGCCGTGTTTCCCAAGCTGAAATCCTGCGACGCGAGCCGCACGTCAACCTGGATGTAAAGGAAGGGCTGCTGGTGCCGCGTGAACACGTCATCGACCCGTGGAGCGCACCGCTCGGCTACCTCACGCAAGCTGTCCAGAACGGCGCGTCCGTCGTGTTCAGTGCGGAAGTCAAGTCCGGGAATCGGTTAGGCAACGAGTGGGAAATCGGGACCACCCGCGGCGAATTCCGTGCGAGTGTCATCATCAACTGCGCGGGTATCTACGGCGACCGTATCGAGGAGATGTGCATCGGCACGGCCGGCTTCGAAATTCGACCGCGCAAGGGTCAGTTCGTCGTTTTCGACAAATCCGCCGCGTCATTCATCCGTACGATTCTGCTCCCCGTTCCGACCGAGCGAACCAAGGGCGTGGTGGTGGTACGCACAGCATTCGGCAACGTGCTCGTCGGTCCGACAGCCGAAGAGCAGCAGGACCGAATCCACGCCGGAGTCGACGAGGACACGCTCAAGTCGCTGGCAGCCAAGGCCGCCGAGCTGGTGCCCGCCCTCGCGAATGTGCCGGTCAATGCAATCTATGCCGGCTTGCGGCCAGCCACAGAGAAGAAGGAATACCGTGTCCATCAGGACGCCGCGCGCGGTTACATCGCGCTCGGTGGTATTCGCTCGACGGGCCTGACCGCCGCTCTTGGACTCGCCCAGCACGCTGCGAAGCTGTATGCCGAATCGGGCCGCTCGCTGGTTGCGCGGCAACGGATACTTTGGCCGCAGATGCCGAATATCTCCGAGCACCGCGAGCGCGACTGGGAGCGGCCTGGGGACAACGAAATCGTCTGCCATTGCGAACTCGTGACCCGCCGGGAAATCGAGGCTGCCTTGGCGAGCGAGATTCCCGCGGGCGATTTCGGCGGCCTGCGTAGGCGGACGCGCGCTTGCATGGGACGTTGCCAGGGCTTTTACTGCAGCGCGCGGGTCGCTGAACTTACGGAAGGAAAATTCGAATTTCCGCTAGCAGTAGGAGCGAGTCATGCGTAACGCAATCGAAGCGGACGTCATCATCATCGGTGGCGGACCATCGGGCATTGCGGCAGCCGCCGAGCTTCGCAAGCGCGGCGTCGCGCACGTGGCGATCATCGAGCGGGAACCGGTCGTCGGCGGCGTGCCGCGGCACTGCGGTCATCCACCGTTCGGCATGCGCGAGTTCGGTCGCGTCTATACGGGGCCGGCGTACGCGCGTCGACTTGCCGCCTACGCGCAGGAGCATGGCGTTGCGATCCATGCGAACACAACGGTCGTGCGCATGGAAGAGGGCGCACGCCTGCAAATCGTCAATGCTGCGGGGCGTGGCACGGCTGAGGCCCGGCGCATCATCATTGCGACGGGTGTACGTGAAACGCCGCGCTCGGCGCGTTTCGTATCGGGTGACCGGCCTATCGGGGTCTTCAACACGGGGGCGTTGCAGGCCTTCGTCTATCTGCGCAACCTGATTCCGTTCAAGCGCCCGCTCATCGTCGGGACGGAGCTCGTGTCGATCTCATCGGTGCTGACTTGCCGAAAGGCCGGAATCGAGCCGGTGGGTATCGTCGAGGAGAACGATCGCCCAACGACCTATCGCGCGTTCGCGATGTTCCCGCGGCTCTGCGGTATCCCGATGCACTATGGCACGCATGTCGAAGAGATTTGCGGAACGAAACGGGTGGAAGGGGTGCGCCTGCGCGGCCGGACCGGCGTAATCCATGAGGTCGAGTGTGATGGTGTGCTGTTCACTGGCCGCTTCACACCCGAGGCTACATTGGTCCGGGGTAGCCATCTACTGCTTGACCAGGGCACGAAAGGCCCTCAGGTCGACCAGTTTGGACGGTGTTCCGATGCCAGGTATTATGCGGCCGGCAATGTTCTGCGTCCGCTTGAAACGGCCGGCTGGTCATTCCGCGAGGGGCGCCGGATCGGCAACATCGTGGCAGACGACCTGGCGCACCGAATTCCAGGCGCCACGGCCACGACGATCATCGAAAGATCCGACGGAATCAAGCTGGTGATGCCGCAGCGTCTGGTGCTTCCGATGTCGACGAACGGCCTCGAGCATCTTCAGGTTCGTGTGGACCGAGCAACGGAGGGCACGTTGAGCATCACTGCCGGCGAGCAAGTGCTCTGGAAGAAGGACATTGCATTGCTGCCGGAACGTCGCTTCCTGATTCCGCTGAATCAGCTCGACGTCCCGAAACATACCGATACGCTTCGCATTGCCGTGCGGGCGAAAGCGCAATAACAGCTGGCACACAGGAGCGCGCCATGCGTATCGCAGCAATTGATCAAGGCACAACCAGCACCCGGGTTCTGGTCGCCGATAGCCACGGCAATGCCGACATCGTTCATTCCGTGCGGCATCGCCAGCATCATCCGCGATCGGGTTGGGTCGAGCATTCTCCTGAAGAACTTCTTTCCAGCCTGAACACTTGCATTGAAGCGGCGGGGACGGTGGACGCCATCGGCATCGACAACCAGGGCGAGAGCTGTCTCGCGTGGGATGCGGTCAGTGGCGAGGCGCTGTCGCCGGTTATCGTGTGGCAGGACAACCGGACGGCGGACTGGCTGAAGGCACTGCGCGAGTCTGGCGCCGAAGAGCTGACTGTCGCGCGTGCCGGGCTGCCGCTTGATCCGTATTTCTCGGCATCAAAGCTGGCATGGCTTGTAAAGCATAACGACCGAGTTGGCGCTGCGCTGCGTGCTGGCACGTTGCGCCTGGGTACGACAGACGCTTATTTTCTGGACCGGCTTACCGGGCATTTCGCGACGGACACGACGACTGCATCGCGTACGTCGTTGATGAACCTCGAGACTGGCGAGTGGGATTCAGACCTCTGCGAGCTGTTCGGCGTGCCGCTGGAGTGCCTGCCGGAAATCCGGCCGACGGTGGGCCATTTCGGCAACGTGGGCCGGGTGCCGGTCACGGCTTCCATCGTCGATCAGCAGGCCGCACTCTATGGACATGGTTGCCGGAAGACTGGCGACGCCAAAATCACGTTCGGTACGGGCGCATTCGCGCTCGCGCTGACCGGCTCGCAAATCGTGCGTGCGCCCGGGCAAGGGCTTCTGCCGACCGTCGCTTGGCGTATCGGCGACGACATCACATACGCGCTCGACGGCGGCGTTTATGACGCGAGCGCCGCCGTGGAATGGGCAGGGCGCCTTGGGTTGTTCAACGATCTCTCGGAGATTGCAACCTTCGAAAGTCCGCCAGCCATTTCGAATGGTCTGGCATTCGTGCCGGCACTCTCCGGTCTCGCTTGTCCGCACTGGGACCGCAAGGCGGGTGCGCTTTGGGTCGGGATGCGTGCATCCAGTTCGAAAAGCGACCTTTGCCAGTCGCTGCTTGAAGGCATCGCCTTCTGCACCGAGGAAGTCATCGCCGCGATGAGCGGGCGAGTCGCTGTGACCGAGCGCCTTTCCGTGGATGGAGGATTGGCAAGGAATGTCTATTTCGTTCAGTTCCTGGCAGATGTACTCGAGCGCACCATCGTCACCCAACGGTTCCACGAACTCACCGCATTCGGTTGCGCGGCACTCGCGGCACTCGGCCTCGACGCCACGCTTCCCGAATACAGGAATGCCTCGACGGTCTTTAAGCCGCGGCAACAGCGGGAGATGATCGCCCGCTGGAAGGGCAGCTTTGCCGACGCCGTCCGGCGCGCGCAAGGCTGGCATTGATGCGGATTGATTGCAGGACCGAAGGATGAAGTTGCTAGCGCGGCCGCAAAAGCGGATGCAAGTTTTGTTAGAAAATAGTAGTACGAATAGATATTCGTTAGATAACGATGTGTGACATTGACACGCCTCGTGTACGTGGAAACGAACGGTACGCTGGGTTGTCGGGAGACAGCAATGAGTAAGCAAGATTCGCAACAAAGCGCGGGACAACACTACGAGCTCAAGCAGACCCTCGGGACTTGGCATTTGTGGTCGATTGCCGTCGGGCTGGTGATTTCCGGAGAGTATTTCGGCTGGAGCCTTGGATGGGCGCAGGCCGGAACGCTGGGATTCCTGGTTACGACGGCTTTTATTGCCGCGATGTTCATGGCATTCATCTTCAGCTTCACGGAACTGAGCACCGCGATTCCGCATGCTGGCGGGCCGTTCGCGTATGCGCGCCGAGCATTCGGCGAGACTGGCGGTTATTTGGCCGGTGCCGCAACGCTGATTCAGTACGTGTTCACGCCACCGACGATTGCGCTGGCCATTGGCGGCTACCTGTCATTTCAGTTCAAGGGGCTTGACCCGAAGACGGCAGCCCTGGGTGCCTATGCGGTCTTCATGTTGCTGAACATCGTCGGTATTCAGATTGCTGCGGCATTCGAGCTGGTGGTGACTGCTTTCGCGATTTTCGAGCTGCTCGTCTTTATGGGAGTGGTATCGCCTGGGTTCCACGTATCGAACTTCGTTGCGCATGGTTGGAGCGGTCACGACAGCTTTAGCGCATTGGCGGTTCCTGGTATGTTTGCCGCCATTCCGTTCGCTGTCTGGTTCTTCGGCTGCATCGATGGCGTTGCGATGGCAGCGGAAGAGGCGAGAAATCCGCGGCGATCGATTCCGCGGGCGTACATCGGTTCGATCGTTACGTTGGTGTTGCTGGCGTTCGGGGTGATGATTTTCGCGGGCGGCACCGGTGACTGGCGACAGATTGCGAACAAGGATGCGCCACTGCCGGAGGCGATGAAGATCGTGGTGGGCGAAAACAGTGGCTGGCTGCACATGATGGTGTGGCTGGGCCTCGGTGGTCTTGTTGCGTCGTTTCACGGGATCATTCTCGGCTACTCGCGTCAGATCTTTGCTCAAGCCCGGGAAGGCTATCTGCCTCGGTTTCTCGCGAATGTAAATCCGGCATTCAAGACGCCGCACTGGGCCATTCTGTCGGGCGGCGTGGTGGGAATTGCGACGATTTACATTGTGAGTTGGGTTGCGAAAGGCGGCGCAAGTGAGGTCATGTTCGACATCGCGGTGATTTCGGTCCTCGGGATGATGACCATGTATGGGATCAGCATGCTCGCCCTGTTCAGGCTCCGTGTGAGTGAGCCGGCCATGCAACGGCCCTTCCGGGCACCTGGTTATCCCTTCGTCCCGGCTTTCGCGCTGCTCGGCATCATCGTGGCGCTCGCCAGCATGGTCTGGTTCTATCCGGTGCTGGCGGGTTTGTTCGTTGCCGCGCTTGGGGTGGGCTATGTCGTATTCCGGCTGACGCGCAAGCCGCGGGAAAACGGCTTGGGAAGCGCTGGCATCGGCAAAGCGACATCGTCGCAACGGTAATGGGGGTGCCTTTGATTTCTACGCTCTTTTCCGGTTAGAGGCCTTTAAGCCTGGCAAGGCTTTTTCTTGCGGCCCCAAATAATTACTCGAACAAAACAATGAGTTAGTGTCTGCCATTCCCCAGCGAAGCGGAAGGCATCCTCTGAACCGGTGTATCGGAGATGAGTAGTCCCTCGACCGGGGGGGCCGGTTCACCCAGTCGTTAGGCGCTCCGCCTGGTTGACGAAATGGGGTTGTCGACCACGATGCTCAGCAAGAGGAGCGGCAAGTCGAACGAGCTGTGGCCACGATGTGGGTCAAGCCGGATTCGGCTATATGGTCACAACGCTGCTTTGCTTATTGTCCGCTCAGGCGAATGCATCGCCGGCGTGCGGTCTTGCGAAATACTCAAATCAACTCGTCTGCATACGGCAATGCACGGATGCTGCGCATTGCCTCTTCACGCATGCATGCGACAAACGCCTCGGCGACCCTAGTGCGAGGGTGAGCCGATGGCCACAGAAGACGGCTTTCGAACCGTACGTGTGGCTGGAAACGGCGCATGACGATGGGAAGGTGCGCGACCTCGGCGGCGATGACGGGATTGACGATGGCCACGCCCAATCCTTTCGCGACCAGCGCGCAAAGCGTTTCGGCGTACTGCGTCTCGATCTGAATGGCGGGATGGACGTGCGATTCGGCACATATCTGATCGATTTTGTGACGGGTGCCATCTTCCAGGGCCAGCGCAAGGAACGGCTCTCCATCGAGGTCTGCCGGCTCTAGCGGACGCTTCAATCGCGCGAACTTGTGATCGGCAGGTGCCGCCACGACGCCGGCCAGCGTCAAGAACAGTTCTTCCTCGACACCAAGAAAACCACTCTTCGGGCCTGCGATCCCGATATCGCAGCGTCCGCTTGCGACCCATTCGTATACGGTTGCGGATGGTCGTATCTGGAGCGAAATCGTCACCTCGGGGAATGACTCCCGGAAGCGTTGCAGGGCAGCCGGAACTACCCCGTTCGCAAAGACCTGCATGCAGGTGATGCGCAGCCTTCCGGTCCCGAAGTTGCGGATGTCCTGCGCAATGCGGCGCAACTGCTCGACCGCGACGAATCTCCGCTCGACCTCCTGAAGAAACGTTGCCCCTTCCGGTGTCAGGCGCGCCGGTCCGTGGCCGCGCTCGAACAACGGAAACCCGATATCGGCCTCCAGACGCGCGATCGATCGGGTCAACGCAGGTTGCGTGATGCCCAACGCTTCCGCGCCGCGGGTGAAGCCGCCATGTATCGCCGCGGCCCGAAACGCTTCAATCTGTCGCGCTTCCATAGACATTACCTCAAAGCATGGAACTCAATTTTGGATGCATTGGACAGCATAGCACGGCTGTGAGGGAATGGAGCCCTGAGAGCACGCCCTCGTCGCCGCTCGGCATGAGGGTTACGAACGCGAAATCTGGAGGAGACGTTTTGATGTCCAATGTGTATCGGCAAAACCCCGACCTGGTGGGTTTCCAGTCACTGGCCGGCGGCGCGCTGCTGCCGGTCGGCGATTATCCCGGCGGCTGTCCTGAAGGCCGCGCGGCCGGGCGGCCGACCAGCGTCGCGGCGGTTTATGCGGAGCGGAACGAGCAAGACGACACGCTGCCGCCAGCGGGTAGCGACATGTCGCGTTGGGGAGCCTATCTTCCGTATCTCGACTGGCCATCGCTGGGTGAGGGCGGTACGCCGCTCATCGAACTCGAATCGAGCGACTTGGGCAAGTTGTGGATCAAGGCCGAATGGATGAATCCGACCGGCAGCCACAAGGACCGCATGAGCCCGCTGGCCGCGGCCCGAGCCGTGGAGGTTGGGGCCAGCGGCATCGTCTGCGCGAGTTCGGGCAATGCCGGTGTCTCGATTGCCTGCTACGCCGCCAAAGCGGGCCTCGCATCGCGGGTGATCGTGACCGCGAGCCTGCCCAAGCCCGTTCGCCGCGCGCTTGCGACCTACGGCGCGGACGTCGTCGTCGCGGAGAACAGCCTCGATCGCTGGCGCGTGATGGAAGAAGCGGTGAAGAACGAGGGATGGTTCCCGCTGACAAACTATCTGCTGCCGCCGGTTGGTAGCTGCGCATGGGGTGTGGAGGGGTACAAGACCGTCGCCTTCGAACTGGCCGCCGAATGCAGCGAAGGCCTCGACGCGGTGATCGTGCCCACTGCGCGAGGCGACATCATCTGGGGGATCGCGGCAGGCTTCGCGATGCTCGCAAAACGCGGGCAGTGGCACCATCCGTTGCCTAAACTGATTGCTGTCGAGCCGTTCCCGCGGATCTCGAAAGTGCTTGATCTCCAGGCCGACATCACGGATCAGTTTCCGGGGTCGACACGGCAGGCGTCGATTGCCGGTACGACCGCGACGGACCAGTCGTTGCGCGCCGTGGTCGATACCGGCGGAACCGCGCTCGTCATATCCGATGACATGGCGGACGTTGCGCAGCACGTGCTGGCACAACAATCCGGCATCTATCTGGAGCTGTGCGCTGCCGCTCCCTATGCGGCCATCCCTCGCCTGTTGGCACAGGGGCATCTGGCCAGGACCGACCGGGTCGTCATGATCGGCACGAGTGCCGGCTACCGCGACCCGGTCGCCGTTGACGCCACCACTATGCGGGTACCAGCATGAACACAAAGCAACCTGTGGTCGCACTGGCCGTCTCCGATCAGGCGCAGTCCGGGCGGGCGGGTGCTGCCCGCGACGTTTCGCGGCCTTCCAGGATTGGCGTTGCGATCGATGGCGCACCGATCCGGATCGAGAATATTGCAAAGCAATACGGTGCGACAACGGCCGTCAGCGGGATCGATCTGGATATTCGCGCCGGGGAGTTCCTGTCACTCCTGGGGCCGTCCGGATCGGGCAAGACCACGCTGCTCATGATGCTGGCGGGCTTCGAACTCCCGAGCGAAGGGCGCCTGACGCTCGGTACGACCGATATCACCCGCATGGCGCCCAACAAGCGAAATATCGGCATGGTATTTCAGCGATACGCGCTGTTTCCGCACATGACCGTGCATCAGAACATTGCGTATCCGCTGCGGATGCGAAAGGTGCCGAAGGCCGAGATTCCCGAGCGCGTCGAGCGGGCACTGTCAATGGTGCAGCTCAACGGATTCGGCGATCGCATGCCGAGCCAGTTGTCCGGCGGGCAACAGCAGCGCGTGGCCGTTGCGCGCGCGCTGGTTTTCGAGCCGCCGGTGCTGCTGATGGATGAACCACTGAGCGCACTCGACAAGAAGATGCGCGAGCGCATGCAGATCGAGATCAAGCAACTGCAGCAACGGCTCGGCGTGACGGTTGTCTATGTGACGCACGATCAGGAGGAAGCGCTGACCATGTCCGACCGGATCGCAGTCATGGGCAACGGGCGCATTCAGCAGGTGGGAACGGCGTTCGACCTTTATGAGCGACCGGCAACTTCGTTCGTCGCCGACTTCATCGGGAAAATGAACTTCATTCCATCCCATTGCGTGGCGATCGACGACGAGAGCGTGACCGTGCGGGTAGTCGGCGACGTACTGGTCAGATTGCCGCGGCATCAAGTGCGTGGCGGTATTTCTCCGGTGGCGGGCGACACGCTGGATCTGGCCATCCGGCCGGAGCGGGTGCGGATCGGTCAGGCGAATCGGGCCGCCGGGAGCAGCATCGGCGGCGTCGTCGAGGCGCGTGCGTACGTGGGCGCATTCCAGTGGTACGTCGTGCGTCTCGCGGACGGGACCATGCTGCATGTTCAGAGTCAGTCCGGTGATTCTGGCGACGGTGATATCGAGGAGCGCCAGGCTGTCGACATCACGTTCGAGCCGGCGGCGCTGCACGTGTTCCGGGGAGGTTGAGATGAGCACGTCGACCAGGCCGTCCACGCGTCCCGGCGCTCCGTCCGGGGACAGCTACGGGGCGTTGTCATCGTTGCTGCTGCTGTCGCCGTTCCTCGTGCTGCTGATCGTTGCGTTCGTCTATCCGGTCGGAAAGCTGCTCCTGACGAGCGTGTTTTCGACGGGCTTGACCTTCGAGCATTACGAGCATGTCGCGTCAGCGCTTTACGTGCGGGTGTTTGCCAGGACATTCGCCATCGCGCTCGCTGTCGCCGGCATCACGTGCGTCCTTGGCTACCCCGTTGCATCGCTGCTGACGCGCGTCAAGGGCAGGACCGCCTTCCTCATGACCGTGTGCATCCTCATCCCGATGTGGACGAGTGTGCTGGTGCGGTCGTACGCGTGGATCGTGCTGCTTCAGCGCAACGGCATCGTGAACGACGTGCTGCTCGGTGCCGGCGTGATCGATAGCCCGCTCAAGCTGATCTACAACCAGGGGGCCGTGGTCATGGCCATGGTGCATGTCCTTCTGCCGTACATGATATTGCCGGTATATGGCGCGCTGAAGGCCATTCCCATGGATTTGCCACGGGCTTCCGCAAACCTGGGTGCAAGTTCGGTCCGGACGTTCGTCACTGTGACGCTGCCGCTCAGCATGCCCGGCGTTTATGCAGGATCGCTGATCGTTTTCGTGCTAGCACTGGGTTTCTACGTGACGCCAGCGCTTGTCGGTGGCCCGAGCACACTGCTGATCGCCACACTGATTGGCCAGCAGGTCACGCAGACGTTCAACTGGCCATTTGCGGCAGCGCTTTCCACACTCCTGCTATCGGCGACCGTTGCTGTAACAGTGGTCTTCCGGCGCTTCATGTCGCTCTCGGGGCGTTTGTAATATGAATACTCCTTCGCTCGGTTTGTCTTCGCCACCGGTCGGCCAGACCCGGTTTCCGCTGTCGGTCGGGAAGTTGGCGCTCGTCGGTGTGGCGCTTCTGGTGCTGCTGTTCTTGATCGGCCCGATTCTGATCATCGTGATGATGTCGTTCGGCGATGCGGCCTACATCCAGTTCCCGCCGCACGTGCTCTCGCTGAAATGGTACGCGCAGTATTTCGGCGACGTCGACTGGATGTCGGCAACATGGTTCAGCCTGAAGATTGCGTTCGGGACGACGATCTCCGCGACGGTCATTGGCACCATGGCGTCGATCGCGTTGGTCCGAGGCGCGTTTCCCGGCAAGGCGGCAGTACAGGCCGTCGCGCTGAGTCCGCTGGTCGTGCCGCACATCGTCATCGCAATCGCGCTGTACCTGTTTTTTGCATCTCTTGGATTGATCGGGAATTTCGGCGGGTTCCTGATCGCGCATACGGTGTTGGCGGTGCCGTACGTCGTCATCACAGTCTCCGCGGCATTGAAGAGCTTCGACCCGGTGCTGGAGCGTGCCGCGTTGAATTGTGGCGCGACACGACTGACGGCCTTCTTTACGGTCGTGCTTCCCGACATCGTGCCGGGCATCGCGGCCGGTGGCGTGTTTGCCTTTCTCGCCTCTTTCGATGAAGCGACCGTCTCGTTTTTCTTGTCCGACACCGGCGGGAAGACCATTACGCGGAAATTCTTCGAGGACATCGACTACAACCTCACGCCGATCATTGCAGCTGTGGCAACGATGACGATCGTCCTGTCGTTGGCGCTGATGACCGGGATTCGCATGCTGGAACGGCGTACAAGCGGTAAATCACGAAAAAACCAGATCTAGGAGACTGACGTGAAATCGATCAAGCAACTTGCTGGCCTGCTGGCCATCGGCGGATTCACCCTGTGTTGTGCAATGACGAGTCGCGCGGAGGAATCGGTCACGGTCGCGCTGGAGGGCGGTTCGTATCAGCAGAGCCTGCGCACCAGCCTGTTCGAGCCGTTCACCAAAGCGACAGGTATTCAAGTCAACGTCGTTACCGCAACGGCACAGGAGCAGATCGCGCGATTGCGCGCGATGGCGCAGTCGCGCTCGGTGAACTGGGATGTGGTGACTCTCGGCGATATCGAAGCTCACGCGGATCCCGTGAAGGCGATTACGGAAGACATGAGCGGCTTTTGCCAGAAGGTCGCCGGAAAGGGGTTGCTCTCCGGTGCCTGCGATTCGGCCGGCCTCGACCTCGACTACGGCGTGACTTATCTCGCCTACAACGGCGACCAGTTTCCGAAGGGCGGGCCGACGAACTGGAAGGAATTCTGGGACACGAAACGCTTTCCGGGCGGACGCGCGTTGCCCGATTTCAACGATCCATGGCGCGTGATGGCAGTCGCATTGATGGCCGACGGCGTGCCGGCGAGCCAGCTCTTTCCGCTCGACGTCGATCGGGCGCTGCGCAAGCTCGACCAGATCAGGCCGCAGGTATCGATGTGGTGGAAGACCGGCGATCAAAGCATTCAGGGGTACCGGAGCGGCCAGTACACCGCCGGCATGATCTGGAAGACACGCGCAAGCGTGCTCCAGAAGGAAGGCCGGAATATCAAGTCGTCGTTCGACGGGGCAATCATGATCTCTGACCGGGCCATGATCCCAAAGGGTGCGCCGCATAAGGCCGCGGCCGAAAAGCTGCTGGCCTTCTTCGCTGCTTCGCCGGCTGCCCAGGCGAAGCACTGCGAGAACCTCGGCTGCGTGCCGGTCAGCACCGACGCGATGAAGCTGATGTCGCCCGACACGCAGAAGGGGCTGCCTACCACCGACGCGCTTCGCGCGCGGCTCATCAGTCCGAACGTGGGCTGGATCAATGCAAACCGGGACCGCTTGCTCGAACGCTGGAATGCTTGGATCCAGCGATAAGCGACTGGAATGGTTCGCTCGTGGTGTGCGATGCGCCGGCTGGTGACTCACCACGCGACGGTATCGGACGTATGCGTATGCGGTGCCTCGGCAATGCGCGTTTGACGGCGCTGGGGCAGGTTTTTTCTTCGAACATAGGACGTTGCAGACATGTTGCTGAATCTCGAAAGACTCAATGAAATGATGGCGCGCAATGGGCTGGATGCCATTGTCGCGACATTGCCGGAGAACGTCACTTACTCCAGCGGGTACTGGGCGCTCTCGCAATGGATTCGTCGCGGCCCGCAGTCGTACGTGCTGATTCCGGCGCCCGGCCGCGGGGAGCCAGCGATCATCGCGACGACTAGCCTGCTCGACCAGTTGGCTGACCAGGAGGACGTATGGATTTCGAAGGTGTACCGATATGGGTTCTTCTCGGTCGAACAGACGAGCGGCGCGACGTTGAATGCGCTCGACCAGCGTCAGCTCGAACTGTATAACCTGCCTGACCACGGAACGGCGATCAATGCGCTGTGCGCGGCCATTAACGATTGTGGCCTGAGCGGTGGCGTGATCGGACTCGACGAGCTGGGCCTCATGCCGGGAAATTTCGAGGAGATCCAGACCCGCCTGCCGAACGCAAAGGTGAAGCCGGCACTCGAAATCTTCCGTACGGTTCGCGCGGTCAAGACGCCGGAGGAAGTCAACCGTCTGCGGCGTGCTGCACATATCGCGGAGCAATCGATTGCATCCGCGCTGGAAATCGCCCGGCCCGGTGTCAGCGAACGTGAAATGGGGCTGGCGTTTCATGAACGCACTGCGCGGGAAGGCGGCTATCCAGTGCTGGGGTGTATCGGCTCCGGCCCGCGCTCCGCGATGCCGAACGTCGAGCCCGGCGACCGGAAGCTCGAGCAGGGCGACGTGATTCGCTTCGACGTGGGCGGCCGCTACCGTCATTACCGCGCGGACATTTCGCGCATTGCGGTGCTCGGCGAGCCCACGGAGCGCGTTCGTCGATACCATCGTGCGCTGCATGTCGGCGTTCTCACGGCGCTCGAAATGATCCGTCCGGGCGTGAAGACGTCCGACGTATTCGATGCCGCGGTCAAGGCGGTTCAGCGTGAAGGGATTCCACACTACAAGCGCAGCCACGTCGGGCATGGCATCGGCATCGACGGGTACGACGTGCCGAACCTGACGCCGTCGAGCACGGTTGTCATCGAGGAGGGGATGACGATGTGCGTCGAGACACCGTATTACGAGCTCGGCAGCTGGGGCTTGCAGGTCGAGGACATGATCGTCGTCCGTAAGGATGGCGTTGAGTCCCTGATGTCGACGGACGGCGCGTTGAATATTCTCGATCGCTGACGGCACTGGGCGCACGCCGTCAGTGGCGGCGTGCGCGGTGGGCAGGCAGGAAATCTGGTGCACGGCAATGCGTTGCCAGGAGGCGTATCGGGATGCCAGATGCGGAAATCGTACGCACAGGTACGCAACGGTGGATTCGTAGTGCGAATCAAATCGTTAATGTGGCTGTAAAAACATATAAATCGATTAACTATTTTTGGAGATCTCCATGTACACGAAATCGGCTATCGCCATTTCTGCTCTCGCGCTGTCCGGCGTGGCCAGCGCACAAAGCAGCGTTACGCTTTACGGTGTGATCGATACAGGCGTCATCTACGTCAACCACCAGAGCGGCCACGACAATTTCGTCGGCATGAAGCAGGGAACCATGTCGGGCAACCGATGGGGTGTGCGAGGAGAAGAGGAACTGGGAGGCGGCCTCAAGGCCGTGTTCGTGCTCGAGAACGGGTTCAATTCCGCCAATGGCGCATTGAATCAAGGCGGGCGGGAATTCGGGCGTCAGGCATTCGTCGGGCTTTCAAGCGACCGGTTCGGCACGATCAGGCTGGGCCGGCAATACGATCCGGTGGTCGATACCGTACAAGGGTTGACTGCGGATGCCTTTATTGCGTCGACGGCCGGCACACCGGGGGATGTCGACAACTATGACAACAGCCTGCGGGTGTCGAATGCGGTCAAGTACCTGTCGCCGGTATACGCCGGGCTGCAGTTCGAAGGGTTGTACGCATTTGGGAACAACGCGGGGGCAACCGGGCAGGGGCAGGCATGGGGCGGAGCAGTGAGCTACAAGAGCGGTCCGCTGGCCGCCGCCGCCGGCTATTTCTATACGAACAATCCGAGCGGCGGCCGAACCGCAACGAAAGCCTCGAACTGGGGTGTGACGTCGTCGAGCGACTCGATCTTCGACGGCCCGATCAACAACGGATATACGACCGCCCATTCGATCGCGATCTTCCGTGCGGCGGCTCAGTACACGGCTGGGCCGTTCGTGCTCGGCGCGTCGTACAGCAACGCGCAATACAAGCATGATGCATTCTCCGCGTTTCAGTCGAACGAGACATACAACGTCGGCAGCGGCTATGTCACGTACTGGGTCAACCCGGCGTGGCGACTCAGTGCGGGTTACAGCTACATGCGCGCGAGCGGCGATACGTCGGCGATCTATCACCAGGTCGGCCTGGGCACGGATTACGCACTGTCCAAGCGGACGGACGTCTATATGATCGGCTCGTATCAGCATGCGAGCGGGACGCAGGCTACGTACAACTCGGCAGGCCAACGCGTTCTGCAGCCGGCACAGGCGTCGATCGGCTCGTTCGGATATGCGGGGACCAGTACGCAGGAACTGGTTCAGGTCGGGCTTCGTCACCGCTTCTGATCGGACAACGCGCGTATTGCGACCGGCACGCCCGTCGTCATTACGACGGGGGCTGGCTGGTCGACAAGGAAACCAATCGTCAGACGCGGGATGTGCGCGCGCCTGCCGGATTTTGCATCCCCGGCGCGACGAATGCCGTGGTGCCGGCGAATTGCCACGGTTCGACACTCAATCCCAATCGGCGGTCTTGCTGGCGTCGACGAGCGTGAGCCCCTGCGTCGGCAGCGGGAGAGCGGTCTTGTAGCGCACCTGCTTCAACGCAAAGCTGGAGCGGATGTTCGATACACCGGGAATCGTCGTGAGCCGTTCGATGATGAAGCGTTCCAGCGCGCGCATGTCCGGCATGACCACGCGCAGCAGGTAATCCGCATCGCCCGACATCAGATAGCACTCCATCACCTCGGGCTGCTCCGAGATCGCCTTTTCGAAACGCTGCAGCGCATGCTCGACCTGCTTTTCGAGGCTGACCTGGATGAACACGTTGATGCTGAGACCGAGCGGTTCGGGGTCGAGCAGCGTCACCTGCTGCTTGATGAGGCCGAGCTTTTCCAGTGCGCGCACGCGATTGAAGCAGGGCGTCTGGGAAAGGTTGACCGCACGCGCCAGATCCGCATTGGTGATCTTCGCGTTCTGTTGCAATTCGTTGAGGATACCGATATCAATTCGGTCGAGTCGTTTGGTGTTGGAGCTCATGGATGGAATCGTCTGGAAGCGTGTCTGTATCCGGAATATTTACACTGGTCCGCGTCTAAATTTTCAAGCAGTTCAGAAACATATTCTGCACCTCGACCGGTAGCATGAACAGATTGATGCGCGTCGATGGGCGGCGTGCGGGAGACTTGCAATGACAAACTTATCCAGTGGGATCGACCAAGCGAAGCATGCCGATACAACGCACGTCGATGCGGATCCGGTTGAAACGGCTGAATGGCTGGAAGCGATCGATGCCGTGGTCACATCGGTTGGAAAGGACAGGGCGCAGTTCCTGCTCGATCGGGTTGCCGAGCATGCACGCAAGAGCGGACTCGCCGCGAAGCGAAGCAACGTGACGCCGTACGAGAACACGATTGCGCTCGACCAACAGCCGCGCTACCCGGGCAATCTCGAGTTGGAGGAGCGACTTTCCTCCGTGCTGCGCTGGAACGCGCTTGCGATGGTCGTGCGTGCAAATCGGGCGTACGGCGAACTCGGTGGACACATCGCGAGCTATGCGTCGGCATCCGACTTGTTCGAAGTCGGTTTCAATCATTTCTTCCGTGGCGGGCCGGCCGACGGCAGCGCCGGACCGGGCGACGATCTCGTTTATTTCCAGCCTCATTCGTCGCCGGGCGTCTATGCACGCGCTTTTCTCGAAGGCTTCCTGGACGATGAAAACCTGACGCATTACCGACGCGAGATTGCGGGGCCGGGCCTGTGCTCGTATCCGCATCCGTGGTTGATGCCCGATTTCTGGCAGTTTCCGACCGGTTCGATGGGCATTGGTCCGATCAATGCGATCTACCAGGCCCGCTTCATGCGCTACCTGCAAAACAGAGGTTTGCTGCAGACCGAGGGCCGCAAAGTCTGGGGATTCTTCGGGGATGGCGAGATGGACGAGCCGGAATCCCTC
This sequence comes from Burkholderia sp. Bp9090, assembly GCF_003857985.1. Lineage (NCBI taxonomy): Bacteria > Pseudomonadati > Pseudomonadota > Betaproteobacteria > Burkholderiales > Burkholderiaceae > Burkholderia > Burkholderia sp. Bp9090. The sequence continues at coordinate 18,776 of NZ_QTPV01000064.1, forward strand.
AGCGCATTGTCCTTGGCTGCGCGCGAGAAATTGGACAACCTCGTTTTCGTGATCAACTGCAACCTGCAGCGCCTCGACGGCCCCGTGCGCAGTAACGGCAGGATCATCGACGAACTCGAAGCGCAGTTCGTCGGGGCTGGCTGGAACGTCATCAAGGTGCTGTGGGGATCGGACTGGGATGCCCTGTTCGCTCGCGACCGAAACGGCGCGCTGCTTCGTGCGTTCGCACATACCGTTGACGGGCAGTTTCAGACGTTCTCGGCAAACGACGGTGCATACAACCGCGAGCATTTCTTCGGACAGAACGCCGAGTTGACCGCGCTGGCGTCCCATCTGAGCAACGAAGAGATCGAGCGTTTGCGTCGAGGCGGTCACGACACCCGCAAGCTTCACGCGGCTTACGATCGCGCACTGAAACATCAGGGACAGCCTACCGTCATTCTCGCCAAGACGATGAAAGGCTTCGGCATGGGCTCGATCGGCCAGGGCCGCATGACGACGCATCAGCAGAAAAAGCTCGACGTCGAGCAGTTGATCGAATTCCGCGATCGCTTCCGGCTTCCGCTGAGCGACGAAGACGTCGAGCAGCTCCGGTTCTACAAGCCGGATGCGTCGAGCCCGGAGATGCGCTACCTGCATGAGCGACGATCCGCGCTCGGCGGCTACGTGCCGCGGCGGCGCCAAGCGGCGTCCACCGCGGTGCAGGTGCCGGCACTGTCGTCGTGGGGGCAATTCGCGATCGATTCCAACGGCAAGGAAATGTCGACGACGATGGCGATCGTCCGGATGCTGACGGCGCTGCTGAAGGATCCTGCGCTCGGGTCGCGCGTCGTACCGATCGTGGCGGACGAGGCGCGTACCTTCGGGATGGCGAATATGTTCCGTCAGGTCGGCATCTATTCGCCGCTCGGGCAGTTGTACGAGCCCGAGGACATGGGATCGATGCTGTACTACCGGGAAGACACGCGCGGGCAGATTCTGGAGGAGGGCATCTCCGAGGCAGGCGCGATTTCGTCGTGGATCGCCGCGGCAACGGCGTACTCGGTCCACGATCTGCAGATGCTGCCTTTCTACATCTACTACTCGATGTTCGGCTTTCAGCGAGTCGGCGATCTGATCTGGGCTGCCGCCGACCAGCGCGCACGCGGTTTCTTGATCGGTGCGACCTCGGGGAAGACGACGCTTGGCGGAGAGGGGCTGCAGCATCAGGACGGCACGAGCCTGCTCGCGGCATCGACCGTGCCGAACTGCCGTGCCTACGATCCTGCATTCGCGTACGAGATCGCGATCATCGTCGACGAAGGGATGCGGCAGATGATCGAGCAACAACGTGACGTCTTCTACTACCTGACGGTCACGAACGAGAACTATGCACAACCATCGCTTGCCGACGTCGATCGCGTACGGGATGGCGTATTGAGCGGCATGTACGCGCTGGATCCGTCGACGCAGGATACGGCGCAAGTCCAGTTGCTCGGGGCCGGCGCAATTCTCGGCGAGGTGATGGCGGCCGCACGCATGCTGAAGGACGAATGGCGCATCGATGCGGCGATCTGGAGCGTGACGAGCTTCACCGAACTGCATCGCAACGGCTCGGCCGCAGAGCGTGGCGCGCGGCTGTTCGACGATGATGAGCCAGCCGTGCCTTACGTCACCGAGTCCCTGCGGGCGACCCGCGGTCCGGTGATCGCCGCAACCGACTACGTACGGGCGGTGCCGGAACTGATCCGGGCATTCGTGCCGCACCGATACGTCACGCTCGGGACTGACGGATTTGGCCGAAGCGATACCCGCGCGGCGCTTCGCGAGTTCTTCGAGGTCGATCGCGTAGCGATCGTGCTGGCCGCGCTGAAGGCGTTGGTGGATGACGGGGCCGTTGAAAAATCGGTGCTGCGTGAAGCAATCGAAAAATACGGCAGAACGGACAGCAATCGCGTCGAGCCTTGGTTGCGATAACCGGACGGCGCTCGATTCCCTCGATCCGGTCGACGAGAGCCGGATCGATGGAAAGCATATGAGAAGCAGTGATTGGACGGTTGTTTAGCGAAAGGGGGAGTGACGTGAATAATGCTGAATCGGAGATCCAGCAGGTTGCAAGGGCCGATGCAGCAGACGGTGCGGTGCTGTCGGGTGCTCAGATGGTCGTGTCGGCACTGCGACGAGAGGGCGTCGACACCGTCTGGGGCTATCCAGGTGGCGCAGTGTTGCCGCTTTACGATGCGCTCCAGGAAAGTGCGGATATCTCCCACCTGCTGGTTCGGCACGAACAGGCGGCGGTCCATGCGGCCGATGGCTTCGCGCGTGCGACGGGGAAAGTCGGGGTTGCACTGGTGACATCGGGACCGGGCGTGACGAATGCCGTGACGGGTATAGCGACCGCGTATTTCGATTCGATCCCGATGGTCGTCATTACCGGCAACGTGCCGACGGCTTCTATCGGATCGGATGCGTTTCAGGAGTGCGATACCGTCGGGATCACCCGGTCAATAGTCAAGCACAATTTCCTCGTGCTCGACGTGGCCAATCTCGCGGTGACATTGAAGAAGGCCTTCCATATCGCGAGCACGGGGCGGCCCGGTCCGGTGGTCGTGGATATTCCGAAGGACGTTTTGCAGGCATGCGCGGAATTCGCTTACCCGGAATCCGTGTCGCTGCGCTCTTATCGTTCACCCAAGGACGCGCACGCCGGACAGATTCGCCGTGCGGCGGACATGCTCGTGCGAGCACAGCGGCCATGCCTGTTCGTCGGCGGCGGTGCGAGCGCTGCGGGCGCGCGCGATGAAATCGCGCGGCTCGCAAAGCGTCTCGATGCGCCTGTGGCCAATACGCTGATGGCGCTCGGCACCTTCCCTGGCACCGACTCGCGATGCCTCGGCATGCCGGGCATGCATGGCACCTATGAAGGGGTAATCGTCCTTTTCGTGCAAAATCTGGCGGTTTCGCCGCAAAGCCTTCTGTAGCAAGGCCTTGCGGTCGATTCCGGCTACCGTCGGCAGTCCCGGCCGCGATCTGCGGTAAGCTACGTGCCCGCAATTTTTAATTGCGACCGTGACGGGAGGCAGCAGATGCCAGGCCTGGAATTTCGGTATGTGGGGCAAGATCGCTTACCCGCGCGACTGTCGGAGTTCGACGTCGAGCGCTACTTGAGGGTTGGCCGGGAAAAGCAAATAATCCGCCACATCTCGAATTAAGCTGCTGATTTGAAAGCGAAATCGATGGTCGGATCGAGTGGTGGAACGGGGCGTTGCAGATCCAGCAGATAGTCCCCAAGTCGATTGATATGTTCCCGCCGATACGGTGACAGCACTTTGAGCACCTCGGCGTCGACCGGATGCCCCTTCTGCTGCAGCTCTTTCAGTTTGCGCGACATCCACTGCACGTTGTACAGGATCACCATGTTCGCGACGAGGTGGTTGTACTTGATGACCTTGCGCTGCTCGTGCCGGACGTTTTCCGCGATAATGCCTTCGCCGCCGAACATCAGCCACTGCGCGAAATCGTTGAACTGCTCGCTCTTGTTGGTGGCCGCGTGAATCGTACGACGCAGGTCGGGGTCATTCAGATACTTCAGCAAGAACAGCGTACGGATCACGCGCCCCAGCTCCCGGAACGCGAAATAGAGCTTGTTCTTCGTGCTTTCCGAGCCTAGCCGGCGCAGGATCGTCGACGGCGTCATCTTGCCCGCCTTGATCGACACCGCGACGCGCATCATGTCGGGATAGTGCCGCTCGATCAGATCCCAGTCAATCGCCCGGCGGCACAGGCTGTCGATGTGCGCGTACTTGCGACGCCGGTCGGCCTTGTACAAGACCAGATCCTTGATGTTGCGCATGCGCGGCATCAGGTTGATGCCCGTCACGTAAGACAGGCCGAACACGGGACCGCTCTGCGCCTGCGTATCGCCGTGGATCGTATCCGGCTTGATGTCTGCACCGTTCTGGATCAGGCCGTCGAGGATGTAGACGGCTTCATGAACGCCGCACGGGATGAAGTGGCTGAACAGCGCGATGTACATGTCGGACACGTGGTAGTAGCCGATCCCGCCGTATCCGCCATAACGAACGTGGTATTCGGACAGCAGGTTCTGCTCGTACAGGCTCCACTTGGTGCCGTCCGCCGACGCGCGCTTGCCGCTGCCCCAGTATTTCGGCAACGCGAACTGGTTGTACGCGTTGATCACCTTCACGATCGCCTTGTCGAGCCGCTCCTCGGTGACGTGCTTCAGATTCAGCCAGGCGACCTGCTTGCGGCTGAGTCCCTTCACCGAGCGTGCGGTTTGACTGGGACCGAGGTTGCAGCCGTAGCAGAACAGCGTCGTGATGAAACGCTTGCGCGGATCGTCGACCTTCGCGTCGAACCCGGACAGCGGGCCGAACAGTTTATGCAGGTCGAACCACTGCTCGGTTTCGGTGAGGAGATCCAGGATGCTGACCTGCGGCATCGACGCCGTGATGGCCTGATCGATCAGCGACCGGTTCGGCGGTTCGGGCTCCTTGCCCGGCTTGTGAATGACGAGTTCCTCATTGACGAACTCGATGCTGTCGTTTGCCGGGAAGTTCGCATCGGCCTCGTCGAGCGCCGCGTTCAGCCTGTCTCGCAGATCCTTCGCTACGCTCTTGCCGTCCGCGGGCAAGCCCACGATCTCGCAGTAGCGCGGCAGTTCACGCCGAAATTCCTCGTCGGTGACCTGATGCACCCGATAATCGTCGAAGCGGTCACTGCCCTCCACATAGAGGTCGCCGGAATGGAGTTCCCGCATGATCTGGCTGAAGACACCCAGCTCGAAGAACCGGCGGTGCAGCATCCGGCTGTCCCGTCTGTGCGGGAACACCGCGCGCTCCCACTTCTCCGGCAACCAGTCCAGCGGCAGGTTCGCGAGGTCGTTGTCGGTCAGCAGCAGGTATTCGCGGTGCGCGTTGCGGAAACCTTGCAGCCACGCGAGCGCGACCAGCACCGCGCGGTCCTGCGAGCTCGATTGCAGCGGCAGCACGTCCAGGCACTGGAACAGCAGCGAGCGCTGGGTGCGGTACGGCACGAGCATGAACGGCAGATCGAACTGCCCGGCATAAGCGATGTGCTCGTTGCATTGCGCGAGCGCTTCGGCCGGGTCGCCGAGCGCCTCGCGGATTTTCGGCAACCGGTTGCGCTCCGATACGCCCTCGTCCTGGAGAATCTGCAGGACATCCCGGAACTGCCCGACCAGCCCCTCCAGCACATCGGCGTGTTCAAGCTGGTATTTCTGCAGCCGGACCTTGGCGTAGGACTCGAGCTTGCGCACCACCTTGATGAAGATCTCGGCGACGTCATCGAGCGCCTTCTGCAACTGCGCCTGGATGAACAGCACTGCGAGCGCATGACGCTTCGCGGCCTTGAGCGAACGCAGTTCCGCGACGTCGAGCGCCCGCGCTTCGGTGACCAGTTGGGCCCGCTTGCTGACAGAGACGATCGCGGGCGGCGCCGGCAAGCCTTCCGCCAGTTTCCTGATCCCGTTGATATGTTTGAGGAAGCTGGCGATCGCCCGCGCGGCGGGTCGCTTCGGCTCCTGTTTCAGATCGTCCCAACCAGACTTGCCGGCCTTGACGACGAGCAGCGCCTCGATCCGTTCGATGAGGGTTGCATCGAGTGCGCCGGTGATGGCTTCATAGATCGCCGCGTTCAGATCGTTGCGCGCCTGCGTGGCGATGCGCTGCAGCGTCGCCAGCGGCGGCAGCTCGTACCGGCGGCGGACCAGGTCCTCGATCAGCACATTGATGATGTCGGGCAGTTCGATCTTTGTCCGGGCCTCCGCTGACGCGAGTTCAGTCAGCCACGCCGTCTCACCCGCATCAAACGCTCGGATGTCGAGCCAGACGCGCAGCAGTTTCTGGTGACGGATGCGGCTGCCGGACACGTCGTACCGCGCAATCGTTGCCCGGGACAAGGTGCGGACCCGCATCGCGATCCGGATGTGATCGATAATGACGGACGGCACATCCGCGAGCATTGGAAAGTACCCGAGACGCTGCAGCAACTTCAGTTGCACCATGATCAAGACGGCGGTCGCTTCTTGACGGGATTGCCGGCGTACGAATCGGATTTCCGCGGTGCTCGGCGTGAACGCAGCTTTCAGCTCCGCCGCGCCCGGCTCGGCAGGCAGCACCGGATAGATGGTCTCGTGGACGGTGCTCATGCCGGCGGCCGTCGCGCAAAAATCCGCTCGATCTGCTGGGTCCGCTGGACTTCGTCGTCGTCCAGGTAGATCGAGGTGGTCGTGATTGACGCGTGACGCAGGTTATCGCGCACGGTGGTAAGCGTCGCGCCGTTGGCAAGTGCGTGTGTCGCGTGCGTATGGCGCATCCAGTGCGGGGTCGCGCGCCGCAGCTTGCCGGCGAGCGCCGGGTGGTCCGCCTCGATGGCGTCGGCGGCGGCATGGAAGAACCGGCGCAACACCTCCCTTAGGCGCGGCGTGGTGATGCCGCCGGGCGCATCGAGATGGCCGAGCAGCGGCGTGTCCGGCTGCCAGCGGGCTGAGGTTACCGGTAGTCCACGCTGAACGAGATATTGGTCCAGCGCGTGCGTTGCCAGCGGCGGCAACACCACCTTGCCGGCCTTCGCGCCCTTGCCGGTGAGATGCAGCCAACGCTCGCCGCGCGCGCCGGTTTCGATGCCGCCGAGCGTGACGCCGACCAGCTCGCTCGCGCGCAGGCCGGTCGCGTAACCAAAGTCGAGCACGAAGCGCAGACGCTGTGCGGCCGGTACCGTCCAGCCGTGCGACCGTTCGAGCCCGTCGGCGATGGTTCGGACCAGTTCCCACTCGCCGGCCGTAAAGGCCCTCGAGATGTCGAGTTCCCCGTTGCGCTGCGCCCCGCGCACCCTGAGACCCGCGAACGAATTCGCCAGTACGTAGCGCTGCTCGATCAGCCAGCGGAACATCGCACTGAGCACCGACAGGGTGTAGGCGATCGAATCCGGCGACAGCGCGCCCGTGAACGGACGCCACTCGGGCGAAGGTCGCGGCCGCGCCGGCGCGACCCAGCGGGCACGCGGCGTTGGATGGCGTAGGAAGGCGCGATAGGCGGTCGCATCCTCGCTCGTGAGTGAGGACAACGCCTTGCCGCGCTCGACGATAGCCCAGAGCATCAGGCGTTCGGCTTCCCGGCGATAGGCGCGTCGTGTTTCAGCAGCTTCGTATCGTTCGAGCCACGCGTTGATCGCCTGATAGTCATTATCGGCCTCGAGCGCGCACATTCGCTTCGGCGCGCGGAAAGTGCCGCGCGACCCATCGACTTCATGAGGTACGTGGATGCGTTCCCACGGCACCACGGGTTCTGGCGTCGCCACCGCGACCAGTGCGCGAGCCCGCTCAGTGAGCGCCGGATGAGCGGCAAAGAAGCCTTCGATCCAGCGCGCGCTTCGTTCACCGAGTCCGGGAATCACAAGCCACCACTGCCGGCGACGGGGAATGCGCACGGTCAGATCGGCCAGCGTCCGGATGCCGTGCCGGTGCAGCACTGCGACAACACGAGGCGACAGCCAGGCATCGACTGGATCGCTCACCTGCGGGTGCGGGACCGGCAGCGACGGCAGTGTGTCCAGCGCCTGGATCGCCGCCTTGCGGTGACGGCTCCGTTCGCCGGCCGCACACAGGAACGGCCGGGCCAAATCGGCGCGATGACGGCTGAGGGCGAAATCGGCGATCTGCCGGCGCATCCGGCCGATCACACCGCGCGCCGACTGACCCCCTCCAAGCGCGTGCGGACAATAACGCTCAATCGCCTCACGCGAGCCAACGCCCGCATACCACGCACGCACTGCGGACAGGGACGCGGCTTCGGGAAACGATGGTGGTGACAGATTATTCGGCATCCAAAAATTATAGGCGGTGGGATGACAACGGCGTGCCGCTCAGGTGTGACGCGTTTTGCGAAATGGCAGTTTCATCTAAAAATGTGACCCTATCGATAATATAGGTTAGCGATAGCGATACATCTTGATGCTCGTCGGATTTTCAATCTCGCGCGTGCGTCTTGGGGTGCCCTCAGGACCCGGATTTTTTTTCGTACGCCAAGCGTCCAGCGCGGATGTCTCAAATGACTCTGAGTGCCCCGAAGGAGACAATCAATTTGACGACGCTCTAAATACCGTTCCAAAATGCGTAGCCGACATTCGCGCTGGAAATTCAACGCCTCGTCATGGACATGGGGTGGAATGATATTGGATGCCGAGTACGTGTACAGCGTCATTGATAGGGTGGATCAACTGTGAAAGCCAGAATTCGACCCACCTCGGTGGAATAGCGTTGATCACCTCATCGGCCGGCATGTTCGCCGGTCAACTAGTTAAATCAAAGCGTATACTTAAACATTATTTCCGGCATGTACTTGTTGTAGGTCCCACCGCCGACGGGATTGTTGTTGTAATGCATGAACTCGAAGCGAGCACCGAGTTGGTACTGCGGCTTGCCGAAGATCTCCCACAGAAGCTCCGCTCGCTCGAATACCTCGGTCCCGTTATGGTTAGAACCATTGATGAGCGACAGAAGGTTGAAGTGGAATTTCTGACCACCTACTTCGATAGGGTTCGAGAGCAGCACCGATCGCCACAGCCACGTATGCTTATCGAAGTTCGTGTTTCGGTAAAGCATACCTGACTCAAACCATGCGAAACCCGGGACCTTGAAATTGAGCGACAAGCCGTAGTTCTGAGACTCGAAATGGTCCGTATCGGGATAGCTTCCCCGCTCCCATCGGGCGATGAGCGATACGTCGGAAATCGGACCGACGGACAAGTCTTTCCCGAGCGTTTTTCCGAAGCTAAGTCGCGGGTTAAACACCAGAAGGTTCTGGAAGTTCGCGTTACTGAACGGAGCGCCAACGTTGTTGCCATGGTAAAGCTCGGCGTCGAAATAGATATCGCCAAACTGATTGCCGCTGAAGTGTTCAAATTGATACGTCTGCAGGTTCCCGTTGCCTGTTCCATAGCCATAGATAGGATCCGGGCTAGAACGATTCGTGTACAGGAAGTTGAAGTTGTTGACGGCGAAATTCTGGGCCATCGCGGACGTACTGAGGAAGCCAACCAGCATCGTGATGAGCACCCTCATCCATGATCCAAAATTCTTGTCCATATCGTCTCCTTAATTTATTAGTATAACTAATGTATTAAACGCGCCGCGCTGTATCACGTCCCACGGTGAGATCTTTGTCTTACCTACATGCGGGATTCCGCCGCTTGATTAGTCAGCTTCTGAGAACCGTGCGCGAGCACGAGCGTGCCTGACGCGCTCGTGCTGCATCGTGCTTCCAGTCTTGATTACAGTTGCTCGAGCTGATGCTGAAGCCCGGACCCGCCCTTACGAAACTCGCCTGCTTGCAGCACCGCGACGATCTTGGCCGGATCTTGCAGAATCTTCAGATCGTCCAGTGGATTTCCGTCGACGAACACGATGTCGGCCACGTATCCGTCGCGGATTTGCCCGATTTCGGAGTGCATCATGACGTCGCTTCCCAGGCGGGTCGCGGCTAGCAAGGCCTCTTTCGGCGTCATGCCGATGTACTTGACGAAATGTTCGAGGTCGCGGGAGTTGGTGCCATGCGGCATCCACGCGAACCCGTAATCGCCTCCCGGCGCGATGCGAATTCCACGCTTGTGCATTTTGGTGAGCGTCTCGGAAGCTATCTCCAGTTCACGTGCATAGCCCATCTTCGTTGCGATCGCTTCGGTGATACCCCACTGCTCCGCGTGGTAAAGCGTACTTACGAGCCAGCCGATCCCCGGGGCGACGATATGCCTGTCCTTGTTCGCTTCCAGCATGTCCAGGGCTTCCTCGTCCGCGAAGCTTGCGTGAAAGACCAGTTCAAAGCCGTGTCGGACACACTGCTTCACTGACTCGCTCGAACGGGCATGGGCTGCTACACGTTTGCCGGCACGTTTCGCTTCGGCGCTCAACATCGCGATTTCTTCTTCCGAGAACGGCGATGCTTCGGCCGGAATGCCGGCGATATACTCGCCGGAAAGGTTGATTTTCAGGTGATCAACGCCGTACTTCACAAACATGCGAGTCGCGCGGCGGACCTCTTCCGGACCGCTGACAACCTCCCCGAAGTTGAGCTCACGATACGGGAGGTGCGGAAGCGTGTTGTCGCCCAAGCCGCCCAACGTCGTGATTTCCTGACTGCCCGCGAGATAACGCGGGCCGGGAAATTCGCCCGCGTTGATAGCGTTGCGCAACACGACGTCGAGGCGCGGCTTGGCCGCCGCGGCTCCGAGCGCCGACGTAAAGCCCATGTCCAGATAGCGCTTTGCGACCCGTACACACCAGAGAATATGCTCCTCCGGCGGCATGAACTGGATAGCCGCAAGCGTCGGCTGGTCGTTCCACGAGAAGTGGGTGTGTGCTTCCGTCATGCCGGGCATGACGAACTTGCCTCGACCATCGACGATCTGCGCGTCTGCGGGGCGCATGACGTCGCCGCCTTTCGACACAGACTTGATTCGATCATTTTCGATGAGGACTTCGCCTTTATAGGGATCTGCTCCGCTCCCGTCGAAAATGTTGACGTTCGTAAATACGATCTTGCTCATGTCTCCTCCAAAGCCTCAGCGAATTACTTGTCGTTGTCGTAGAACGCCTTGAGTTCGGCGATGCACTCGGCGGGCTTCTCGAACGTGGTCCAATGGCCGCAGCCGCGAAGAACCGTCAACGTACTCCCGTCAATTCGCTCGCTCATATTTTTGACCAGCGCGGGCTGACCAACCGCATCTTCGTCCCCCGTCACGAGCAGCGTCGGGACCGAGATTTGATCAATTGCTGCCTCGCTCGCTTCGGACAGGGCCAAGCAACTTTGTGCATACCCCTCCGGGGACTGACGCATGACGCTTTCGCGAACAAGCGCGACCGTCACCGGCCGCACGGACTTGGTCTCGACGCTGGTAGCGCCTTTGACGATCGCATCCGCGATCTCTTGGAGGCCGGCAATGCCTCGATCGCGGCACAGCGCTGCGCGCGCCCGTATCGCGGGCCGGCCTTGGTCTGGTGGCGCCAGCAACGGCCCAAAGAGCGCGAGGCTGCGGACGAGATGAGGATGTTGGACTGCGAGATGCTGAGCCACGATGGTGCCCATCGAGTGTGCAACGATGTGGGCCTGCTCGATACCGAGTTCGCTCAGCACATCGGCCACCCGGGACACGTACAGTTCGATGGACAACGGCTCGTTGGCTAGCGCTGAACGCGCGCTACCGGGCAAGTCGAGTCGGACGACACGCATGCCCCCAAAGGCTTCCAGAACCGGGGTCCAGTTGTTCGAGGAGCCACCGAGTCCGTGGATGCACACGACGGGCTGACCTTCCCCGGTTATCTCGACGGCAATATCTCTGATGAGGGTCGTCGTCATTCGCCCACCTCATTCTCGAGTACACCGACGTTCTGGATCTCGATTCGGATCACATCACCCTTCTGCAGGAATTTGGGTGGATTGAAGCCGATACCGACGCCGGCCGGGGTACCGGTCGCAATCACATCACCCGGCTGAAGTTCGATGCCGGCCGACAGGGTTTCGATCAGCGTCGGGATATCAAAGATGAGCTTGGACGTGTTGGAGTTCTGACGCAATTCGCCGTTCACCCAACACTTGATGTCGATGTTCTGGCCGTTGACTTCGTCCGACGTGATCACGAACGGCCCCATCGGACAGAAGCCGTCGAGCGACTTTCCGAGGAACCACTGGCGGTGAAGCTTCTGAAGATCCCGAGCGGTGAAGTCGTTGATCACGGTGTAGCCGAAGACGTGATTCATTGCGTCCGCCTTCTTGATACCCCGGCCGCCCTTGCCGATCACGACACCCAGCTCGGCCTCGTAGTCGAGCTGAGCGGTCACGCCGACATGTCGTGGGATCTTTGCCGACGGCCCGATCACCGTCGACGCCGGCTTGGTGAAAATGACCGGCGCCTCCGGCGCGTGCTCGCCGTTCTTTGCGCTGCTGTCGAATCCCGAGTTCTGGAACTCGGCCGCATGCTCGTGATAGTTCTTGCCGACACAGAAGATGTTGCGACGCGGCTGATCGATCGGGGCCAAGATGGTGGCCTCCGCGAGCGACAAACCGTTCCCCGTTGGCTTCAGATGCGGTTTGACTTCTTCAAATTGTTGGATCAATTGGACCATATCGCCGTCAAATTGGGGGACCAACGATTGGACCGGCCAGAATCGAGAATGAACGATATCCACAATCGAAATTGTCTTCTTTCCCGCCACATTAAGGTTAGCCAGCTTCATGAGATCACTCCTGTTCGCGAGTCCAATTGGTTGAAAGTGCTCACACTGTAGAACCAAAGTGGATCACGCGCAAGTACGGGTTAACCAAAATCCTGTCCAATTGGTACTACATGAGCTAGAATGGCAACCACGAAATCCCGGAGGAAGGTAATGAGCGAGGTAGAAGCAACCAGCTCTGTACGAGCAGCGGGTGCAAGGGCATTAGCTGCTTACCTGGTCGAGGAGATTGCGACCGGTCGTATGGGCGATGGCATGAAATTGCCCGCAGAGCGGCACCTCAGTGAGCAATTCGGCGCCTCCCGCGGTGCAGTGAGGCGCGTCCTTCAAGATCTAAAGGATCGCGGGCTGATCACTCAGTCCGTGGGTAGCGGAACCTACGTCAAGGCCGGAGCCGCCCTTGCACTTCCAAAATCGGTCCGGACGCAAGCGCAAGCTGATGAACAAGGCGTCTCGGTGCATCAAACCAGCCCAGCTGAACTCATGGAGGCTCGTCTGCTTATCGAGCCCTTGATGCCGAAATTGATCGCGCGGAATGCCACCAGCGCAGACTTTGCGAAGATGGCGGAGTGCATTGAGCGCTCGGAGGCGGCGGAAACGGTCGAAGAGTTCGAACACTGGGACGGCGAACTGCACCGTGCGTTCAGTATTGCGACGCACAACTCATTCTTCATGCAGATTCTTGAGCTGATGAATCGTGTCCGCGAGCAAGGCGAATGGGGGCGGCTCAAGCGCCTCTCGTTGACACCAGGTCGTCGCGAAGAGTATCAGGCTCAGCATCGCGCGATTGTTGAGGCGTTACGAGACCGTGACGCAGAGGCGGCTGCCAAGGTTCTGACAGAACACCTGGGGCAGATCCAGCACAATCTATTTGGCTCATGAAATTGAGCCACATTAATTTCGCTGTCCGGCGGCCGGAGCATTCAGCCCGGACATTTGTTCGCACCTGCCATCGCCGATCGGTAGCTTTGCCACGCGAATAGAAATGATGCCGCACGGTGCTGCCGGATGATGGCGTCCTATGCGCGCTGGCGCAGAAGCCACGAAGTCGGCACTTCGACATAGGTCCGAGCGGCCGCTCGGTATTGGGGCTTGGACATCCGGAATTTTGCCGAACGCTCCTTGGACTGACTGCTTCGTGGCCGATTCTGTTGAAAAACTCGCTTCTCGCCGTGATGGGACCGCTTAGCTAAAAATCGACCGTTCAGATCGACCTATACGCCACTCATGAGCATCGGTTACGGGTAAGAGGACCCCTGAAAACCAGGCGGAGCCCGCGATAGAAGAGTTTTTCAACAGTATCGGCCGGCAAGCGACATCGCTTGGCGTGCGAAAAATCCGAATCTTGAGCACACCCCGTACGGGCGGGGGCGCATTAACCGGCTCGTGGACTATCTGCTGGATCTTCAACGCCCCGGTCCACCGCTCGATCCGACCATCGACTTTTTTTATTTAGATCAGCTGCTTAGATCGAGATGTGGCGGATTTTTTACGAATCCCGGCCAGACCTCCTTCAGCCTCAAACTCGATCGTCGACTGACGCTGTTTCAACGTGGCGCGCCCGAACTGTGGCTGCTCATCGAAACGGATCCCGCTGTCCAATCATTTTGTGAGCGGCCGGGTTACGTGCAGCTCAACGGACAGCGCTATCTCGCCGATTTTTGGATCCGCTACGCCGACCGCGAAGAGGTGGTCATCCTGTCCGATTCGCTCGCGGACGTGCGGCTCCATGCTGCTCGCCCCAAGTATGAATTGGACGGCGTACCCGTCCGGTCGATGACATCAACCGACCTCGCGGCCGCGCGCGCCTGGATCGATAACTGGCGGCACATGCTGCCCTGCCTAGTCGCGGCGCGCGGGTTGGTCGCGTCTTCGCTCCTACGCGCAGTCGAAACTTTCGTGACGATGCCGTATACCTTGCTCGAGATCGAGCGTGAGCTCTCTGTCGGCGATCCGGCGCTGGTCCGTGCGGCGGTTTTCGCGCTCGTGTATGCAGGGCACGTGGACGCGGTTGATCTGCGTACCGAGCCTCTGTCGTTGCTGACGCGCTTCGTCGCAACCGAGGCGGCATGATGGCACGTCGCAAGCCGGAATTTCAGACACTGGATCCGTCGTCCTGGCCGACCATCGCGTGGACCGAGTTTGATGCTGCCGAAAGGGAATCGATTCAGGCGCGTATGGCAGCGATCGAGCAGTATGCGCGTGGCGCTGCGATCAAGGAGATTGAGCAGAGCACGGGAGTCAACCGACGACAACTTTATCGCCTGCTCGAGCGGGCACTCGCAGCGCACCCGGACGGTCGCCTCTATGGCTTTCGCGCGCTGGTCTTGCACGCCCGCGTTGCCGATTACGTGCGTTTGAGTCCGGTGAAACCGAACGACGAACGCGGTATCCGCGGCGCCGCCGGCGCGCTATCGCAACTGTTCGAGCGATTCCCGGTGCTCGCGGCGTGGCTGCGGCTGCAAATCAAGCAGCGTCGCGTGGCGTTGATCGAGATCCGTACCGGCGGAGAATTGCGCACACGCCTACGCGGCCTGCAAGGACTGCATGCGGGCTTTCTGCAGCAATGTCGTCAGTGCGGCCTCGTGGCTGCCGACTATCCGTTCAATACGGCGAGCCACGCGATCCGATCGCTCTCGGCCCGTGTCAAAAGCGAACTGCTGAGCGAATTCGGCATCGCTGCGCGAGCCGCTGGCGCGGCGCATCTGAAAGGCCTGCCGCGCAGCGATGATTTCGCTGCGCCCGCCGCGACGCGTCCTTACCAGGTCGTTGAATTCGACGGGCACCGGCTCGATATCCGGCTCAAGATCGTGATGCTCGATCCGCTCGGTTTTACGCACGAGTTCGAAATCGAACGCGTCTGGTTGCTGGTGATCATTGACGTT
>NZ_QTPV01000065.1:0-32900 GCF_003857985.1 Burkholderia sp. Bp9090
AGCGCGCGCACGGCCGGGAAGGTCTTGCTGATGCCGCGCATCTCGAGCAGCGGCCGGGGGGACTCAGAACGCGACATAAGCGACCTCTTGCGTATCCAGGCCTGCACCGCGCAGGATGCCGGAGCGTGGTGAGAAATTGAAGAACATCGGCAGCGTCGCGGCGCCGATCGCGCCGGCGTCGGCGCCGAACGAGCCGCGCACGAGTTCCGGCGCGCTGCGGGCTTCCGGCGTGATGTCGGCGAGCGCCACGCCCAGGCGTTGCATGAGCGTGTCGAGCAGGCCGGCATCGACGTCCGAATCGAGGACGACGACCGGCAAATCGAGTACGGATAGCGCCCCGCGCAGCGCGAACGCGAGCGCATCGACGCAATCGTCGATCCATTCGTCGACGGCCGGCACGTTGCGTGCGATGCAGTCGTCGAGATCCGCGCGGTTCTCGACCTGCTCGCCGCAATGGCGCAGATGACGAATCAGCGCGCTCAACGACGCACGCGTCAGGAGGATGTCCCACGCGCCGTGCGGCGCGGGCGCCGAGGGCAGGCGGCTCGGGTGTACGGGCATCACGGCGAAATCGCCGGCGTTGCCGGTGCGGCCGTGCAGGCAGTCGCCGTCGATCGCGATCCCGCCGCCGATCACCGGTCCGAGGAACAGATAGACGAAATTGTCGCGTTGCCGGCCGCAGCCATAGAACAGTTCGGCGATGGCGGCCGCATTGCCGTCGTTTTCGCTGAACACCGGCAGCGGAATGACACTAGCGAGTTCCCGGGCCAGGTCGATCTCGGCCCACGCGCGGAAGGCTTCGGCCGGCAGGCCGAGTTCGCGCAGCCAGCTCCCCAGGTTGAACGGATGGGCCACGCCGACGCCCGCCAGCCGATCGCGATCCTGCGCGGGCAGCAGCCGTTGCATCTCTTCGATGTCGCTGCGAACCAGTTCGAGCACGGTCGCGGGCGGAGGGAGCAGGGTGTCGTGGGAGCGGCGGCCGATGATCTCGCCCGCGAAGTTGACCAGCGCCGTTTCGATGCGCATGCGGTCGATGCGGACGCCGATGCCGAATGCCCCATTGGGATCGAGACGAATCAGCGACGCCGGCTGGCCGCGCTGGCCTTCGGTGCGGCCGGCGAATTCGATCAGTTTCGCGTCGGCGAGCGACGCGATGATGCCGCCGACAGCCGCACTCGTCATGTTCGCGTGGCGGGCGAGGTCGGCCTTCGACGCGCTGCCGGTACGGCGCAGCGTCTTCAGCAAAAGGCGCTCGTTGTAACGGCGCACGTTGACCGAGTTGCTGCCCTGGCCGATGTGCGGGCTTCGCATGGCGTCTCCCTCCATGTGGCGCCGCTTTCGGCGCATTAAATAAATCAAGTTGATTTATTTAAGCATGCGTTCGGCGTCCAGTCAGTTAGGTAAACCCCGGAAGACATGCTTGCGGAAGATGGCGGGTGCCAGGTCTTGATCGGTCAGGTGTTGACCGGCACAAATTCTGATTTATGGGGCCGGATTTGAATGCCTTGCGGGCATTGGCTCGCGGTGCAGGCGCGATGCAAAGCCCCAGTGCTGGCCAGTGCGATCTCCGGTCTGTCGGCGTCGATCGATTCGTCGACGCCGATCGGGTTCCGGCGCCTGTGATCGGGCCGGCACCCAGGTGAAGGGGCCGCGCGGCGTGGGCGACAGGCGTGCCGAAGCCGCGATTTCATCCCGTGCCCGCAACGATTGCCGACCCACACGCCGTTCCTTACATGGCCGGATCCCACTGCGGCGCGAACGCCGGACTCACGAGCCGCTGATTCTTCGGCAGGCCGGCGATCAGCGCCCGATCAGCGTCGTCGAGGTTCACGTCGAGCGATGCCAGATTGGCGAGCTGATTGCGTTGCCCGGCCGCCTTCGGCACGGCGGCCACGTTCGGCTGGTCGAGCAGCCATTTCAGCGCCACCTGGCTCGGCAGCACGCGATGCTTGTCGGCGATCCGCTGCAGTTCCGGGATCTCCGACACGCGGTTGCGCGCGAGCGGGCTGTACGCGATCAGCGCCATGTCATGTTGGCGCGCGAATTGCAGCAGCCGCGCCTGACCGAGCAGCACGTGATACTCGACCTGTATCGCGGCCAGTGGCGCCTGCATCTGTTCGACGACGGCGCGCAACAGCGCAAGCGGAAAGTTCGCGACGCCGATCGCGCGGGCGCGTCCCTGCTCCTTGAACGAAACGAGCGTGTCGATCGTCTCGGCAAGATTCCAGTCGGGCGCCGGCCAGTGGATCAGGAACAGGTCCACGTAGTCGCAGCGCAGCGCGCGCAAGGTGTCGTCGAGCGATTTCCGCATGCGTTCGGGGTTCAACTGGTCCCACCATACCTTGCTGGTCACGTGAATCTGCTCGCGCGGGACGTTCGAAGCGGCGATGGCGTTGCCGACCGCCGCTTCGTTCTCGTACGCGGCTGCGGTATCGATATGGCGATAACCCGACTCCAGTGCGAGCGCGACCGCGCGCGTGCATTCGTCGCCGAGCATGGGCCATGTGCCGAGCCCCAGTTTCGGCATGTTCAATCGATGGCGGTTGACGATGCGTTGCATGAACGACTCCTTCTCGATGGGGTGAGCCGGCGCGGCCTGCGCGTGCCGTGCCGGCGCGTTCGTCAGCGTTGCGCGCTGTCGCAGGTCGAGCGGTGCACCGCGTCCGCGGGTGATGTGCCCGTCGATGCCGCTTCGCGTCGCGCGACGAACTTCGCGATGCGCCAGCCGAATACGATGGCCGGGCCGAGCGTCGTGCCGGGGCCGGGGTACGTGCCGCGAAAGATCGACGCGAGATCGTTGCCGCACGCGAACAGGCCGGGGATCACGCGCCCGTCGACATCGATCACCTCGCCGTTCGCCGTGCCGCTCAACCCCGCGCTGCACGCGAGATCGGCCGGCCATACGGTCAGCGCATAGTAGGGGCCGGCGCCGATGGGGCGGATGCACGGATTCGGCTGTTGGGCCGGATCGCCGTTGAAGCGGCTCATCGGGCTGCTGCCGCGCTGGAATGCCGGATCCTCGCCATTGGCGGCGTCGCGATTGTAGGTCGCGACGGTGCGCGCCAGGCCGTTCGCATCCACCTGCAACTTAGCCGCCAGCTCGGCCAGCGTTGCACCTTTCACCAGATAGCCGGCGCGTTCGAATTCGGCGATGCGGACCGCACTGCGCGCCGGCATCAGCAGGCCGAGGCCATAGGTGCGAATGAACGCAGCATCGACGATCAGATGGGCCGGCACGCTCGGCCCGTTGCCGCTGTCGCGCAGCATGCCCATCACGAAGTCGTGGTATGAGTTCGATTCGTTGACGAAGCGCTCGCCGCGGCTGTTGACCGCGATGAGGCCGGGCTTCGCGCGATCGAGAATGATGTGCGGCCAGACGCTGTCGCCGTCGCTGCCCGTGGGGGCGCCCGGTGCGCGGCGGATCGAACACGGCATCCATAGCCCCGGGCTGTCGCCGCCGTTTTCGACCCGCGCATTGACGCGCTGTGCGCGGTCGACGCCGTCGCCGGTATGCGTATTCGGCGACAGCGACAGCGGCTGGGCCGCGGCAGGGAAGAACTGCCGGCGCAGCGACGGATGGCGCGCGATGCCGCCGGTCGCGAGCACCACGCCGCGCCGCGCGCCGATTCGCTTGCGGCCGCCATCCGGTGTCGTGACGATGGCGCCGGTGACGCGGCCGTTCTCGCGTACCAGTTCGAGCAGCGGCGTGTCGAAGCGAATCTCGACCTGGCGTTTGAGCAGGCTGTAATAGAGCCGGGCGGCGAGCGCGTTGCCCATCACCAGCTGCGTGCCGCGCGGAAAGCGCAGGCGATCCATCGCATAGCGCCCGACGACCGTGATCGTGCGCTTGAAGTTCGCGACCGACGCGAACGGCGCGAGCAGCGCATTGAGGTCGGCGCGCGCGACCATCATGCCGCCGAGGCCCATGAATTCCTTGCGCGGCGGGCGCACGCGCGCGAACGCGCGGCCGAGCACGCGCGCATCGAACGGCGCGGGCACGAGCGCCCGGCCGCCGTAGGCCGCGCCCGGGCCGTTGACGTAATCCGGATGTGCGGTGGCGGCGACGAACTTCACGTCGCTGATGCGCGCGAGTTCGTCGATCGCGTCGGGGCCGCTTTGCAGAAATGCTTCGCGCGCGTCGTCGCCGCCGCGCGCGCCGACCACCGACTGCAGGAAGCGGCGCGCATCGTCGACGCTGTCGGGCACGCCCGCGGCGACGCTCAAGCGTGTGCCCGGCACCCAGGTCGTGCCGCCCGACGTGGACGTGATGCCGCCCACCGCGGCGGTTTTTTCGCATATCAGGACGGCGAGCCCCTCGTGATGCGCGACGAGCGCGGCTGTCATGCCCGCCGCACCTGCGCCGAACACCAGCAGGTCCACCTCTTCGTCCCAACCCTGTTGCACTGCAGCCATGTCCACGTCTCCTTCGTTTCGTTCCGCCGCACGTCCGGATTCGTGCGCGCGGCGGAAAAGGCTTCGATCTTTGTGGAATGTTATTCCAATAACAAATAAAGTGGAATAGTGTTCCGAAATATGTCCGGAAGACGAGGCGCGACTTCATTCAGGGTGCACGATGCCTGCACCGGCTGCGCGTCGACGCCGGCGCGGCGGAAACGATTCGGCAGGCCGCGCCGCGCATGACGATCGCGACCTGTCCACATGTACTCAGGCGGCGGTATCGACCAGGAATGCGACCATTCGATCGCAGACCCGCGCGAACATCTGCGTGCCCGTGACGGTTCGGCAACCGCGGGCACGCGCTGCCTCGATGAACGGCGTGAGCGGCGGCTTCGTGACGACGTCGCCGACGAACGCGGCGGCCGGCACGCGCGAGACGTCGACGGGCAGCGGATCGTCCGGCCGCATGCCCATCGGCGACGCATTGACGATCACGTCGAACGATTCGGCTGCGACCTCCGCGCCGGCGACGCGCACCGTGCCGCGTTGCAGCGTGGCCAGCCGCTCGACCAGCGACGCGGTGCGGCCGGCATCGTTGTCGCGCACGTCGAGCGACGTGACACCCGCCATCACCAGCGCATGGCCGATTGCCGAGCCTGCGCCGCCCGCGCCGACCAGCAGTGCGCGCTTGCCGCGCAGGTCGCAGCCTTCGTCGCCGAGCGCGGCCACGAAACCGGTGCCATCGAACATGTCGCCGTGCCAGCCGCCTTCGGCGGTGCGTCGTAGCGTATTCGCCGCGCCGAGGAATGCCGCTTCATCGGACAGGCGCGAGCAGAACCCGGCGGCGCTGAATTTGTGCGGCACGGTGATAATCACGCCGTCGACGTTGCGCATCGGTGTGATGCCCGCGAAGAACGCCGCAAGATCGGCCGGTGCGACATGAGCGGGAACGACCAGCGCGTCGAGTCCGGCCTCGCGCAGCGCGGCCGTCACGCCTTTCGGCGAACGGACCTGCGCGATCGGATCGCCGACGATGAAATGAATGCGGGTCGCACCGCTCAGGCCTTCGTCGAGCGAAACCGGGGCGGTCGGGGTCAAGGGGGCTGTCATGCTGTTTTCATCTCCTGGGTTGAACCGGCCTCGTCGTGTACGATGCCGAGCAATTTCGCCTGGGTGGCGGTGTCCTGTTCGAGCGCGACCGCGCTGCTTTCGTGCGCGACGCGACCGTTGACGAGCACGTACGCGCGATCCGCGATCGGCAGCACCATGTCGGCCTGGTGCTCGACGATTACGACGCTCGCGCGCTCGCGCAGCTTGACTACCGCGTCGAGCACTTCCTGTACGACGGCGGGCGCGAGCCCCTCGAACGGTTCGTCGAGCAGGATCGCCTTCGCCGGCGCCATCAGCGCGCGCGCGATCGCCACCATCTGTCGTTCGCCGCCGGACAGATGTTCGGCGCGCGCATCCTTGCGCGTCGCGAGTCGCGGGAACAGCGCGAACATCTCGTCGACGCTCGCGCCGCCCTTGCGTGCGGCGAGCCGCAGGTTCTCGGCGACCGTGAGGTTCGGGAACAGGCGGCGGCCCTCGGGCACCATCGCGAGGCCGAGACGATTGATCTCGTGCGCGGGGCGCCCGGTGATGTCGTGGCCGTCGAACACGATGCGCCCGGCCGTCACGTCGGCGACGCCGGTCGCGGCGCGCAACGTCGTCGTCTTGCCGACGCCGTTGCGTCCGAGGATCGCAATCACTTCGCCTTCGTGGAGCGTGAGGTCGATGCCGTCGAGGATCGTGTTGCCGGTATAACCGGCCTTCACGCCTTCGAGGCACAGCAGCGGGCGTCGCGCCGGTGCGGCATCTTCGTGCTGTGCGCCGCGTCGGGCGGCCAGCCTCGCATCGACCGGCCGCTCGCCCTTCGCGTGGCCCAGGTAGGCTTCGATCACCTCGGGATGGCGCGCGACTTCGGCCGGCGAGCCATCGGCGATCAGCCGGCCGCGATGGAGCACGCTGACGCGATCGGAAATCGTCAGCACGCGATCGATGTCGTGCTCGATCAGCAGCACCGCGTGATGGTTGGCCAGCTCGCGGATGATCGCTGCCACGCGCACGCGATCGGCTTCGGCAAGCCCCGCGAGCGGCTCGTCGAGCAGCAGCAGGCGTGCGCGAGTCGCGAGCGACAGCGCGATTTCGAGCAGGCGCTGCTCGCCGTGCGACAGGCTTTCGCAACCATGCGCCGCGCGCTCGACCAGCCCGACCGTCGCGAGCAGCGACCAGGTCATCTCATTCTGTTCGCCGAGCGTGTGCGCGTCGCGCCACAGGCCGAGGCGATCGTGCTGCGCGGCCTGCACCGCGACGCGCACGTTCTCGAACACGGTGAGATTGCGAAATACGCTGAGGATCTGGAACGAGCGACTCATGCCGAGCCGCACGCGGCGGAACATGGCGAGCTTCGTCACGTCCTTGCCGTCGAACGTGATCGTGCCGGCCGTCGGCGACAGCACGCCCGTCAGCATGTTGAAGAACGTGGTCTTGCCCGCGCCGTTCGGGCCGATGAAGCTGTGCAGCCGGCACGGATGGACGTCGAGGTCGATCCGTTCGGCGGTCACGAGCGAGCCGAAACGCTTCGACAATCCGCGCACGCTCAGCACGGGCGTGGCGGGATCGGTCTCGACGCCGCCCGCGCGATACGGCGCGATCGTGGCGGGGCGCACGGGAATCGTGTCGCGCACGAGGGTCCAGCGCGGACGTCGCAACAGCCGCTGCGCGATGCCGTGGATGCCCTCGGGCGAGAAGAACGCGAACGCGATGACGATCGGCGCGAAGATCAGCCACCAGTGCTCGGTCAGGCTGCTGAGCTTGTCTTCGAGCAGGATGAACGCGATCGCGCCCCACAGCGGCCCGAGAAACTGGTGGACACCGCCGAGCACGGTCATCAGCAGGCTGTCGCCCGCGTGCTCCCAGCTCAGGTTGTTCGCGTACGCGCCCTGCAGCATCAGGCACAGCAGGCCGCCCGCGTAGCCGATCACCGCAGCCGAGATCACGAACGCGCGCAGCTTGAGCCGATACGTGTCGTAGCCGAGGCTCGCCGCGCGCTGCTCGTTGTCGCGCAGTGCCTGCAGCGCCCGTCCGAACGGCGCGTGCACGAGGCGCCATAGCAGACAGGCGATGGCGATCACCGTCACGCATGCGAATACGTGGAAGCCGACGGTCGTCGGGAAGGTCGGGCGCGGCACGTTCTGCAGGCCGTTTTCACCGCCGGTCACATCGGTCCACTTGAATGCGATCTCGAACGCGATCTGCGAACAGGCGAGGGTGAGCAGCGAGAAGTAGAGCCCACGCCGGCGCAACACAACCGCACCGATCAGCGCGGCGAGCACGGTCGTCACGATCACGGTGGCCGCCAGCGCGAGCAACTCGTTGCCCAGCACGCGCAGCAGCGACACGGCGACCAGGTACGTGGCCGTGCCGAAGAACACCGATGCGCCGAACGGGACGAGCCCCGTATACGCGACCAGCAGGTTCACGCCCATCCCGTAGAGCGTGTAGATCGCGATCTGGGTTGCGCGCTCGAGCGGCGTGCCGGTCGCGGTGAGGGCAAGCGACACGAGGACGAGCGCGGTGGTCAGCACTGCAACCGGATGGCGGGTCAGATAATCGAATTTCATTCGAAGCGCTCCCAGCGTTCACCAAACAGCCCGCGAGGGCGCACGAGAAGGACGAGTGCCATCAGCGCGTACATCGCGACCGACGAAGCCGCCGGAAAGAACTGGACGGCCAGCGCGGTCGCGATGCCGACCAGCAGGCCCGCGACCACCGCGCCGGCGAACGAGCCGAGCCCGCCGATCGTGACGATCACGAACGCGGGCATCACGGCGGTCGTCGCCATCCCCGGCGTGACCGTGACGAGCGGCGCCGCGAGCACGCCCGCGGCACCCGCGAGCAGCGCGCCGAGCGCGAACGCGCCGGTCAGCACGCGCGGCAGGTTGATGCCGAGCAGGCCGACCATTTCAGGATCGCGGCTGCCGGCGCGCAGGATCCGCCCGTATGGCGTGTAGTTCATGAACCACCACAGCACGACGAGGATCGCGATCGTCGCGGCGAGCACGAACAGTCGATACTTCGTGATCAGCAGCGGCCCGTATACGAGAAACCCGTTGAGCATCCCGGGCGGACTGAACGGCAGCCCGCCCGCGCCCCACACGAGGCGAACCAGTGCGGTGAGCAGCAGCGACAGCGCGAACGTGACGATCAGGCCGAGGAGCGGCTCCTTGCCGTACAGGCGCCGGATGAACACCAATTCGATCAGCACGCCCACCGCCGCGACGAGCACCGGTGCGAGCACGACGGCGGCCCATCCGAACTGCGTCGACAGTGCGATCGCGAAATACGCGCCGAGCGCGAAGAGCGCGCCATGCGCGAAATTCACGATGCCCAGCAGCCCGCAGATGATCGACAGTCCGATCGCGAGCAATACATAGAGGAATCCCAGCACCAGTCCGTTGGCGACCTGGGACAACAACATTTCAGCCATGCCCTTACTCCAGAGTGCGGCTCGCCGCCGCCGCGCCGCGCCGCGTCGTGACGGGCGAGCGGCGGGCCGCGACGCGCGCGGGATACGCTTGGGGCGGCGGCGCGCGGGCTCAGCGCGCGGCCATCTTGCAGCCGATCTCCTCGCGTGTGCCGAAGAGACGGTCGAGGTCGCCGGGGTTCTGCGGCACGACGGAGATCGGGTCGAGCCAGTCCCATTTGTCGCCGATCCGGTCCTTCACCTTGAACACGCTCCAGCGCCGCAACAACTGGTGGTCCCACGGGCGGAAGTAGGCGGCGCCGCTGCCGTCGGCGAGCTGAATGGTCTCCAGGCTCTGCACGATGTCCGCGCCGGACGTGCTCTTCGCGTGGTTGATCGCCTGCAGCAGTGCGCGCGCCGTGAACCAGCCGATCCAGGCCTTGTCGGCCGGCGGCTTGCCGTACTTCGCCGTGTACTTCCTGATGAACGCAACTTCTTCCGGCGCATGGCCCGGCGAGCTGAAATGCCACGGCTTGCCGTAGTAGCCGGTGGCGGCGTCGGCGTTGATCGACCAGAGATCCGAGTCGCCGATGATCGGGCACGCCACCGGGATGCGGCCTTTCATGCCCATTTCCGCGTATTGCTTCAGGAACGTCGACAGGTCGCCGCCCGGCAGCCCGAGCAGCACGACATCGGGTTTCGACTGGCGGATCTTCAGGATGAACGAGCTGAAGTCGGTGGTGTTGAGCGGCGTGACGTCGGCGCCGGTGATGACGCCGCCGGCCTGTTTCAACAAGTCGGACATCGCGCGCTGAATGTCCTGCCCGTACGCATAGTTCGCGACGAGGAAGTGCCATTTCTTGCCGATCGCGAGCATCGACGGCGCGAGTGCGCGGCATGCGACGGGCGTCGGGCTCAGCACGCGGAACGTGTACGGGTTGCAACTGCTGCCGGTCAGCTCGCGCGCGGCGGCGTTCGGCGCGATGTAAGGCGTCCTGGTGCGCCATGCGACCGACGACATCGCGAGCGACGTGCCGCTGTTCGTGCCGCCGATCACCGCGATCGCGTGGTCCTGCTCGACGAGCTTCTGCATGTTCTGCTGCGCCGACTGCGGGTTCGGTTCGTCGTACCAGACGAGATCGACGCGCCGGCCGCGCGCCTGGTTGCCCGCCTCCTCGAGCGCGAGCTTGACGCCGTTCGCGATCACTTCGCCTTGTTCGGTCCACACGCCCTGCTTGGCCATCAGCAGGCCCAGCTTCAGCGGTTGCTCGCCCTGCGCGCGCACGATCGCCGGCGCGGCGAGCGCCGCGGCCCCGCCCGCGAGCGCCTTGCCCGCGGTGACGAGCCACGCGCGGCGCGACGCCGCCGGGTGGTCGGGCACGTCTGCCGGGGCGCCGGAAAGGGTGTCGTTCTGCTCGTGCTGATCAGTCATGTGTCTGGCCTCCTGTTTCCTGGTCAAGGTTCGATTCCGTGCGGTCCGTGGGCGGGCCGCGCGACACGTGTCGAATTTTCGTGAATTCTGGTTAGAAGTGGAATAGCATTCAACAATCAAAGAAGGTTTCAATAAATCGGGGTATTCACCCGGTCGATCCGGAAGACGAACGGCTCGACGCGACACGTACGCCCCGCACAACGGAGATGAAGCGATGGCAAGAAGACGGCTGGCAGTGATCGGTGCAGGCGCAATCGGGCGGATGCACGTGGAGCGCGCGCGCACGCATGCGCAGGTGGAAGTCGCGGCGATCGCCGATCCGTCGCCGGCGGCCGAGCAGTTCGCGCGTGCCGAGGGGCTGCGCTGGTTCGCCGACTACGCGACGATGCTCGACGCGATGCGCCCGGACGGCGCGATCGTCGCGACGCCGAATGCGACGCATGTCGAGGTCGGCCTTGCCTGCATCGCGCGCGGCGTGCCGGCGCTGATCGAGAAGCCGGTGTCGGACAGCGTCGCGGCGGCGGCGGGCCTCGGTCGCGCCGCACGCGAAGCCGGTGTGCCGCTGCTGGTCGGCCATCATCGCCGCCACAATCCGGTCTTGCGGCGCGCGCGAGAGATCGTGCAGTCGGGGCGGCTCGGCAAACCCGTCGCGGCCAATGCGCTCGCGACGTTCTACAAGCCCGACGCGTATTTCGACATCGAATGGCGTCGTCGCGCGGGCGGCGGCCCGGTGTTGACCAACCTGATTCACGACATCGACATCATGCGGTTCCTGCTCGGCGAGATCGTCGAGGTGCAGGCCCAGGCGTCCAATCGCGTGCGCGGTTTCGACGTGGAAGACACGGCCGCCGTGCTGCTGCGCTTCGACAGCGGCGCGCTCGGCACGCTGGCCGTGTCCGACTGCGCGACCTCGCCGTGGAACTGGGATCTCGCGGCGGGCGAGGCCGCGCACTATCCGCGCCAGCAGGTGAACACGCATTTCCTGATCGGCACCGATGCGTCGCTCACGCTGCCGCAGCTCGATCTGTGGGAATACCGCAGCGGGAAGGGCTGGCACGATCCGTTGACGGTCGAGCGCTGCACGCCGCATGGCGCCGATCCGTATCACGAGCAGTTGCGCCACTTCGCGGCGGTGATCGCGGGCGCCGAGGCGCCGCTGTGTCCGGCCGACGACGCCGCGCGCACGCTCGCGGCGACGCTCGCCGTGCATCGCGCGGCTGCGACGCGCACGGGCGTTGCACCCGCGGACGTCGTCGCGTAGCCGCGGGGAGCGGGCGCCGGCCTAGCGCTGGCGCCGGTAGAACGCCACCGTCTGCCGCAGTCCGTCGTCGAGCGCGGTCCGCGGCAGGCCGGGCAGCAGGCGGTCGAGCGCGGGGTCGTCGGGGAACGCCGTCGCGATCGGCAGCGGCGGGCCGCCGGCATCGATGTGCGCACCCGGCACGAGGGCCGCGATCCGTTCGATCAGCGTGTTCACCGGGGTGATCTCGCCCGCCAGCGTGAAGGCGTGTGCGCCCTCGATGTCGGCCAGCAGCGCGGCCTCGTAAGCGGCGGCGACGTCGTCGGCGAACACGAGGCCCGTCGCGCCGGTAAACGGAATCGTGTAGCGCTCGCCGCGCGCGGCCGCCCGACAGGCCAGGCTCGGCCCCGCGCTCGATCCGGTCTCGCGTCCGGCCCCATAGACCACGAGCGGACGGAAGCCCACGCTCGCGATCCCGTGGTCGTGCCAGTACGCGCGTGCCGATCCTTCGCACGCCAGCTTGAACGCGCCGTAGTGTGTTTGCGGCAACGGCACGGCGCCGTCGTCGGGGCCGAATACGCCGGCGCTGCTCGCATAGAGCACGCGTCGCAGCCCGGCCGAGCGTGCGGCCTCGAATACGTTCAGCGTGCCGATCAGGTTGACCCGCGCGCCGCGCACGGGATCGGCCGCGCAGTCGGGCGTGAGGATGCCTGCGAGATGGATCGCCGCGTCGCAGCCGTCGAAGGCGTGCGCCGTGGCGGCTGCGTCGGCGATGTCGCCGGTGCGCCAGCGTACGGCCGCGGCCCGTTCGGGCGCGAGCGCCTCGACGAGGCGCGGGTTCGTGCGCACGTCGAAGCTCACGCATTCCATGCCGCGCGCCAGCAGCCTCCTGATGATCCATGCGCCGAGAAAACCGCTGCCGCCCGTTACCAGTACTCGCATTGCGTTGCCTCCCTGTCGTCACAAAGTCTTTGCGAAATCCGATTGAGTGGAATAGTATTCCACTTCGCAATGATATTCCATAGACGTCGCGATCGTGTCGCATCCGGCGTTGGAGATACTGAACGGGCAGGACTGAACATGAAGCGTGAACCGATACTCGATTGCGACGTGCTGGTACTGGGCTCCGGCGCGGGCGGCCTCGCGGCGGCCGTCACGGCGGCGGCGCGGGGCCTGGGCGTGATCGTCGCCGAGAAGGAGGCCGTGTTCGGCGGCACCACCGCGTGGTCGGGCGGATGGATGTGGATTCCGCGCAATCCGCTCGCGACGCGTGCCGGCATTCGCGAGGACATCGACGCGCCGCGCACGTACCTGAAGAACGAGCTGGGCGCGCAGTTCGATGCGGCGAAGGCCGATGCGCTGCTCGAACGCGGCCCGGAGATGATCGAATTCTTCGAGCGGAACACGGCGCTGCGCTTCGTCGACGGCAACCGCATTCCCGATTTCCATACCACGCCGGGCGCCGGCACGGGCGGGCGCTCGGTCTGCGCGATGCCGTACGACGGCCGTGAACTGGGCCCGCTGATCGACAAGCTGCGCACACCGCTGTCGGTGACGACGCTCAAGGGGATGGCACTCGCGTCCGGCCAGGATCTCGCGCATTTCTATCGCGCGACGCGCTCGCTGAGCTCCGCGCTGCATGTCGGCCGCCGGCTGGCCGCGTTCGCGTGGCACAAGCTGCGTTACGGGTGCTCGATGCATCTCGTCAACGGCAATGCGCTCGTCGCGCGCCTGTTGAAGTCGGCCGCCGATCGCGGGGTCGACCTGCGCACCCATGCGAAGGCGATCGGCCTGCTGCGCGACGACGTGCGCGTGACCGGCGCCCGCGTGGCGATCGACGGCATCGTGCACGAGGTGCGCGCGGCGCGCGGCGTCGTGCTGGCTTGCGGAGGCTTCCCTCACGATCAGGCGCGGCGTGCGCAGACGTTCGCGTATACGCCGTCGGGCCGCGAACACTGGTCGGCGGCGCCGCTCTGCAATACCGGCGACGGGATCCGGCTCGGCGAATCGATCGGCGCGCATTTCGACCGGTCGCTCGATGCGCCGGCCGCGTGGGCGCCCGTCTCGCTGGTGCCGCAACCGGGCGGCGACGCCGTCGCGTTTCCGCATCTGATCGAACGCGCGAAGCCGGGCGTGATCGCGGTGACACGCGCGGGCAAGCGCTTCGTGAACGAGGCATCGTCGTATCACGACTTCATTGCCGCGCTGCTCGACACGACGCCGGCCGGCGAGGAAGTGTGCGCGTGGCTCGTCTGCGACCATCGCTTTCAGCGGCGCTATGGGCTCGGTTTCTCGAAGCCGTTTCCGTTCCCGACCGGCCCGTACCGGCGCTCGGGCTATCTGAAGCGCGGCGCGACGCTCGACGCGCTCGCGCGCGAATGCGGAATCGACGCCGCTTCGCTGGTGGACACGGTATCGGCCTACAACCAGTACGCGAAGCAGGGTTGCGATCCGGCGTTTCACAAGGGCTCGACGCCGTACAACCGCGTGCAGGGCGATGCCGACCGGCAGCCGAACCCGTGTCTCGCGCCGATCGACGCGGGGCCGTTCTATGCGGTGAAACTGCTGCCGGGCAGCCTCGGCACGTTCGCGGGCCTGGCCACCGACCGCGACGCGCGCGTGCTCGACCACGCCGGCCGTGCGATCGCCGGCCTCTACGCGGTCGGCAACGATTCCGCCAGCATGATGGGCGGCTGCTATCCCAGCGGCGGCATCACACTCGGCCCGGCGATGACGTTCGGTTATCTCGCCGGCCTTTCTCTCGCCGACGCCGCGCCCGAACTCGCGCGTGCCGGCATCGATTCATCCACGAGGACAACGCAATGAGACTGTATGACGTAGTGACGCTCACGGTGAAGATCGGCGCGAACGCGCAGGTCTTCGAAGGGATTCAGGCCAGCGGCGATCCGCACGGCGGCAGGCTGCTCGGCGCGTGGTACTCGGACATCGGCACGCTCGGTCAGGTGCTGGTGCTGCGCGGTTATGAATCGGAGGCCGCGCTCGTCGCCGAGCGCAAGCGGATGCTGCTCGAAGGCAACCCGTTCGGCTGCGGCGAATCGATCATCGACGTGAAGACGGCCAGCTATGCGCTGTTCCCGTTCCTGCCGCCGATCGAACCGGCCGTGCACGGCGGCATCTATGAGATGCGCGTATATGGCACGAAGCTCGGCAGCCTGCAGCACACGATCGACGTGTGGGAGCAGGCGGTGCCGGAGCGCACCCGCCGCTCGCCGCTGGTCGGCGCGATGTATGCGCTCGACGGCGACACGCCGCGGTTCCTGAACATCTGGCCGTATGCGAGCGTGGACGAGCGTTCGCGCATTCGCGCCGAAGCGGTCAAGGACGGCATCTGGCCGCCGAAGGGCGGCCCGGCCCACCTCACGACCATGGAATCGACGATCTGCATGCCCGCGCCGTTTTCGCCGTTGCGCTGAACGTGCCGCGTATTGCGCCATGACGCTCAAGGAGACGATATGACCCAGCCTCAATTCCGCGCGCTGTCGCTGTCGGCGCTGACCGTGCTCGAACTGAGCCCGCCGCAGATGGTGCGATGCGCCGTCGACGCCGGCTACGACTACGTCGGCCTGCGACTGCTGCCGGCCACCGACACCGAGGTTCGCCACGAGATCGTCGGCGATACGCCGCTCAGGCGCGAAACGCTGGCGGTCCTGCGCGATACGGGCATGCGTGTGCTCGACGTCGAGATCGCGCGCCTGAAGCCCGATACCGACGTGACGCACTACCTGCCGATGCTCGAAACGGCGGCGGAGCTCGGCGCGCGCTACGTCCTCGTGGCCGGCAACGATCCCGACGAGGCGCGCACCGTCGACCGGCTCGGCCGGCTGTGCGACCTGGCCGCGCCGCTCGGCCTGTCGCCGTCGCTGGAGCCGATGCCGTGGACCGACGTGAAGGACATCGGCGCCGGCGCGCGCATCGTCGACGCGTGCGGCCGGCGCAACACCGGATTGATCGTCGATCCGATCCACTTCGATCGTACCGGCTCGTCGCTCGACGCGTTGCGCGCGTTGCCGCACGCGTACTTCGGCTACGTCCAGTTCTGCGATGCGCCGGCCGAACGACCGACCGACGTCGACACGCTGCTGTTCCAGGCACGCTGCGCGCGGATGGTGCCGGGCGAGGGCGGTCTCGACCTTGCGGGCATCCTGCGCGCGCTGCCCGCTCACCTGCCGGTGAGCGTCGAGGTGCCGAACGAAGCGTGGGCGAAGACGACGCCTGCCGTCGAGCGCGCGCGCCGCCTGCGTGAAGCCACCGTTGCCGTGATCGATGCGGCGGCCGTGCCGGCCTGATCGCGCGGCGGCCGCCTTCTCGACGCAACGGGCCTGATCGGCGCCAGGCATCGCGCCGGCGCGCGGATCGGGCATTCGATACGACAACAAGAACAGCATCTCCGGAGACATCAGCATGACTTCCTCGCAGACGGCCCGACGGCCGAAACATTTCATTCAGGAAAGCGAATCGAACGACGCGCGCTCACTCGACGTTCAGCAATTTCTCGATACGCGGCCGGTGGGCCGGTTCCAGTGGCTCGTGCTGGTGTTGTGCATGCTGATCGTGATGCTCGACGGGCTCGACACGGTGATGATCGGCTTCATCGCGCCGTCGATTTCCGGCGCGTGGTCGATTCCGCGTGACGCGCTGGGCCCGGTGATGAGCGGTGGCCTGCTCGGCCTCGCGTTCGGCGCGCTCACGGCCGGCCCGATGTCCGACCGCTTCGGCCGCAAGACGGTGATGGTCAGCGCGGTGATGTTCTTCGGCCTGTGGAGCATTGCATCGGCGTTTGCGACCGGCGTGGTGTCGCTGACGGTGCTGCGCTTCCTGACCGGCATCGGCCTGGGCGCGTCGATGCCGAACGCGGCCACGCTGATGGCTGAATATGCGCCGCCGCGGCGGCGCGCGCTGATGGTGACGGCCGTGTTCTGCGGCTTCACCTTCGGCGCGGCGGGCGGCGGTTTCGTGAGCGCGTGGATGATCGAAACGTGGGGCTGGCATTCGGTCCTGCTGCTCGGCGGCGTGCTGCCGATCGCGTACGTGCCCATCCTCGTCAAATGGCTGCCGGAATCGGCACGGTATCTCGCGCTGTCGGAGCGGCGCCGCGCACGGCTCATCGGCGTGCTGAATCGCATACAGCCGGCAGTCGCCGACGCACGGACGCGGTTCGTGTCCGCCGAACCGGCGCGCGACGTGCGTAGCCCCGTTCGCGCGATTCTGTCGCGCGAACATGCGTTCGGCACGGTGATGCTGTGGATCTGCTACTTCGCGGGATTGCTGACCGTCTATCTGCTCGGCAACTGGCTGCCGACGCTGATTCGCGGTCTGGGTTTTTCGCTGGCCGAGGCGGCGATCGTCGGCGCGCTGTTCCAGGCGGGCGGAACGGTCGGCTCGTTGCTGATCGGCTGGCAGATGGACCGGTTCAATCCGCACGCCGCGCTCGGCGCGACCGTGCTCGCCGGCGGCGCGCTGGCCTGGTACATGGGTGTGTCGGCTCATCCGTTCGGCGTCATCTGCGTGCTCGCGTTCGGCATCGGGTACTGCATGAACGGTTCGAATACGGGCTTCTGCGCGCTGGCGGCCGGCTCCTATCCGACCGAAATGCGGGCCACCGGGACGAGCTGGATGCTCGGGGTCGGCCGTTTCGGCGGCATCGCGGGCGCGATGCTGGGCGCGGCCATGCTCCATGCGAACTGGAGTTTCGGCCAGGTCTTCGCGGCGCTTGCGGTGCCTGCCGCCGTGGGCGGCGCGGCGGTGCTGCTCAAGGGCGCGCGCCATCGCGGGAGGTTCGTGGCCGTGAGCGGGGCTGCCGGCCACTGACGGCGAGCGCGGCGCCACGGCGGGGGGCGGTGTCGCGCAAATTCTCTTGAATTCCAGTATGGAATTGTGTTCTTATTTGACATTCACCATACGGACGAGAAGGCGCCATGGCAGGAAATCTCGAGCGTGCGCTCGCAGTGCTGGAATTGCTGGCGAAGAACGGCGGCCGCATGCCGCTGGCCACCATTGCCGATACGCTGAACATTCCCCGCAGCGGCACGCATCGCCTGCTGTCGATGCTGATCGACGAGGGGTTCGTCCGTCAGGACGAGGAGCACGGCGAGTACATGCTGGCGCTGAAGCTGGTGTCGCTCGCGCTGATCTATCTGTCGACGAGCGGGGTGTTCGACATTTCCCAGCCGGTGCTCGATCGCCTGGCCGAGTCGTCGGGCGAACTGGCACGGCTGGGCGTGGTCGAGGACGATCACATCACGTTCGTCGGCAAGGCGCAGGGTGCGAAGTCCGGGCTGCGTTACGACCCGGACATGGGCAGCCAGCCGCCGCTGCATTGCACCGCGAGCGGCCAGGCGTGGCTCGCGACGCTGCCCGACGAGCGCGCGATCGAACTGGTGTCGAGGCAGGGCGGCCTCGGCGCGAAGGCGCAGAATGTCCCGCGCGCACCGAAGACGATCCAGCAGTTCCTGAAGGATCTGAACGGCGCGCGCGAGCGTGGCTACGGGATGGCGATCGAGACGTACGAGGTCGGCATGACGTCGATCGCGGCGGCCGTGCGCAATCCGGTCACGAACGAAGTGGTCGGTATCGTGAGCCTCGCCGGGCCGACGAGCCGCCTGCCGGAATCGCGCCTGAAGGAACTCGCGCCGCTATTGCTCGCGGCTGCGTCGGACATGAGCGCGGCCACGCTGGGTTCGCCGTGGTTCAAGCGGACGGGCACGGCGGCTGCCCCGGCGGAAGTGGCGCCGGTCGCGGCAGCAAAGGCGACGACGCGCAGGCGTGCTTCAAAGCGCTAGTGTGTCGCGCCGGGAGGTTGGCGCGACGCGTCTCATGTGCATCGTCGGTCAGTGAATTGCTGGCGATGACCGGCGCGAACGGCAATTTGCGGTTTGCAGCCGGTACGAATCCACGGGCAGATCGAATACTCGGGGCCCTTACTGATGATCTCCAGCGCCCTCGCCGCGCCACGGGAAATCACATCGTCGAATCGCACGGGCCCCTCTCTTCTCAAGGCGAGCAGACACTGAACATTCCGCCATCCAGGTAAGCCAGGACGATATCGACGCCTCTGGCGCTTTCAATCGCGGGACACCTGCCCGGCCTCCTGTCGATGCTCGCTAGCAACGCCGTCTGCCGACCCGAGCATGATGTTATCCGGGGCCACAACAAAAAAACTTGACGATGAGAGCATATGCTCCTAACCTTCGTCTCAAGGGAGCATATGCTCTCATTTTCGAACGGAGCGAAGCGATGAACGAGCCTGAGATCCTTGTAAGCGGTGCAACCGGACGCACCGGCGGTATGGCCATTGACGAGCTGCTCAAGATGCACAAACGCGTGCGGGCCTATGTGCGCACGGATGATGATCGGGCGGCAGTCCTGAGGCAGCGCGGCGTCGATGTCGCGGTCGGCGACTTCACCGACATCGACGCCATTCGGGCAGCGATGGAAGGCATCCGCTCGGCGTATTTCCTTCATCCGATCGCGCCGGGAATCATCGGGGCCGCGGCGTATTTCGCGCAGGCAGCAAAGGAAGCTGGCGTCACGGCGATCGTCAACATGTCGCAGATTTCCGCGCGCCGGGAGTCGCTGAGCCACGCGGCACAGGATCACTGGGTCTCCGAGCAGGTTTTCGATTGGTCGGGTGTCGCGACGACGCATTTGCGCCCGACCTTCTTCGCCGATTGGCTCGTCTATCCGCATTTTGCGCGGGAGATATGGGCCACGAAGAAGATCGAATTTCCGTTCGGCGACGGCCGTCACGCGCCGATCGCCAGCGACGATCAGGGCCGCGTGATCGCCCACATCCTCGCCAGCCCCGAAGGCCACGAGGGCAAGACCTACACGCTCCACGGCCCCGTCGAGATGAACCACGTCGAGATCGCAGCCGCGATGAGCGAGGTTCTCGGCGCCCGGATCGAATACGCGCCGACTTCCATCGAGGCATTCCGGAACAAGATGGAAACCCTCTACAAGTTTCCGCCGTTCCTCACGCAGCATCTGGTCGAAGTCGCGCAGAACTACCACGACGGCATCTTCTCGGGCACCAACGACGTCGTCGAGAGGGTCACCGGAACGCCGCCGCTGTCGGTTCAGCAGTTCGTCGAGAAGTATCGGGCCGCATTCGTGTGAACAGGTCCTTGAAACGAATCGGGAGGTTTGAACATGTCACCCGTCCAACCTGATCGTCATCCGTTTCTCGATGATCTGACGGCCGACGCCGAGCTGGTCAGCTCGGTGTTGCGCGCTCCCGTGATCGGGCGCGACGAAATCCGGCTCGCCGTCGACGCCGTCGGGACCTTTTACGTGTCGCAGGCGCCAACGTTCGTTCAAGTCGTCGGCTCGCGGCTTTTTCTCGAATACGACGCCGTTCTGACGAGCGGCGAGACGTTGAGCGCGGTCGTGGTCGCCGATCGCAACGCCGACGGCTCGGTGCCGCGAGTCAGCGTGCGGATGAGCCCGCTTGGCGCCGTACTGACTCTCGCGACCCGTCTGCGGGAGTCGCTTTCGAAGCAGTTGCCGGAACACGTCTTTCTTTGAACCAGGCACCCGCGCGCTCGTGGATGGAGTCGACACTCTCCCGGCACGCGGCTTTTGAAACAGGAGCTTGTCATGGATATCAAGAACGCTACCGTCTTCATCACCGGTGCCAATCGCGGCCTGGGCCTCGCGTTTGCGCGCGAGGCGCTTCGGCGCGGGGCGGCGAAGGTGTACGCGGGTATGCGCAACACGAGCGGTTTCGACGAGCCGGGCATCGTGCCGCTCAGGATCGATGTCACGGATCCGGCGTCGATCGCCGAGGCGGCGAAACAGGCGGCCGACACGACGCTACTGATCAACAACGCGGGCATTGCCGCGCTGATCGACGGGCCTTTGTCGGCCGACGTGGAAGCGCAGTCGGCCCGCCTGTTCGATACCAACTACCACGGCGTGGTGCGCGTCACACAGGCCTTCGAACAGATCCTGGCGGCCCGGCCGCATGCCGCGATCATCAACGTGCTTTCCGACATCGTGTGGCTCCCGCGGCCCTATCTGACACCGTATGCGGCGTCGAAAGCCGCCGCCTGGAGCTACACGAACCAGCTTCGCTTTCACCTGCGCGAGCGTGGCATCCAGGTTCTCGGCCTGCACGTCGGGTTCGTGGACACCGATCTGACCAACGGCATCGACGTGCCCAAAGCCAGTCCCGAGGACGTCGTGCGACGGACCTACGACGCGCTCGCCGCCGGCAAGAGCGAGGTCATGGCCGACGAGGGGACAGCGGTGCTGAAGAGCACGCTCGCGGCCGAGATACCCGGCTACATCACGCCGCCGGCAGGGTTTTGAACACCGCAGTCGGCACGGGCCGGATTCGGCGGCGAGCCGCGAGGTGCGCAGATCGTAGGCCAGCGCCGTCGCTCCCGGCTATCATCGATAGCTGCCACCGTAGCTTCGCGCGACGCGCGCGTAGCGTTCGCGCAATCAACCGAAATCAGGAGTGCAACCGATGTTGCCCGTGAACCAGCCGCTCGGCATCGATCAATGCAACTGCTTCGCTGTCAGGAAGGCGAGCAGGCAGATCTCCCGACTCTACGATAGCCATCTCGAGCCGTCGGGTCTGCGCATCACGCAATTCCTCACCCTGGCCGCCCTGCACGAAGTGGGAAGTACCCCCGTCAACGCCCTTGCCGAACGGCTCGATATCGAACGAACGGCGATGGGGAAAATGGTCGGCTTCCTGGAGCGCGACGGCTTCGTCACGATCAAGCCCTCGCCCACCGACGGCCGAAGCCGCCTCGTCGAACTCACCGAGGAGGGCCGGCGCCTGCACGAAAGAGCATCGCCACTCTGGCAGGCAGCGCAACGGGAGTTCGAGCGACTGAACGGTGCGGAGAATGTCACGGCGTGGCGAGAGCAGTTGAGAGGGGTGCTCGTCGGCGACGTGTCGATGGGATCGTCGCAAGATTGAGGCTTCCCGTCCGTCGGGCTCATGTCCATGTGTTGCCCGCATCGGGCATCCGGCTGTACGCAGCCGATCCCGGCTTTTCAGCGAAGGGCCCGCCAAAGGCACGGCACGCGGTTTGCAGGCTCGCTTGCCGGCCGTGCGCCGGCCGGGACGGCGTCGGCCGGCCAGCCCAGGCAAGCCGTCGCGTTGCGGAACGCGTGCATTCGCGGCGCCGAGTTGCCGTTTCCGGCCGACCTGGCGCCTCGACGACGATCCCGCTACTTAACCGGCGTGAGAACCGGCGCGCCCTTGTTCTTGAGCAGGAACACGACGAATTTCGCCGGCTTCGTACCGCTGGCGTTTCGTCCGACCGTGTGCACGTCGTCGGGGCCTTCGTGGAACGTGTCGCCTGCATGGAGCGTGACCGTCTTGCCGCCGTTCAGGCCCATCACGATGCTGCCGTCGAGCACATAGACGAACGCGTGCGCGTCGTGGCGATGAACGGGGTCGACGCTGCCGGGCGGATAATCGACGACGATCATCTCCACTTCCTTGCCCGGATACTCGGGCAGCGGCTCCGTGGTCAGTTGCGTCACCTTGGCCTGCGGCGCGGCGGCAGCCGGCGGAACGGGCATCAGCAGCGACAGCGCAAGCGGTGCAAGCGCGAGCACGATGCGTTTCATGTCGTTACTCCAGGTTGGCCTTGTCGAGACCGAACATCTTGTCGAACGAGCCGGGCACCATCCGGAACGCGACGTTCAGCCGGTTCCAGCAGTTGATCGCACCGACGAGGACGGTGAGATCCGACAGCTCCTTCTCGGCAAAGTGGGCGCGCACGCGATCGTAGAGATCGTCCGGCACGCCGTGCGGCGAAAGCTGCGTCAGCGCTTCGGTCCATTCGAGCGCGGCACGCTCGCGCGGCGAGAACAGCGGCGACTCGCGCCAGATCGCGACGTGATGCGCGCGCAGTTCGCGCTCGCCGTGGATCCTGGCCATCTTGATGTGCATGTCGACGCAGAACGCGCAGCCGTTGAGCTGCGACGCGCGAATCTCGACGAGCTCGCGAACCGGCACTTCGATCGTCGTCTTCTGAAGCAGCCCGTCGAGTTCGACGAGCTTCTTCGTCAGCTCCGGCGATTGCTGAAAGTAGTTGATACGTTGCGTCATGATACGTTCTCCTGATTGCTGAAGCAGGGCTATCGGCGCTGCGCATGACCATTCATTGCGCGAGCGGCCTGGCAACCATCGTAATTGCAGGTCCCACGGGCCAGTAGTGCCGGGAAGGTGCGCACTCTATTGCCGCTTCGGAACCAATCGCGCGCCGGGTGTGGCGCGGCGCGCCGCCGACGTTCGTCAGTCCGACACCGCGACAACCCCGCGGATGCCCTGCCGTGCCATCTTCGTATAGGGACACAGGCGCTCCGTATCGCGGACCAGGCGTTCCGCAACCTGCCGGTCCACACCCGGCATGCGGATGGTGACGTTGGCGGCGAGCGCATATCCGCCGTCGACCGGATCGCGGCCGAACGATACTTCGACTGCGACGGTCGTGTCGCGGATGTCGATCCGCTCGCGTTGCGCGAGCAGGCTCAGCGCGCCGTGGAAGCACGCGGCGTAGCCGGCCGCGAGCAGTTGCTCGGGATTGGTGCCGCCGCCCGGGCCGCCGAGTTCGCGCGGCAGGCGCAGATCGAGGGCGAGACCGCCGTCGTCGGATCGCGCGACGCCCGATGCACGGCCGTGTGCCGTCTTGCCGCCGGACACGGTGACCGTGGTCGTGTAGAGCGCGACGAATTCGTGTCCGCGGTATTTGTCGAGCAGTGTCGGTGACGGAGGCTGCAACCTCTCGTTCTCCATATCCCTCCCGGGTACCTGTATTGACCGACGCGCGGGTTCCGGGCCGTACGTATCGGCGCGGCGCTTGCCCGCAGGTCGTTCCCCATGACCGCCATCCGAAGGATGGTCGTCGCGCACTTGCATGCTAGGCAAAGACGCGTCGCCGGGCCAGATCGTCCCGGGATGCATGGTATTGCCCGCTTCGCACCAATGCGGCGAGAACGCCGCGTATCGGTTGCGTCGGCCTTTCCACCGGCTGCAGCGGTGCCGCCGATGGGGCAGACGCGAGCCGCCGGCGCGCTACAGCGCAATGACCGTGCGGCTCGACGGATCGCCGGCGCGTTCGCCGAGCATCGCTTTCAGGTCGCGCTCGATCGTGCTGCACAGCGTGGAAATGGGCACGTCGTTCGCGCCGCCCTCGAACGGGTTCTCGGTGCTTTCGCCCACCTGCTCGAGCGAGGTATACATCCACGAAATGGCGACGCTGCACGGCACGACGAGCCAGACCATGTTGCCGTGCATGAAGCCGCTCACGCCGTCGTTCAGCCGGTTGAATTCGTTCAGAAGACCGAACGGAAGCGACAGGCAAAAGAACCGGACGAACAGCGAGCTGACGGTTGCGTACTGGCGCGGATACGGGAAGTTCTTGAACCGTTCCGAGCGGGCCTGGAGATCGATGAAGTCGCCGATCGTCCTTTGAAGCTCCATATAAAAATTCGAATTCAGATGGCCGGCCATGTGAAGCGTCCTGAGCGACGTGCCCTGCAGGCTCAGCACGAACGTGGCGACGGAAGCGGAGGCCAGCGCCTGTTCCGTTTCGGCCGGGGACAGGTATTCCGGCAGCAATTCCCGGATGTCCTTTTCCCACTCCGGCACACGATAGAACCGGCGGTACTCCGCGTTGTAGCGTTTGCTCGTGCTTTCCCAGATCAGCGGGCGGCGAAGGTCGTAGCGCAGTGCGGTCAGCCAGGCAAGGTGCCGATAGACCAGCTTTCGGGCGCTCTCGTCGTCGCTGACGAAGTCGCGAGCGAGCTGGCCCCAGCGGCGGCTCTTGCTCAGGATCTCGGTCCAGATTTCCAGCGCGTCCATGGCGCGGTTGTAGGTCTGCACGTTCTTGAAGCCGACGATGAACGACGTCGCGGTGCCGAGCAGCGCCACGATCGTCAGCGGTATCGACAGCCATCTCACGGAGAAGAACTGATACAGCACGACCGGCACGGATCCGAAGATGAGCAGCTCGTAGATTTTCCAGCGCGTCCAGATCAGGAATTCCGAGAGCTTGTACGATTTCCCGAGATGCATGGTTGGCCTCGTCGTCGAATCAGTCGACGACGGTCACGATGTTGACGGTGCCTTGCCGCGCCATCTTTGCGTACGGGCACAAGCGTTCCGCGGTACGCACCAGTTCTTCCGCGACGTTTCGATCGACGCCGGGCATCCGTACCCGGACGTCGACGAGCAACGCGTAGCCGCCGTCCATCGGATCGCGGCCGAACGAAACCTGCACCTCCACGGCGGTATCCGGCGTCTCCACTCCGGCGCGCGTCCCGAGCAGGTTGAGCGCGCCGTGGAAGCAGGCGGCGAAGCCCGCCGCGAACAGCTGCTCCGGATTGGTCCCGGTGCCGGGCCCGCCGCACTCGGTGGGCAGGCGCAGATCGACGGCGAGATTGCCGTCGTCCGAGCGGACCACGCCGGAGGCCCGGCCGTGGCCCGTCTCGCCGCCGGACACGGTGACGGTCGTGGTGTAAAGCGCTTGGAAATCCTGGCCGCGATAGCGGTCGAGGAGCGAAAGCGGCGGGGCCTGCAGCGTGTTGTCATCCATGATGCGTGCTCGAATTCGGCAACGCGCGCCGACCGTCGGTCATTCGATCGTCGAAACGTGCCGCGAAGGGGCAGGACTGCCCGGGCAAAAAAGCGTCTTCAACGAATGACGGGCGCGGTCGATGGCATGAGGAATGCGGCAAGCGTCCGGTGCAGCCCGGCTCCGGGCTCGTCTGCGCGAGAAAGACGCTGCCATGCTAGCGGCGCGCCCAGGCGGGCGGTATGGCCGTTCCGTGCGATTGTCTGTTTCCCGTTCGAC
The DNA here is from genome assembly GCF_003857985.1 of Burkholderia sp. Bp9090. Taxonomy (NCBI): domain Bacteria; kingdom Pseudomonadati; phylum Pseudomonadota; class Betaproteobacteria; order Burkholderiales; family Burkholderiaceae; genus Burkholderia; species Burkholderia sp. Bp9090. Next base: position 25,413 of record NZ_QTPV01000065.1, read on the forward strand.
ACCAATCGGACCCCCATCCGGGATCGGCCGCGCCTGTCGACGCGGCGCACGCCATCGCCGCAAGCCGCACGCCGCGCGTCAGCCGCCGAGGCACGCGAGGAGCGTCCGTGCGTGACGGTGCGCTTCGTCCGCGTCGGCGACGTTCGCGAACCCGATGACGAGGCCGCGCGGCGTTTGCTGCGCATGGCTGTTCGTGTACCAGATCGACAGCGGCACGACCGCGAGCCCCGCGTCGCGCGCGCGTGCGGCGACGGCGACGTCGTCGACCGGCCCGTCGGGGCCGTCGGTGAACCGCACCGCGAACTGGATGCCGCCCACCGGCAGTTCGACGATCATCCGCTTGCCGAACACCTGTCGCAACGCGTTCACGATCAGCGTGCGGCGCTCGCCGTACAGCGTGCGCATGCGCTTCAGGTGCCGGGCGAAGTGCCCCTGTTCGATGAAATCCGCGAGGGCCGCCTGCAGGAGCGTCGGCGAGCCGGCGTTCATGCTGCAGGCCACGCGTTCGACGCGTTCCACCGCGCGTTCCGGCACGACCGCATACGCGAGCCGCAAGCCGGGATACATCGCCTTGCTGAAGGTGCTGCAATAAATCACGTGATCGCGCCGGTCGAGACTCTTCAGCGCCGGCAGCGGGCGGCCGAGGTAGCGAAACTCGCTGTCGTAGTCATCCTCGACGATCCAGCCCGACGTCTTTTCGGCCCAGTCCAGCAGCGCGATGCGCCGCGACAGCGACAGCGTATGGCCGAGCGGGCTCTGCTGCGACGGCGTCACGAGCGCGAAGCGCGCGTGCGCGTCCAGCTGCAGGCCGCGCTCGACGTCGATTCCGTCGGCGTCCACCGGCACCGGGACGAGTTCCACGCCGGTCTCGGACAGGAAGCTGCGTGCGAGCAGATAGCCGGGATCCTCGAACCACACACGGTCGTTCGGGCGCGCGAGGCTGCGCAGCACGAGTTCCAGCGTCGCGCGGTAGCCGCCGGTGACGAACACCTGTTCGGGCACGCAGGTGACGCCGCGCGACAGCCCGAGATAGGTGGCGATGTGCTCGCGCAGCGGCCGGTAGCCGGCCGGATTCGGGTAGCCCAGCAGCGCGCGGTCGGCGCTGCGTGCGCGCAGCGACACGAGCCGGTGCCATACCTTGCGCGGAAACGCGTCGAGCGCAGGCAGCCCGGGCTGCAGCGGGCGCGGCTCGCCGCTCAGCGCGACGGCGATCGGTTGCGCGCGCGGCGGCGGCGGGCTGTCGCGTGACATGCCCGGCGGCTGGGGCCGGCCGGCGGCGTCCTCGGCGTGCCGGGCCGGATCGTCGGCACGCGAGGACGCCGCCCGCGTCACCGATTTCGGCAGCGACGGCGAGACGAACGTGCCGGCCGCGCCGCGCATCTGCAGATAGCCCTCGTCGACCAGGATCGTGTATGCCTGTTCGACGGTGCCGCGCGCGGTGTTCAGCTGCGTCGCGAGGCCGCGCAGCGCGGGCACGCGATCGCCCGGACGCAGGTGGCCCGCGGCGATCGCGGTTCTGAACCGCTCGCAGATCTGCAGATAGATCGGCAACCGATGCTGCCGGTCGATTTCGATGGTCAGGGTGGAGGGTTGCTCAGACATGACGGTCTCGCGGATGACGGGGACAGGCACGGCATGGATCAGTCCGATCGACGATTCTTGGCACTGCTGGATAGGACATGATTCTTCCACAATTGCGCCAAGCGATGGACGGTCATCGCCGCGTTCACCCGATCCGGCAGCCGTCACGCCCCCTCAGATTCCACTGCAATCCATTCGTCAGGAGATTTTGCGATGAAGATCGTCGTCATCGGCGGTTCGGGCCTGATCGGCTCGCGTGTCGTCACGCTGCTCGAGGAAGCCGGCCACCAGGCGCTCGCCGCATCGCCGCGCACCGGCGTCAATACCATCACCGGCGAAGGCCTGACCGACGCATTGACGGACGCGGACGTCGTCGTGGACGTCGCGAATGCGCCGTCATGGGAGCCGCAGGCGGTGCTCGATTTCTTCCGCACGTCGGCGCGCAATCTCGGCAAGGCCGAAGTGGCCGCGGGCGTGCGCCATCACGTCGCGCTGTCGATCGTCGGCTGCGACCGCATGCCGGAGAACGGCTATTTCCTGGCCAAGGTCGCGCAGGAGCAGGCGATCGAGGCGGCGGGCGTGCCGTACACGATCGTGCGCGCGACGCAGTTCATGGAATTCATCGGCGGCATCGCGGATGCCGGCACGGAAGACGGCACCGTGCGCATCGGTGATGGACTGTTCCAGCCGATCGCCGCGGAGGACGTGTCGGCCCTCGTCGCGCAGGCCGCGCTCGCCGGGCCGCAGAACGGCACGATCGAGATCGCGGGCCCGGATCGCGCGCCGTTCGCGGAAATCGTCGCGCGCTATCTGAAGTCGGTCGGCGACACACGCGCGGTGGTGACCGATCGCGACGCCCGCTACTACGGCGGCCGCGTCGAGGCAACGTCGCTGGTGCCGCTCGGCGCGGCACGGCTCGGGCGCATCGGCCTCGACGCGTGGCTGGCGGGGCGCTGAATCGCGTTCGCACGCAGGCGGCCGGCCGGCGCATGCCGGCGACGCGCCGATCCGTATGAGCAGCATGCTTGGGGGCAGCGGAAATGAATCATTCGGAAACATCGGAGCACGGCGTTCGTCGCGACCTGGCCGGTCGCGCCGATGCGCTGTCGGCGAGCTTCGGTGCGAGCTATGCGGGCATCCTCGCGTTCGTTGCGGTGGCGAGCGAAGGGAGCTTCACGAAGGCCGCCGAACTGCTCGGCGTCGGGCGGCCGGCCGTGAGCCGCAACGTGCAGAAGCTGGAGGCGCAACTGAGTACGCGGCTGTTCCAGCGGACCACGCGCACGACCGAGCTGACGTGCGAGGGCCGGCGCTTCTTCGAGAACTGCCATCAGGGCGTGGCGCAGATCGTCGAAGCGATGAACGACATGCTCGAGTTGCGGCAGGGGCCGCCGCGCGGCCTCATCCGCATCAGCTCGGCCGTGGGGTTCGGCAGGAAGATCGTGGCGCCGCTGCTGGAGAAGTTCGCGGACGCCTATCCGGACATCATCGTCGATCTGCTGCTCGACGACCGGCCCGTCGACCTGGTGTCCGAGCGGATCGACGTGTCGTTCCGCAACGGGCGCATCGAGGACTCCAGCATCATCGCCCGGCAACTGATTCCGATGCAGATGGCGCTCTGCGCGGCGCCGTCGTATGTGGCGGCGCACGGGCTCCCGCAACGCATCGAGGACCTCGACCGCCATGAGTGCATCAATTTCCGGTTCGCGAGCGGGCGCCTGTTCGAATGGGAATTCAACGTGGACGGCCGCGTGCAGAAGTACCTGCCGACGGCGCGCCGCACGTTCAACGACGCCGATCTCGTGTTGCGCGCGGTGCTGAACGGATCGGGCATCGCGCAGATGGCCGGCTACCAGATCCGCGACCATCTCGCGTCGAACGAACTCGTCGTCGCGCTGGCGCAGCATGTGCCGCAGGATCGCGGCCACTACATCTGCTATCTGAGCCGGCAACACCTACCGACGCGCATCCGGATCTTCGTCGACTTCATGACCGAGCAGATCCGCGCGCTCGACCTGAACTGCATGACGCGGTTCAATCCGGAGATTCCGGTGGATGCGGCGGATGCGGCGCAGTGGCTGGCTGCCTGACGATTCGAGATGGCCGGATGCGCGCCCCGGCACGTCGACGCATCGCCGAATCGACGCATCGCCGAATCGCGCCCCGCGCCTGCCCGTCGACGCGCCGCGCCGGCCTAGAACGAATACGCCAATGACGCGAACAGGCTGCGCGGCGCGCCAGGCGTGACCCACAGGCTGTTGTACGAGCTGACGTAGTACGTGCGGTTGAACAGGTTGTTCAGCACGACCGACGCGCGCAGATGCTTGTTGACCTGCACGTAGCCGTTGAGCTGCACGGTCGCGTAGGCGGGCAGGTCGAAGCCGTCCTGCGTATTCGCGGTGTTGCCCGCGCGGCGCCCGACGTAGATCACGCCCGCGCCCGCGCCGGCCTTGTCGACGAGCGGCAGCGCGGTTTCGTACATCAGCAGCGCGCTGCCGCTCAGGCGCGGAATGTCGACGAGGCGCGCGCCTGGCGTCAGGACGGTGTCGCGCGTGACCTGCGCGTCGACGTAGGCGAGGTTGACGATGCCGCGCAAGCCGTGGCCCAGTTCGCCGTTCCATTCGAATTCGACGCCGCGACTGCGTACTTCGCCGGCCGCACGCGAGAACCCGGCATTCGCCGGATCGGCAGTCAGCACGTTGCGCTTGTTCACGTAGAACGCGGCGACGGTCGCGAGCCAGCGCGTGCCGGCCCACTTCACGCCGGCTTCGTAGCCGTGCCCCTTCTCGGGATCGAACGCGCGGCCGTTCGCGTCGGCGCCGTTGTTCGGCCGGAACGAGTACGCGGTGTTCGCATACAGCGACAGCGCGGCGCTGGCCTCGTACACGATGCCGAGCCGCGGGCTCAGCGCCGTTTGCAGCTGGCTCGTCGTCACGCCCTTCAGGCGATTCTCGACCGACTGGTGAAAGCGGTCCCAGCGCAGCCCGGCGAGCACTTTCCAGTGCGGCCCGAACGCGAGCGTGTCCTGCGCGTACAGGCCCTGGCCGTCGTCGCGCTCGAGCAGGTTCGTCGCGGTGCGCGGCACGGGCGCCGGCTGGCCGTACACCGGATCGAAGATGTCGATCGCATACGGCGCCGCGGCCGTCGGCGTCGAGCGCGCGACGAACTGGTCGTAGTTGAAGCGATACGCATCGACGCCCATCACGAACGCATGGTCGATGGCGCCCGTGCGGGCCTTGCCGGCCACTTCGACGCGCCCCTGCACGTCGTTCGAGTGAAACGCGACCTGCCGGTAGCGGCGCCACAGCGTTCGGCCATCCGGCTGCAGCGCGAACGCTTCGGACGAGCGGCCCGACAGGTCGGTGTCGCGCTGCGCGAAGCCGGCGTTGACCGACCAGTCTGCATCGAAGCGATGTTCGAGCGTGAACTGATGCCCCGAGTTGCGCACGTCGTAGTCGCCGTCGCGCGGCTCGCCCAGGAACCGCGACGCCGGCACCGCACCGAGCTGCCCGCCGACCGCGACCACGCCGCGATCGAGCGGCGCGCGCTGGCGCGCGGTCTCGAATTCGTAGTGGAGCGTCGTGTCCGCGCCGATATCCCAGGTGAACGACGGCGCGAACAGGTAGCGCTTGCTCGACACCGTGTCGCGGAAGCTGCCGTTGTCCTCGTTCATCGCGATGAAGCGGTACGCGAGCGACTGCGTGACGGGGCCGGTCGAATCGAGCGTCTCGCGCAGCGCGCCGTAGCTGCCGGCCGACACGCCGATCGTGTTCGAGCGCTTGAACTGCGGCTGCTTCGTCGTGTAGCTGATGAGCCCGCCGGGGTCGCCGCGGCCGTACAGCGCGGACGCGGGGCCCTTGAGGACTTCCATGCGCTCGAGCGTCGCGGTGTCGCGCGGCACGCTGATGCCGCGATTCCACGAGAAGCCGTTGACGAGGTAGTCGGTGCCGGACGTGTTGCCGTCGCCGGCAAAGCCGCGCACCGCGTAGTTGTCCCACAGCCCGCCGAAGTTGTTCTGCCGCGCGACGCCGGCGACCCAGTCGTACAGGTCTTCGCCGCGGGTGGCGGCCACGGTCTGGATCAGTTTCGTATCGACGCTGCTGACCGCGAACGGGATCTCCATCACGTCCGCCTCGGTGCGCGTCGCGCTCGTCGAGTCGGGCGCGCGAAACGGTGCCTTCGTGCGCTGCGCCGAGATCTCGACTGCCGGCAGCACCAGCTCCTGCGCATTGGCGACGTTCAGCCCGACCGTGCCGACGGCGATGGCCATCGGTGCGGCCGCCCAGTTCTTTCTGCTCATACCCGTCCCTGAGAAATTGGTTCGCGTTCGGGCACCACGAGCCGCGTTGCGCCGGCATCCGTGTTCCAAACGGTACATTTGCGCGCCGGAATTTAATGCAAATGAGAGTTATTTTCAATCGTAAGTTTGCGGTTGTTGTGTCCGGGTTGAATCGCGCGGGGACGCCCATCGGCATGACTGGCGGATCGGCGCGCGGCGCAGCACCGTGCCGGCCTCGCGGCTGACGGCCGGCCTGCGATGGGGCGGTCCGACGGCTAGTCGGGGACGACCGCGGAATTCCGCGCTCGGCGCGGCCGTCGATCTGCTGAAACGCAACGGCGGCACGGCGCTCCTGTCCGAGACGCCGGAAATCCACGGCGCGGAGCGTCGGCTGATCGCGCGCGCGGCTTCGCGCGACGAGGCCGGCCGTCTGGTCGACAGGTTTCAGGTGGGAGCGCTACGTCGCCGACAACGGCGGAGAAAGGAACGACAACCGTTTTCCTCACTCCGGGATTCGTCGACCGCATGACCGGGCAGATCCGCGTACGCGAGCGGCGCTCGCGTGACGCGGTTCAGTCCGGAAGTTCTGGCGATGGCGATGACGGAGACGGAGACGGCGGCACGGCCGGCGTGTCGCCGCAGCGCCACGCACGTTCGTCCGCGATCCAGTCGCCGAACAGTTGGATCTTCTGCTGCTGTTCGGTTCCGGCCGGATACACGAAGTAATAGCCCATCCCCGTTGGCAACGATACGTTGAACGGCATCACGAGCCGGTGGGCGGCCACGCTCTCGTCAACCAGCGTCCTGTCGCCGATCGCGATGCCGTAACCGTCGATCGCCGCGTGTGTGGCGAGATCCAGCGTCTCGAAGCTCAACCCGCGCGTCGAGTCGACGTGCGGCGCGCCCGCATGGTCGAGCCACCGCTTCCAGTCGCGGTGATCGCGTGTCGGATGCAGCAGCGTGTGACGGAGCAGGTCGTCGAGACTCGCGAGCGGTTGCCGCTCCAGCAGGCTCGGCGCACAGACAGGCGTGAGCCGTTCCTCGAACAACGGGATCGCATGCGTGTCAGGGCCGGCGCCGGGCGCGTAGATCACCGCGGCGTCGAACGGCTCCATGCGGAAATCGACGTGATGCTCCCAGGTGGTGGTGATCTGCACCTGGAGTTCGGGATGCTCGGCCTGGAACCGCATGATGCGCGGCAGCATCCACTGCATCATGCAGGTCGGCACCTTCAGCGCGAGTTCGGTGCGCCTGCGCGACAGGCGCATCGACACTTCCTCGATGCGCGCGAAGCTTTCGCGCACGGTCGGCAACAGGAGCTCGCCCTCGGCCGTCAGCGTCAGCCCCTTGGGCGTGCGCTTGAACAGCGGAAACTGATAGAAGCTTTCGAGCGCGAGGATTTGCCGGCTCACGGCGCCCTGCGTCAGGCACAGGTGCCCGGCGGCGCGCGTGAAGCTGCCGTGTCGCGCGACGACGTCGAAGACCTGCAGCGCATTGAGGGAAGGCAGTCGTTTCATCGGGAGCATCGGCGTGGAACGGGCGGCGGCGCGGGATCGCTCAGTGCAGGATTTTCGCGAGGAAGTCCTTCGCGCGGTCCGACTTCGGATTCGAGAAGAAATCGTCCTTGCGGT
>NZ_QTPV01000066.1:0-31449 GCF_003857985.1 Burkholderia sp. Bp9090
TGGGTAACGCTTGGGCTTTGTGGTAAATCCGCATCAGCACGCTGTCGACCAACCCCCCGAAATCCCCGGCCGTGGTGCCGATCGCGAGGCCGATCGGCACGACGATCACGACCACGAGCAGCGCGATGCCGAGCGTGAGGCGCGAGCCGTCGATCAGCCGCGAGAGGATGTCGCGGCCGAGCTGGTCGGTGCCGAGCCAGTGCGACGGCGAGCCGGGCGGCAGCAGGCGGTCGGACAGCACCTGGCGCAGCGGATCGTGCGGCATGATCAGCGGGCCGACGATCGCGACGACGATCAGCGCGACCAGGATCGCGAGCCCGAACAGGTTGAGCGGATTGGCGGCGAAGCGGCGCCAGCGGCGATACGCGAGGCCGAACGCGGCCTGCGCGCGCGACGCGGGCGCATCGGAAAGCAGCCACGCGCGCAGCGTGAGACGCTCGGCATTCATGGTCGGGACACCTTCGGCATGGACGGGAAAGGAAGCAGGGCGGCAGCAGTCATGTCGCGGCAGCCCTCAGCGCGCACGCGGATCGAACACGCGGTACAGCGCGTCGGTCAGCAGGTTGACGGTGATGAACATCGCGCCGATCACGAGCGTCGCGCCGAGCACCGCGTTCATGTCGGCGTTCAGCAGCGCACCCGTCAGGTACGAGCCGAGCCCGGGCCACGCGAACACGATCTCGGTCAGCACCGAGCCTTCGAGCAGGTTGCTGTACGTGAGCGCGATCACGGTCAGGAGCGGCACCGCGATGTTCCCGAACGCGTGCCGCCAGATCACGCGGCGCTCGGACAAGCCCTTCGCGCGCGCGGTGACGATGTATTCCTGGCTCAGCTGGTCGAGCATGAACGAGCGCGTCATCCGGCTCAGGTACGCGACCGAGTAGTAGCCGAGGATCGCGGCCGGCAGCGCGATGTGCGACACCGCGTTGCGGAACACGTCCCACTCGCCCGCGAGCGCCGCGTCGATCAGCAGGCTGCCCGTGCGCGGGTCGACCATCCCGTCGTACACGGGATCGAGCCGGCCGGGGCCGCCGACCCAGTGCAGCCGCGCATAGAACAGCAGCAGCCCCATCAGCCCGAGCCAGAACACCGGCACCGAATTGCCGATCAGGCCGACGAAGCGCGCGACGTGGTCGATCGGCCGGTTGTGCTTCACCGCGGCCGCGACGCCGAGCGGCACGCCGATCGCGATGCCGATCAGCGTCGCGATCGTCGCGAGTTCGAGCGTGGCGGGGAACACGCGCCTGATGTCGTCGAGCACCGGGTTCGACGTCAGCAGCGACATGCCGAGATCGCCGTGCAGCACGTCGCGCGCGTAGATCATGAACTGCGTGACGAGCGGCTTGTCGAGGCCCAGCGCGAGGCGCTCGGCCGCGTACGCCTCGGCCGACGCGCGATCGCCGAGGATCGCGAGCACGGGATCGATCGGCACCTTGCGGCCGATCACGAACGTCAGCGCGAGCAGCCCCGCGAACGTGACGGCGAGCGTGAGCGCCCAGCGCAGCACGCGCAGCGCCCAGCGTACGGCCGGGCGGCGCGCGGGCAGCGTGCGCAGTGCTTCGAGGGAGGAGACGGGAGTCGACATGCGGCGAATCTTATTGCTTCTTCAGGTTACGGTACGACACGAGATCGTTGATCGGTCCGACTTCGAGCCCGCTCACGCCGGGCCGCGTCGCGACCTGCGCGACTTTCTCGAACATGATCACGAACGGCGAGCGCGCGAGCAGGTCCTTCTGCATCGCCTGATACCGTTGCGCGCGTTGCGCGGCGGTCGGCTCGGCGAGCGCGGCGTCGGTCTCCTTCGTCAGTTGCGGAATGTCCCAGCTGTTGCGCCAGGCCAGCATTTTATAGCTCGACTTGTCGGAGTTGTCGGGGTTCCATGCGAAACCCTGCGCGTTGCTGTGCGGGTCGATGTAGTCGGCCGACCATTCGCCGATATAGATGTCGTGCTGGCGCGCACGGTATTTCGCGAGCGTCTGCTTGTTGTCGCCGGGAATCAGCTGCACCTTGACGCCCGCCTGCGCGAAGTTCGCCTGCACGGCCTGCGCGATCTCCGTATACGGATAGTCGTTGCGCACGTCCATCGTCACCGAGAAGCCGTTCGGCACGCCGGCCTTCGCAAGCAGCGCCTTCGCCTTCGCGACGTCGAGCTTGTACGGGTTCGCCTTCAGCGTGCCGAGGAAGCCTTCGGGCAGGAAGGTCTGGTGCACCTTGTAAGTCGTCTTCACGACGTTGGTCTGGATGCCGGAATAATCGATCAGCCACTTCAGCGCTTCCTGCACGTCGGGCTTCGCGAGCGTCGGGTTCTTCGTGTTCAGGCCGAGATAGAGCAGCGTCGCCTGCGGCGAGGCCATCACCTTCGCCTTGCCGGATTTCACGACCGACGCGAGATCGTCGGGGCTCAGGTCGCGCGCCGCGTCGACGTCGCCGTTTTCCAGCAGCAGGCGCTGGCTCGCCGCTTCGGGCACGTGGCGCAGCACGATGCGCTTCATCGCGAGCGGCAGCCGGTAGCCGTCGAAGCGCTGCAGCACGATGCTGTCGCCGGCCGCCCACTTGACCAGCTTGTACGCGCCGGAGCCGGCCTCGTTGGTCTTCAGCCATGCGTTGCCGAAGTCGTCGCCCTGCTGGTGTGACAGCAGCAGCTTCCTGTCGAGCACCGACGCGGGCCACGAGCCGAGCACGTTCAGCACGAAGGTCGGCGCGTATTTGTGGTCGGTCGTGATCGACACCGTCTGGTCGTCGAGTTTCTTCACGTTCGCGACGACGTTCGCCTTCGTGAGGCCGATGCCGGTCAGCACGGCGGCCGGGCCCTTGTCGAGCAGCACCGCGCGCTGGATCGACCAGGCAACGTCGTCGGCCGTCAGCGGGTTGCCCGAGTGGAACTTGAGGCCCGGGCGCAGCTTGAACGTATAGGTCAGCCCATCGGGGCTCACCGTCCACGACTGCGCGACGTCGCCGTTGAATTTCGACGGATCGCGCAGGTCGACACGCACGAGCCGGTCGTACGTGTTCGCGACGTATTCCTCCGGCACCAGCTCGTAGATCTCGCCGGGATCGAGTGTCGTGAATTCGTCGAGCAGCGTGGCCATCACGAACATGTCCTTCGGCGTTTCCGCGCGTGCGGCGGCAAGCGGAACGGCGGCGAGCACGGACGCGGCGGCCAGCGCCGCGACGAGCCGGGAGGTCAGGGGCTTCATGTGCGTTTCTCCATGTGTCGTTGAAGTCGTTGAACGTGAACGGTGAAGGGAACGTGCAGTGTCGTTACATCAGGCGCCACGGGCCGCTCGCGGCGTTGTCGATCTGCGGCAACGCATGCGAACCGGGCAGCTCGTAGTGCCACCACTCGCTGTCGATATGCGCGAAGCCGGCCGCGTGCATCACGCCGAGCAGCAGCAGCCGGTTGCGTTGCACGGCTTCGGGCAGCCCCGCGTGGAAGTGGCCCGACGCGGCCACCATCTCGTCGAAGCCGGTGCCCATGTCGACCGCCTCGCCGTTCGCGTCGACGAGTGTCAGGTCGAGCGCGGTGCCGCGGCTGTGGTTCGAGCCGCGGCCGAGATCAGCGACGAAGTTCGGGTCGGGCAGGAAATCCCACAGCACCTGCTGCGCCTGCGGCGGCCGGTACGCATCGTAGACGCGCAGCGTGAAGCCGGCCTGCGCGGCGACGTCGACCGCGCGGCGCAGCGCGGCTTCGGCGGGCTCGAGCAGCAGGCAGTGCGCGCGGCGGTAGATCGCCTTGCCGGTCAGGTTGCGCTCGGTCGCGTAGACGAGATCGATCTCGACGCGATGCGTGGCGGGTGTGATTTCGACGAGGCGGGGTGGGTTCATCGGCAGTCGGGGCGCTCAGGATTCGAATTGGTCGAACGTGCGCTGCAGTTCGCGGTTGCGCGCGACGCGCTGGTCGATCGCGGGACCGAGGCGGTCGACCACGGCGGTGATCAGCAGGTTGAACAGGCAGGTGAGCGGCGCGAGCGAATCCCAGAACTGGCCGACGTCGGTCTTCACCTGCAGCAGGTCGGCCGGCCATTCACGCGCCCATGGGCAATAGAGATCGGTGACCAGCGCGAACGGCTGGCCGCGCTCGGCGGCCGCCTGGCAATAGCGGCGCGCGCTGCGCGAATAGGCACGCGTATCGGTGACGATGCAGTACGGCCGCTCGAATTCGGAGTTCAGCGAATCGACGTACGAGCCCGACTGGCCGTCGGAATAGAACACGCGAGGGCGCAGGTATTCGAGATAGCTGCTGAACGCATTGCTGATGCCGCGGGTCGACTGGATGCCGAGGATGAACACGGCGTCGGCATGCGCGATCCGGTCCGCGACCTGCGCGAACACGGGTTCTTCGGCGAGCCGGTAGACGTGGCGGATCGCGTCGAGTTCGCGATCGAGCGACGATGCCAGCGTGCCGTCGCCGCGGGTGCCGTCGTCGTCGCTCACGTGTGTGCCGGCGGCGCGGCGATATTCGTCGAGGCGATCGGTGATCATCCACGGGCGATCGCTGCCGCCGCGCAGTTCGCGTTTCAGATCGTCGAGGTTCCGGTAGCCGATGCTGCGCAGGAAGCGCCCGACCGAGATGCCGCTGGTGCCGGCCTGCTGAGCGATCTGGTCGGCGGTTTCGAGCCCGAGACGGTCGAGATTCGCGAGCATGTAGCTCGCGATGCGCTTCGCGGTCGGCGTCAGCTCGGCAAAGCGGGATTCGACGGTATGGGCGAACGCGCAGGTCATCGGTCTGTTAGATGTTTGTCATCGGATGATTCGGTGTCATCCATCTAACAAAACCAAAATCATTCGCGCCAGCGGATAAAAACTATGGTTTGGCGGAGGGTGATAGGGTCGGGTACGCGTCCCCGACGGCAATGTCGCGATGCGTAATCACGCAGATTATTTCTGACAGCGATATTTTACGCTTATGTCTGTCAGCAATAATTTGCGTTTATGTCTGTCAGAGATATACTGCATTTATTGCCTACTGGACCCGAGCCGTGGATTTCATCGTCAATACGCCCGCGCAACTGGGCGAAATCCTGTCGTCAGCGCGTCAGGCCAAGGGGCTGACGCAAGCCGAGGCGGCGGCGCGCATCGGCGTCGGCCAGTCGCGCCTGTCGTCGCTCGAGACCACGCGCACCGCCAGCCTGTCGCTCAGCCAATTGCTCGAACTGACCGCGCTGTACGGTCTCGAGCTCAGCGTCCGCACAAAGGACGGGCGTGACGCTGCCGACATCGACTGGTAAGCGATGGGGCGCAACTCGCACACGCGCGCGCTGTCGATCTGGGCCAACGGCCAGCGGGTCGGGACATGGCGGATTCCGGCGCGCGGCGACATGGAGTTGCGGTACGACGCCGGCTGGAAGCAGTCCGCCGCGGGCCGCCCGTTGTCGCTGTCGCTGCCGTTCGGCGTCGGCGATGCGCCGTTGCGCGGCGAGCGCGTGAACCATTACTTCGACAATCTGCTGCCGGACAGCGACGCCATTCGTCGCCGGCTGGCATCCCGGTTCGGCACGGCGACGATCGAGCCGTTCGATCTGCTCGCCGCGCTCGGCCGCGACTGCGTCGGCGCAGTGCAACTGCTCGGCGAGGACGAAGTACCGGCCGGCCATGACCGCATCGACGGTACGCCGTTGTCGGACGACGAGGTCGCGCGCGTGCTCGATCAGGCGAGCGGGGTGGCAGGTGGCGCACAGGACGACGACTTCCGCCTGTCGCTCGCCGGCGCGCAGGAAAAGACCGCGCTGCTGTTTCACGAAGGGCGATGGATGCGCCCGCACGGCGCGACGCCGACCACGCATATTCTGAAGTTGCCGCTCGGTCTGGTCGGCAACAAGCGTGCGGATCTCACCGCTTCCGTCGAAAACGAGTGGTTGTGTCTCGCGATCCTGCGCGCGTACGGCCTGCCGACGGCCGATGCCGAAATCGTGCGTTTCGGCGAGCACAAGGTGCTGTCGGTCGCGCGTTTCGATCGTGCGCTGCATCGCGAAGGTGGATGGCTGTTGCGCTTGCCGCAGGAGGATTTCTGCCAGGCGCTCGGCGTGCCGCCGCATCTGAAATACGAATCGCAGGGCGGCCCCGGCGTGCCGGATCTGGCCGCCATCCTGCGCCGGTCGGAAACGGCGCAGGCTGACCTCGACACGCTGTTTGCCGCACTGATCGTGTTCTGGATGCTTGCCGCACCGGACGGGCATGCGAAGAACTTCAGCCTGCGCCTGCTGCCGGGCGGTCGGTTCCGGTTGACGCCGCTCTACGACGTGATGTCGATCTGGCCGGTCGAGGGCGACGGCGCGAACCAGTGGTCGTGGCACAAGGCCAAACTCGCGATGGCCGTGCACGGCAAGCGCAAGCACTACGCGATGCGCGACATCACACGCAGTCACTTCAGTGCGATGGCCGAGCATTGTCTGCTCGGCGATATCGCGACGCCGATCATCGAACGGCTGGTCGCCGCGACGCCGCACGTGATCGAGTCGGTCGGCGCGACGCTGCCGGCCGGGTTTCCGGCGCGGATCGCCGAACGCATTCTGGGCGGATTGCGGTTCGCCGCCGAACGTCTCGCCGAAACACCGCGCGCCTGACGTCGGGCGGCGAACCGCCTACGCGTCGTCCACTGCCTACTGCTGCATGTCCGGCGCCTCGCGCAGCCGCCAGATCGCGTTGCACTGCTGGCCGCCGAGGCTCGTCGAGCGCAGCGTGATGACGGTGCCGGCCGAGATCCGATACCAGAAATGGGTCATCAGATCAGGGCCCTTGTGCTGCGCCTGCCCATCGATCAGCACCTCGCATCGCAGCGGCGACGGCGAGCCGGACGGGTGCGTGATGTACACGTTCAGCCGCGCGATGTCGCGGGTCGCAGTCAACACGATCTCGTGGTTCCCGCTGCCGACGAGCATCGTGCCGCCCGGTTCGTCGAGCGCCTGCAGGTACGCGCCCGCGCTGCCCTCGATCGCGGCGGAGTTGACGGTCAGCCCGGCCGAACGCATGTATTCGGTCGCGGCGATGCGGGCGGCGGCCGTGTCGGACGGTGCCGGCGTGCCGTCCGACAGCGCGAACGGCATGCCGTCGCGCAATGCGGCGTCGACATGGTTCGCGTAGTAGCGCCAGCGATCGAAGAAACGGATGTCGCCGGTCATGTGCAGCGCGCGGATCGGTTCGCCCTGATAGCGCAACGTCGTGGTGCCGTTGCTCGGATCGAACGATTCGTGAATGCCGTTCTTGCTGACGAAGTTCTGGACCGGGTCGAGCAGCGCGGTTTCGCCGCGCGCGCCCCACAGGTGCAGGAACGTCGTGTCGATTCCGAAGCATTCCTGAAAGTCGGTGCCGATGCGAGCGACGCAGTCGCGCAGATGCGCCGCGAAACGCGCCCACGCGGTGGCCGTGCCGGCGACCAGTCCGGCCTGCAGCGCACCGCCGTGACGCGCTTTCACTTCGTCCACGACGAGACGCCAGTGCGCGTCGCGTCGCTCGCCGATCAGCGGCGTGACGATGAACGTGCAGAACAGCGGGTCGGGACACGCGTACAGGCGGTCGTCGGCGATCCGGGAGAACAGGTCGAACGAGGACGCGCAGAACCAGATGTCCGCGTCGTACAGCGCGAGTTTCGTGATGTGCGGATTGCGCGCGCAATAGTCGGCGGCCTCGATGAAGCGGCCGACCGGCAGCGCATGCGCGCTCGACGCTTCGATCACGTCGACCGACTGGCTTTCCAGGATGCGCCGCTTGCGTTCGGACAGTCCGTAGCCGATGACGGCCACCTGCCCGTCGTAGCCTGTCTGCCGCAGCGACAGCAGGAACGGCACGAGCATCTCGTACCACGCGCGGTTGTTGTCGTTGATCGCCACGCAGACCGCGTGTCCGTTCGCATGCATGGTGCCTCCCGTTGCGCGTGCGCGGCTCAATAGCCGACGTGACGCTCGCACACGACCGCGCCGCAGCCGCGGCTGTCGTGATACGTGATGTGAAACTGCTTGTTGTCCCACAGCCACTGGAATACGGCCTGGTAGACGCCCGACGTGTTCATGTCGTGCAGCACGATCTTCTTGTGCGCGAGCGGGCCGAACCGGTTCAGTTCGGCGAGCGTCTGCTCGTACGTGTGCGTGGTGTCGATGAACAGCAGGTCGCACGCGAGCGGGTCCATTACGAGGTCATCGGCAATCCTGAATTCGAAGTCGATCGCCAGTTCCTGCGCCGCGTGCTTCAGCTCGTCCTGGATGTGGAAATACTGATCGGTGATGTCGACCGACACGAGCCGCTTCGGCTGCGCGAGCATGAAGGCCGTCGTGGTCAGTCCGGTGAACACGCCCAGCTCGAGGATGCTGTCGCATCCGGCGGCCGTGCGGGTATAGAAGTCGAAGCGCGACGGGCTGTCGCCGAGCCAGCCGATCGGTTCGATCTTGTACTGGAGGAATTCCAGCCGCAGTTCTTGTAATGAGCGCATTGTGTAGTCCCCGAGCGAAGCGTATTGGATGACGGATGCGCCCGCGCGCCGGCGTTGCCGGTCGCGCGGGCAGCCGGCCTTATTTCGCCAGCGTCCGGTACGACACGAGGTCGTTGATCGGGCCGATCTCCGGCCCGGTCGTGCCGGGGCGCGTCGCGACCTGCACGACCTTCTCGAACATGATGATGAACGGCGAGTTCGCGAGCACGGCCTTCTGCAGCGCCTCGTAACGCTGCGCGCGCTTCGCGGGCGACGGCTCGACCAGCGCGGCCTCGGTGTCCTTCGTCAGCTGCGGGATGTCCCAGCTGTTGCGCCACGCGAGCATCTTCGTCTTCGACTGGTCGGAATTGTCCGGATTCCAGGCGAAGCCGCGCGCATTGCTGTTCGGGTCCATGTAGTCGGGCGACCATTCGCCGATGAAGATGTCGTGCTGGCGCGCACGGTACTTGCCGATCGCCTGCTTCGCATCGCCCGGGATCAGCTTCACGCGGATGCCGCCTTGCGCGAAGTTGGCCTGCAGCGCCTGCGCGATCTCGAGGTACGGATAATCGTTCGGCATGTCCATCGTCACGTCGAAGCCGTTCGCCAGGCCGGCCTTCGCGAGCAGCGCCTTCGCCTTCGCGACGTTCAGCTTGTACGGGTTCGCATTCAGCGTGCCGAGGAAGCCTTCGGGCAGGAAGGTCTCGTGGACCTTGTAGGTCGTGCTGACGATGTTGCGCTGGATGCCGTCGTAGTCGACCAGCCACTTCATCGCCTGCTGGACTTCGGGCTTCGCGAGATTCGGGTTCTTCGTGTTCAGGCTTAGGTACAGCAGCGCGGATACCGGCCACGACGCGACCTTGATCTTGCCGGCCTTGGTCAGCGCGGCGAGGCTGTCGGGGCTCAGGTTGCGCGCGGCGTCGACGTCGCCGTTTTCCAGCAGCAGCCGCTGCGCGGATGCCTCGGGCACGTGGCGCAGCACGACGCGTTTCATCGGGTACGGCGCGCGGTACTTGTCGAAACGCTGCAACACGATGCTTTCGTTCGGCGTCCACTTGGCGAGCTGGTACGGGCCCGAGCCCGCGTCGTTGGTCTTCAGCCAGCCGCTGCCGAAATCATTGCCCTGCTGGTGCGACATCAGCAGCTTCTTGTCGAGCACCGACGCCGGGCACGCGCTCAGCACGTTGAGCACGAAGCTCGGCGCGTACTTGCGGTCGGTTTCGAGCACGAAGGTCTGCGGGTCGACCGCGCGCACCTTCTGCATCACGTTCGTTTTCGTGAGGCCGAGATCGGCGAGCACGCCGGCCGGGCCCTTGTCGAGCAGGACGGTGCGCTGCAGCGACCATGCGACGTCGTCGGCGGTGACCGGGTTGCCGGAGTGGAACGCGAGGCCGGGGCGCAGCTTGAACGTATAGGTGAGCCCGTCGGCGCCGACCGTCCAGGATTGCGCGATCTGCCCGTCGAAGCGCGTCGGGTCCTTCAGGTCGACCCGCACGAGCCGTTCGTAGGTGTTCGCGACGTACTCGGACGGCACGAGCTCGTAGATCTCGCTCGGATCGAGGGTCGTGAATTCGCCGAGCTGGGTGGCGACGACGAAAATGCCGGGCGGCGTCGCGGCCTGCGCCGGCAGCGCCGGAACAAGCGCGACGAGCGCGGCGCTGACGAACAGCCGGGACAGCAGGTGCTTCATGCGGGCTCCGTGGAAAGGGAATCGTGGTGCGATTCTCTCATCGACGGCCGCCCGGATGAAAAAATTCGACGGGCGCGCGGAACGGCGCCCGGGGGAAGCGGCTTGCGTGCCGGGCGCGGTGCCCGGCAGCGGCGGCGGTCAGATCACGCAGCGCGCGATCGCGAAGCGCATCGCTTCCTCGGCCGGCTCGCTGCCCGAGCCGCGCACGACCTTGACGACCGAACCGTGGCCCGACGGCGTGAGCGTGACGAAGTACGAGCGCGAGCCGACGGTGATGTCGGTCACGCCGTTGTGCTGCGATTGCTCGGTACCGGACAGGCGGCTGTCGAGGCAGTTGGCGATCGCGTGGGCCGGACGCGCCGACGACACGTAGATCATCGGCGCCGGGCCGGACGCGGCCGAGTCGGACGAGGGCGCGGAACCGCAGGCGGCGAGCAGGGCGGCGGGAAGGAGCAGCAGGAATCGTTTCATGATCGGAATCGTCGTGTGTCTCGTGTCGAGGCTGGGGCGCGGGGTACGCGAAACGCGAAGCTTCGCGACGAAACCGCCGCAATCGTGCCGTTTTTGACGGTCGATACGGGCGGCGGCTGACGTCGGAGTATACCCGCGGCACTTGACACGAACGGCCGGCTGAAACGATTCGATACAACAACAAGCGCCCGCTGTCGCGCGGCGGCAGCGGGCGTTTCAAGCGATGGCGAATCGACGTTTGCCGGCGTTATTGGCCGATCTTGTGGCTGACCGCATTTTCCTGCTGGTTCAGCACGTGCTTTTCGCTCTGCGTAATGTGGCCGCGATCCTGCGCGGCCATGTCCCGCTCTTCCCGGCGGATCCTGCGGTCGTCACGGTGCAGGCGCGCGGCCCGGGCGTGCGACATCTCGCCTTCCTTCACTTCGTGACGGATCCGGCGATTCTGGTTGGCGAGACGCTGGTTGACCTCCTCGCGGCGCGGATGCGCCTGCTGCCACGGCGTTTCGGCGAACGCGGTGCCGGTCAGCACCGACATCAGGGTGGCGGCGATCGCGAGATGGCGGGTAAGGGCTCGCATGACGTTTTCTCCTGTCGTTGCGCGTCACGAAACGTGCGCGCTTGTCGAAAAAACGCTGTGCGGGCCCCGGCTGTTGACGTTTCCGGCTGTATCGCTTGCAAGTGTTTATTACAGCGCGTCGGCCGTATCGGCCCGTCAGGTGAGCCGATACGCCGGGCCGGGCGTCACCTCCGCCGGCAGCGGCTCGCGGTTCAGTTCGAGCAGCGTGCGCTCGATCGTGCGCGTCATCGCATCGAGCGCGAGGTGGTTCGGCCCGTCGCCGAACGGCTCCGCGATCGCATGCGCGATCGCGTCGAGCGCGATCAGCGTATAGGCGACGAACACGGTGACGAACGGCGTCGCCGCGCCGATCGAATCGACGAGACCGAACGGCAGCAGCACGCAGTACGCGTAGATGGTCCGGTGCAGCAGCACGTCGTACGAGAACGGGATCGGCGTCGACGCGATGCGCTCGCAGCCGCTCACCATCGACACCAGATCGTCGAGGCGCGCGTCGAGCATCCACAGCCGCGTATCGGCGAGACGGCCCGCATCGGCGCGCGCGGCGAAGGCTTCGCGCAGTTCATGAACGATCGCGATCGGCGCAAACCGGGCGGCGACGATGCGCGCATAGGTCGCGTCGTCGAGCAGCGTGCGCAGGTCCGGCGCCGGAGCGGTGCCGCGCAGTTGATGCTTCAGCGCATAGACGAACGCGACGACCTTGCGCACGAACGCCTGCCGTGCAGCATCGTCGCCGTCGACCGCGCCGTAGCAGAGCGCCTGGGACACCAGCGTGCGCGTGGCGGTCAGCACGCCACCCCACAGCTGCCGGCCCTCGCGATAGCGTTCGTAGCTCGCGTTGTTGCGAAACCCCGCGAAGATCGCGAGCGTGAGACCGATCAGCGTGAACGGCGTCGGGTTCAGCGGCACCTTCTCGCCGAGCACGCGGCCGCCACCCCACACCGCGACGAGGCTGATCGCGAGCGTCAGCACGAGCTGCGGCAGGATGGTCGGCAGCACCGACCCGTTCCAGACGAGCAGCATCCGCAGCCAGTGCTCGCGCGGCCGGACGATCATCGCGGCGCTCCGTCAGGCGGCAGCCGACGCCGGCGCGGCCGCGCGATGCAGCAGCACCGGCACCGACTTCGATGTCGGCGTGTTGCACACGTCGCCGACGCTGTCGAGCGGCACCAACGGGTTCGTTTCCGGGTAGTACGCGCCGATGCAACCGCGCGGGATGTCGTATTCGACGAGCAGGAAGCCGTCCGCGCGCCGCTCGATGCCGTCGTGCCACACGGTTTCCATGTCGACCCGGTCGCCGGCCTTCAGGCCGAGCATCGCGAGGTCGTCGCGGTTGACGAACACCACGCGGCGCTGGCCGTACACGCCGCGATAGCGGTCGTCGAGCCCGTAGACGGTCGTGTTGTACTGGTCGTGCGAGCGCGTCGTCATCAGCGTCATCAGGCGCTCGCCGTGCAGTGCGCGGGCGCGCTGGATCGGCGTGTCGGTCGGCAGCGCATGCGCGATGAAGTTCGCCTTGCCCGTCGGCGTCAGCCATTCGCGATCGCGCGACGCGACGCGCAGGTGGAAGCCGCCCGGCCGCGCGATACGCGTGTTGTAGTCGTAGAAGCCGTCGAGCGTCGCCTCGATCGCGTCGCGGATCTTCGCGTAGTCGTCCTTGTACGCGAGCCAGTCGATCTTGCCGCTGCCGAACAGCGCGTGGCCCATGTGCGCGACGATCGCCGGTTCCGACATCAGGTTCGCGGACGCCGGCTTGTTCATCCCGTACGACACGTGGACCATGCTCATCGAATCCTCGACCGTCACGCCCTGCGCGACGTTGTCCTGCAGGTCGATCTCGGTGCGGCCGAGCGTCGGCAGGATCAGCGCGTCGCGGCCGTGGATCAGGTGGCTGCGGTTCAGCTTCGTCGTGATGTGCACGGAGAGATCGCAGCGGCGCATGCCTGCCCACGTGCGCGGCGTGTCGGGCGTCGCCATCGCGAAGTTGCCGCCGAGGCCGATCAGCACCTTCACGTGGCCTTCGAGCATCCCTTCGATGGTTTCGACGACGTCGTAGCCGTGGTGACGCGGCGGCTCGAAGTCGAACACGTGGCCGAGCCGGTCGAGGAACGCCTGCGACGGCTTTTCCTCGATCCCGACCGTGCGGTTGCCCTGCACGTTCGAGTGGCCGCGCACCGGGCACAGGCCCGCGCCGGGGCGGCCGATGTTGCCGCGCATCAGCATCAGGTTCGTCAGCATCTGCACGGTCGCGACCGAATGCTTGTGCTGCGTGATGCCCATGCCCCACGTCGCGATCACGCGCTCGCTGCGCGCGTAGCGCTGCGCAAGGCCGTCGATCTGCTCGTACGGCACGCCGCTTTCGGCCGTCAGCGCGGACCAGCTTTCATTGCGCAGATCGTCGGCGAACGCGTCGAAGCCGGCCGTGTGCTCGTCGATGAACGCGGTGTCGAGCACGCGCGGCGCGCCGGCGGCGCGCGCGGCATCGTCGAGCTCCAGCACGCGCTTCGCCATCCCCTTGATCAGCGCGAAATCGCCGCCGATCGTCGGCTGGATGAAGGTCGACGCGATCTTCGTGCCCGACATCGTCAGCATCTCGAGCGGGCTTTGCGGATCGGCGAAACGCTCGAGCCCGCGTTCCTTCAGCGGGTTGATCGACACGATCGTCGCGCCGCGCTTCGCGCATTCGCGCAGCTCGCCCATCATCCGCGGATGGTTGGTCGCCGGGTTCTGGCCGAAGATCAGCAGCATGTCCGCATGCTCGAAATCGTCGAGCGTGACGGTGCCCTTGCCGACGCCGACCGACGCCGGCAGCCCGCGGCTCGTCGCCTCGTGGCACATGTTCGAGCAGTCGGGGAAGTTGTTCGTACCGTACAGCCGCACCAGCAACTGGTACAGGAACGCCGCCTCGTTGCTCGCGCGGCCGGACGTGTAGAACGCGGCCTGGTTCGGGTCCGGCAGCGCGCGCAGGTGGCGCGCGATCAGCTCGAACGCGTCGTCCCACGCGATCGGCACGTAGCGGTCGGTCTGCGCGTCGTACACCATCGGGTCGGTCAGGCGGCCGTGTTGTTCGAGCTCGAAATCCGACTGTTCGAGCAGCTCGGTGACCGTATGCGCGGCGAAGAATTCGGGCGTCACGCGCTTGCTCGTCGCTTCGGCGGCCACGGCCTTCACGCCGTTTTCGCAGAATTCGAACGTCGATGCGTGCTGGCGGTCCGGCCACGCGCAACCCGGGCAGTCGAAGCCGTCGGGCTGGTTCTGGCGCAGCAGCGTGCGGTAGTTGCCGCCGGTGACCTTTTCCTTGATCAGGTTGATCGTGACGGCTTTCAGCGCGCCCCAGCCGGCAGCCGGGTGGGTGTACGGTTCGATGCGCGCGGCGGCGGATTTCTTTTTCATGATGCAGGGTGTCAGGGGCGATGCACGCAGAGTACGCGCGGCGCTCCGGCCGCTGTGTGTACACCTTTCATCTTCAAAAAAGAGTACAGTTTCGGCCATCCGGGCAGTGCGGACCGCAACTGTGTTGTTGAAGGGAAGTTGAAAGGGAGGCGCGTGAAGCGTTATGAACAACTGGCCGACGATCTGCAGGCGCAGATCGAGCGCGGCGTGTACCGGCCCGGCGAGCGGATTCCGTCGGTGCGCCAGGCGAGCCGGCAGCAGCAGCTCAGCGTCACGACCGTGCTGCGCGCGTACCTCGTGCTGGAGAGCCGCGGCCTGATCGAGAGCCGGCCGCAGTCGGGCTACTTCGTGCGGGCGCGCGCCACGGCGCCGGCCGAGGCAGAGCTGCACATGTCGGCACCGGCGGCCGAGCCGTCGGCGGTGGACGTGAGCCGGCTCGTGCTGTCGACGTTGCGCACGATCTCGCGCGACGACGCGGTGCCGCTCGGCTCGCCGTATCCCGATGCGTCGCAGTTCCCGGTGCAGCGTCTCGCACGCTACGCGCAGACGATCGGGCGGCGCCGCACGCGCTGGGGCGTGATCGACGACCTGCCGCCCGGCAACCCGGAGCTGATCCGCCAGATCGCGCGGCGCTACGCGGAGCGCGGAATTCCGGTCGAGCCGGGCGAGATCGTGATGACGATCGGCGCGACCGAGGCGATCAACCTGTGCCTGCAGGCGGTCGCGAAACCGGGCGACACGATCGCGGTGGAGTCGCCGACGTTCTACGCGATGCTGCACGCGATCGAGCGGATGGGCATGCGCGCGCTGGAGGTGGCGACCCATCCGGGCGACGGCATCGATCTCGACGCGCTCGAACGGATCCTCGCGCGCGAGCGCATCGCCGCGTGCATGGTGATGCCGAATTTCCAGAATCCGCTCGGCTTCCAGATGCCCGATGCACGCAAGCGCGCGCTCGTCGAGCTGCTCGCGAAGCACGGCGTGCCCGCGATCGAGAACGACGTCTATCACGAGCTGCATTTCGGCGACACGACGCCGAGCGCGCTGAAGTCGTACGACCGCGACGGGCTCGTGCTGCATTGCGCATCGTTCACGAAGAGCCTGTCGCCGCGCTACCGGATCGGCTGGGCGATGCCCGGCCGCTACCGCGACCAGGTCGAGAAACTGAAATTCCTGAACACGCTCGCGACGCCCGCGATCGAGCAGCTCGCGATTGCCGAATACCTGAAGCACGACGGCTACGATTTTCATCTGCGGCGGATGCGCAAGCAGTATGCGCAGCAGGCGAGCCTGATGAGCGCGATGGTGCGGCGCTTCTTCCCGGAAGGCACGCGGTTGTCGCAGCCGCAGGGCGGGTACGTGCTGTGGGTCGAGCTGCCGCGGCAGGTCGATGCGATGAAGCTGTATGCGCTCGCGCTCGCGCAAGGGATCACGATCGGGCCCGGCCACATGTTCTCGGCAACCGCCGATTATCGGCACTTCATCCGGCTCAACTACAGCTATCCGTGGTCGCGGCAGATCGAGGAGGCGCTGAAGGTGGTGGGGCGGCTCGCGTCCGAGTGCGCGGGGCGGTGAGCGGCGCGGCGCCCGCCGCGACACCGCGTTCCTGGCGGCGACCCGTTGCCGGCCGCGCAGGCAAGCGTCACCGCGCGGACGGCGCGGGCAGTCCGGCTTGCGCCGTGTCGACCATCCGGCGCATGTCGAAGCCCGACGGATGCTGGTACACACGCAGCCCGAACTCCGGCAGCACCGCGATCAGGTGATCGAACAGGTCGGACTGGATCGCCTCGTAATCGACCCAGGTCGTCGTGTCGGTGAAGCAGTACAGTTCGAGCGGAATGCCTTCGGCCGTCAGCGGCAGCTGGCGCGCCATGCACGTCATGTCGCGGCGAATGTGCGGATGGCCCTTCAGGTAGTTCGCGACGTACGCGCGGAAGGTGCCGAGATTCGTCAGCTGGCGGCGGTTCGCCGGGCATTCGCCGGCCGCGCCGAGCGTGCCGTTCCATTGCGCGATCGCGTCGACCTTGTCTGCCAGGTAGTCCTTCAGCAGCGTCAGGCGTTCGAGTCGTTCGATCTCGTCGTTGCCGAGAAAGCGCACGCTCGTCGCGTCGATGAACAGCGCGCGCTTGATGCGGCGCCCGCCGGCCTCGGTCATCCCGCGCCAGTTCTGGTAGCTCTCGGTGATCAGCTTCCAGGTCGGCACCGTGATGATCGTGTGATCGAAGTTCGCGACCTTGACCGTGTTCAGCGTGATGTCGATGACGGTGCCGTCCGCGCCGGCCGACGGCATCGTGATCCAGTCGCCGATCCGCAGCATGTCGTTCGACGACAGCTGCACGCCGGCGACGAGGCCGAGCAGCGTGTCCTTGAAGATCAGCATCAGCACCGCCGACATCGCGCCGATGCCCGACAGCAGCAGGCCGATCTGCTTGCCGGTCGCGTCGCCGATCACGACGAGCGCGGCCGTGATGAACATCACGAGCTTGACGAGCTGCATCGCGCCTTTCAGCGACAGGCGCGGCTGGTCGCGCCCGCTCGTGCGATGCGAGTGTTCGAGCGCGGACAGCGTCGCGCTGATCGTCATCGACACCAGGAACACGATCAGCGCGAACAGCACCTTGTCGGCAGCCTGCGCGGCCACGGCGGGAATGCCGGGCACCGCGCCGAGCCCGAGCTTGATCACGACGAACGGCACGATGCGGTTCAGCCACTTGAATGCGCCGAACTCGAACAGCGCGTCGTCGATGCGGGTGGCCGACAGCCGCGCGAGGCGCGCGACCACGCGAAACAGCAGGAAATGGACGGCGGCGGCGATCGCGCCGGCGGCGGCGAGCAGGATGAGGATGCCGACGAGCGGCGCAAACCAGGATTCGTTCAGGGTCATAAGGGTGGACAGGGGCCTTCTCGTGCGTTGAATCTGTACCGCGACGCGGCGCGCGCCCGGTGAAGGGCACATGAAAGGGACCGTGATTGTGCCATCGGGTTCCGGCCTGATGCCGCGAATGCATGACGCAGGGCTCCTCAACATTCTCGCCGTTGCGCGGATTTTCCTTGTGGCCTTGTGTCGTCGAGTCCGTGTGCTCACGTAGCGCAACATACTATGCACTTGCCACGCATCGCCCGCTCGGGGCACGATGCACGAACGGCTTCGCGAACCCCGCTTCCACGTCGTTCCGGTCAACCACGCATTTCACGCATGCAAGATTCCAACGAAAGCCAGCCGTCACGCGTGCGGCTGCTGAAGGGCATTCTGCCGATTCGGCGCGCGTCGGCCATCCGCGACGTGTTCGCGGGCATCTCGCTCGCGTCGATGGATATCCCGCAGGTGCTCGGCTATGCGCGCATCGCCGGCATGCCGGCCGTGACGGGCCTCTATACCGTGTTCCTGCCGCTGATCGCGTTCGCGTGCTTCGGCGCGTCGCGCCATCTGGTGGTCGCCGCCGACTCCGCGACCGCGACCATTTTCGCGAGCCGCCTGTCGTCGATGGCGCCGGCGGGCAGCGCCGAGTACGTCGCGCTGGCCGGCATGGTCGCGCTGCTGACCGCCGCGATGCTGCTGCTCGCGCGCATCTTCAAGCTCGGCTTTCTCGCCGATTTCCTGTCGCGCACGGTGCTGGTCGGCTTCCTGGCCGGCGTCGGCGTGCAGGTTTCGATCGCGATGCTCGGCGACATGCTCGGCTTGTCCGTGCCGTATCCGGCATCGCGCAGCGTCGCCCAGCTCGACTACGTCGTCATGCATGCGATCCACGCGCATCGGCCGACGCTCGCGCTCGCGGCGCTCGTCGTCGTCGCGATTCTCGCGTGCAAGCGCTTTGTGCCGCGCGTGCCGATGCCGATGATCGCGGTGGCGGGCAGCATCGCCGCGAGCGACTGCTTCGGCTTCGCCGCGCAAGGCATCGCCGTGCTCGGGCCCGTCGCGGGCGGCTTGCCGCCGCTGCGCTGGCCGTCCGTCACGTGGCAGCAGTTCCTCGATCTCGTGCCGGTCGCCGCGTCGTGCTTCGTGATGATCATCGCGCAGAGCGCGGCGGCGGCCCGCGTGTTCGCGCAGCAGTACGGCGAGGACGTCGACACCAACGCCGACATCCTCGGGCTCGCGGCCGCGAACGCGGCGGCGGCGGTGGGCGGCGCGTTCGTCGTCAACGGCAGCCCGACGCAGACCGCGATGGCCGACGGCGCGGGCGTGCGCAGCCAGATCGGGCATCTGGCGTTCGCCGCGGTCGTCGCGGCGGTGCTGCTGTTCCTGAGTGCGTATCTGCAGTACCTGCCGCATGCGGTGCTGGCCGGCATCGTGTTCACGATCGCGCTCGGGCTGATCGACGTGCGCAGCCTCGCGGCGATCCGCAGGGAAAGCCCCGGCGAATTCACGCTCGCGCTCGTCACCGCCGCGGCCGTCGTGACGGTCGGTGTCGAGCACGGGATCCTGCTGGCCGTCGCGCTGTCGCTGATGCGGCACGTGCGGCACAGCTATCAGCCGCACACGATGGTGCTCGAAGCCGCCGACGGCAACGGGCGGTGGCTGCCGGTGCCGGCCCGGCCGGGCGCGATGACGGCGCCGGGGCTGATCGTCTACCGGTTCGGCTCCGACCTGTTCTTCGCGAACGACCATCGGTTCGCCGCCGAAGTGACCGAACTCGTCGACGCGTCGCCGGTACCGCTGCGCTGGTTCATCGTCGACGCGGGCGCGATCACCGATCTCGATTACTCCGCCGCGCGGACGATCACCGATCTCGTCAAGGCGCTGCACGCGCGCCGGATCGGCGTGCTGTTCGGGCGCGTGAACCGCTACCTGCACGCCGATATGGAGCGCCACCAGATCACGGAGATCGTCGGCGCGTCGTGCATTTTCCCGACACTGCACCAGGCGCTGGAAGCGGCGGGCGTGACGCCGGCGCAGCAGGAGCCGGGGGGCACGTAGCGGAAATTGGAAGGCGGAAAGCGGAAAGCGGAAGGCGGAAAGCTGGGGGAACGCGGGAGGCGGGAGGCGGAACGCGGGAAGCTTCACCGCTAAGCGGCTGCGCGCACGCGCGCGAAGCCGTTGCGCAAATGGCGGGCCAGTTCCGCCGCGGCCGGCGCGTGCTGGCCGCGCGGCAGATGCAGGTTGATCGCGAAGTTCGGCAGGGCGGGCAGGCCGCTGTCGGCCGGCAGGATGTCGAGATCGGCCGGCACGGTGGACGCGAGCCAGACGGTCACCGCGAGATCGGAGCGCACGGTCGCGGCCGTCGCGTCGATGCTGCCGTTCTCGAACACGGTGCGCCACGCGCGATCGCAGGCCCGTAGCGCGTCGAGCACGGTCGGGCGGAACGCGCAGGTCTGGTCGACCATCGACACGGGCAGCGGCGTCTGCAGATGGGCGCTACCGCCTTTCGCGCCGACCCAGACCAGACGGTCGACGGCGATGCATTCGCCGCGCGACGGCCCGACCGGCGCCTCGATCAGCGCGACATCGATCTCGCCTTGCCTCAGCGCCTTGCGCAGTGCGGGCGACGCCGCGCACACGAGCGACAGCGCGACTTGCGGATGCGCGTGCGCATAGCCTTTCAGGATCGGCGCGAGACAGCTGCCGACGAGATCCTGCGGCGCGCCGATGCGCACAGCGCCTTCCATCGCACCGGCCGTCAGCTCGGTCAGCAGTGCGTCGTGCGCGGCGAGCAGCCGGCGCGCCTGCGCGAGCAGACGCTCGCCGTCCGCCGTGAGCAGCAGGTTGCGATGCTCGCGCACGAACAGCGGGCCGGACAGCGTTTCGAGCCGCGCGACCTGCTGGCTGACCGCGCCTTGCGTCAGGTGCAGCGCGTGGCTCGCCGCCGTCATGCTGCCGTGATCGGCGACCGTGACGAAGGCGCGAAGCAGGGCGATGTCGAGGTTGCGTGCCATGGTTCGCATTATGAATGCTAATGACTGGCATAAAAATCTTTTGCTGTCGTAATGCACGGAGCGCGGGTAAAACGGAGCTTCGACGACCCGAACCGGGAGCCCGTGTGCCGCTTCAAGACTATTTGCCGCTGCTGTTGTTCGTGATCGTGTCCACGGTGACACCGGGTGGCGCGACGACCCTCGCAACCGCATCGGGCGCGCATTTCGGCTATCGGCGTTCGCTGCCGATGATGACGGGCATCGCGGCCGGCCTGGCATCGATGGCCGCGGCGGCGGCGGCCGGGCTCGGCAGCGTGTTGCTGGCCCTGCCCGCGCTGCAGCTCGGGATGAAGGTGCTCGGCTCGCTGTATCTGCTGTGGCTGGCCACGCGCATCGCGCGCGGCGACAAGCCCGGTGTCGACGCGGCCGTGCAGCGGCCGCAAGGATTCGTCAGCGGCGTATGGATGCTGTGGCACAACCCGAAGGGCTGGGCGATGACGCTCGGCGCGGCCGCGTCGTTCGCCGCGCTCGCGTCCGGCCCCGTGAGGCTCGGCGCGTTGCTCGGGCTGGCGTTCGGCGTGGCGGCGATGGCGTCGCTGTCGCTCTGGTGTTGTGCCGGGCTGCTGTTCGCGCGCGTGCTCCGCACGGAGCGGCAGTGGCGTTGCGTGAATGCGGGCTTGGGGATCCTGCTCGCGGCGTCGATCGTGCCGATGTGGCTGTAGCAGCGGCGCTGCGCGCACGGCGCAGCCCCGACACTCAGCGAGAACCGTCCCGCGCGGCCCCCGCGGGCCGTCCGCCCGCGCCGCTCGACCATCGCGGCAGCCGCAGTGTCGTCGCGAAGCTCGCCGCATGCAGTGCGCAAAGCAGGCCGAACGTCCACGCGTAGGCGGCCCCGTGCGTGCCGCCCGTCGACGCGGATTCGGCCTGCAGCCGCCACGCGAGAAACAGCGTGCACATCGTCGTGAACGTCGGGCCACCGAGGCGCTGGACGATATTGAGCGACGTCGTCGCCATCGGCAGGTTGTGCCGCTCGACCGACGCATACGCGGCGGAAATCGACGGCGCGCCGATCGCGCTCTGACCCATCCCGCGCAGAAACAGCGCGGGCACCAGCACGGCGGGATCGTAGCCGGCCAGCGCGAGATACACGAACGGCAGCGTCGCGGCGAGCGCGAGCAGCGCGCCGGCGGCGGCCAGCCGGCGCACGCCGAACCGGCTGGTCGGCGCGCCCATCGACGGATAGGTGACGAGCATGCCGAGCCCGAGCGGCGCCAGCAGCCAGCCCATCTCGCCGGGCGAGCGGCCGCACGCCTCGATCAGGAACACCGGAATCAGCATCTGGCCCGCGTAGATCGCGCCGTTCGACAGAAACTGCGTGGCCGCCGCCGCGCCGAACACGCGCGAGCGAAACAGCGCGAGGTCGATCAGCGCCCGCTCGCCTTTGCGCAGCTGGACGCGCAGGAACGCGGCGAGCAGCAGCACCGAGCCCGCGATCGCGGCGATGCCGGGCACCGCGTCGATGCGCTCCGCGCCATACAGGAACAGCACGAGCGCCGGCGACAGCAGCGCGAGGCCGACCCAGTCGAGTTCGCGCCGCTGCGTTTCCTCGCGGTCGCCGGGCAGGAACCACACGGCCAGTGCCAGCGCCAGCGCGCCGACCGGCAGGTTCACGAGAAACAGCCAGCGCCACGACGCGTACTGCAGGATCGTACCGGCGACGACCGGCCCCAGGATCGGTGCGATCAGCACGGGTACCGCCGCATAGCCGATCACGCGCGCCATCTGCTGGCCGGCCACGCGCGCGATCATCATCTGCGCCATCGGCGCGAGCAGCCCGCCGCTGACGCCTTGCAGCACGCGGAACGCGATCAGCGACGGCGCGGACCACGCGAGCCCGCACAGCGCCGACGTCAGCGTGAAAGCGGAGAAACACCACAGGTACAGCGCCTTCGCGCCGATGCGATCGACCAGCCAGCCGTTCAGCGGCAACACCAGCGTGAGCGCGAGCAGGTAGCCGCTCGTCACCCACTGGATCGTCGACAGGCTCGCGTGCAGATCGGTCGCGAGGCTCGACAGCGAGACGTTGACGATCGTCGCGTCGAGCTGCGACAGCAGCGAGCCGAGCGTCGCGACCGCGCTGACTTTCCAGATCGACGGACCGAGCCGTTCGGCCGCACGGCCCGGCGCCGGCCGCGCGCGTTGGTCGTTCACGCGCCGCGCCGGTCGAGCAGCGCGACGATCTCGTGCGCCGAGCCCGTCTCGCCGAGCCGCGGGAACAGCCGTTCGACGCTGTTCGTGTGCGCGTCCGCGTTGAGGTCGGTCATCGCATCGACCGCGAGCGTCACGTTGTAGCCGAGTTCGTGCGCCTGTCGGGCCGTCGATTCGACGCCGATGCTCGTCGCGATGCCGGCCAGCACGATCTGCGTGACGCCGGCCGCCTTCAGGTACGCGTCGAGATCGGTGCCGGTGAATGCGCCCCAGGTCTTCTTCGTCACGGCGTGGTCGCCCGGCTGGCGGTTCAGTTCGGGCAGGAGCTCGGCCCAGTCGGCCGGGAACGGATCCTTGCGCGGCGGCAGTTGCGTCCGGCCCGGTGCGCCGCCGGCGACGTTGACGAGCACGACCGGCAGGCCGCGGCTGCGGAAGGCGTCGAGCAGTTCGCGCGTGCGCTCGATCACCGGTGCGACCGGGTGGGCGGTGGGCAGCGCGACGATGCCCTTTTGCAGGTCGATGACGACGAGTGCCGTATGCGTGTCGAGACGGGTTGTGCTCATGATGCGGATGCTCCGTGCATGGGGAGAAGGGGCACGTGCCGTACGAATGCCGCGCGGCACGCACGCGGGATCACTGCTCGCCGATGCGCCGGATCAGCGGAATCGCGGCGGCGAGTGTGCGGATGTCTTCGGCGTCGAGCTTCTCGATCGCGGCGCCAAGCCACTTGTGCTTCGCGGTGTTGCGCTTGCGCCGTGCCGCCAGGCCGGCCGCGGTCAGCAGGAACAGGATCTGGCGGCCGTCGGTCGGATGCGGCTCGCGTTCGACGAGCCCGTCTTCCTCGAGACCCGCGAGAATCGCCTTCATCGACTGCGGCTTCATCGCCTCGGCGCGCGCGAGATCGGCGGTCGTCATGGGGCCCTGTCGTTCGAGCCGCGCGAGCGCACTCGTCTGCGACATGCCGAGCCCTTCGGATTCGATCTCGGCGCGCAGCCGTCTAATCAGCTGGCCGACCGCGAGGGTCAAGTCGGCGGCGACGGTGTCGGCGGAAATGCGGGGTGTGCGTGGCGGAGTCATGCGGCGGATCATAGAACACGACAGTTAAACTTGCAAGTTTAACTGTCTAGTTTGGCGGGCGTTCGCGATGCACGGCGCATGACGTACGACGCACCGCGCACCGACGCACGATGCGCCGGCGAGGCCGGGAGAGGAACAGCGGGCGGCGGCTCGGCAACCGCCGATTGTCGGACGGTGGGCGGTGTGCGGCCGGACGCTACGCGCGGCGCGGCAACGGAACCGGTACGACGTCGTTGTACTTCGGCGACGCATTTTCGTGCAGCAGGTCGCCGAGATATTGCGCGAGTTCGTCCGCGGCGAGCGCGGACGGAACGTGCAGGTTGGCCGGTCGCCGCTTGCCTTCGGTGCCGAGATCGAACACCGCCCAGCGGCCGTTCGTCCGCACGACGGCGAGCAGGCGTCCGAACGCGTTGAAACGGTACTCGTCCTGCATGGCATCGCTCCTTCGTGGATGAATGTGCCGGCCGCGCGCGCCGCGTTTACCGGATCGAGCAGGTCAGCCAGCGATGGATCTTCAGCGCATCGCTCGACACGCCGGC
This sequence comes from Burkholderia sp. Bp9090, assembly GCF_003857985.1. Lineage (NCBI taxonomy): Bacteria > Pseudomonadati > Pseudomonadota > Betaproteobacteria > Burkholderiales > Burkholderiaceae > Burkholderia > Burkholderia sp. Bp9090. Next base: position 24,207 of record NZ_QTPV01000066.1, read on the forward strand.
GCGCGTCGGTGCGCCGAGCAGCACGACCGTTTCGCGGCGGCCCTTCACGCGCATGCGCATCACGACGCCGTGCCCAGATTCGTTGATGAAGCCGGTTTTCTGCAGTCGGATCGGCAGGCGACCGTTACGCACGAGCGGATCGGAGTTCACGTACAGCAGCTCGCCGTCGCCGGCCTGCACGGTGGTCGACGTGTCCGTCGAGAAATAGCGGATCAGCGGATCCTGCGCGGCCGCGCCGACGAGCCGCGCGAGATCCTCGGCGGTCGACACGTTGTGCGGCGACAGGCCGGTCGGTTCGCGGAAATGCGTATCGCGCATCCCGAGCCGGCGCGCCTCGCGGTTCATCGCCTTAACGAACGCGGCACGGCCGCCCGGATAGTCGCGGCTCAGCGCGGCGGCCGCGCGATTTTCCGACGACATCAGCGCGATATGGAACATCTGGCGGCGCGACAGTTCGGCGCCGATCGGCAGCCGCGAACCGGTGAACTTGATCGTGTCGCGATCGCGAGAGGTGACGCGCAGCACGCCGTTCATCGGCCGGTCCGCGTCGCGTGCGACGACGGCGGTCATCAGCTTCGAGATCGACGCGATCGGCCGCACCGTGCGTGCGTTGCGGGCCAGCAGCGGTGTGCCGGAGTCGACGTCGAGCACGTAGGCCGCGCGCGAATGTAGCGAGCTCACCGCGCGCGGGCTGTAGCCGCAGCTCGCGAGCAGGCGCGGCTGCGCGGCGGGGCGCGGGCGAACCGCGTTCGTGCGTTTCGCGCGCCGGTGCTGCGGTGCGGGCGCCGCGTGACGCTTGACTGCATGATGCGTCACGCGCGGGCGGCGGTGCTTGACGGCCTTGTGCTTGCGGTGGGCGGGTTGTTTCTTGACGACTTTCGCATGCGCATGGGGCGTCGCCGTGCGATGCGGCTGCGCACGCTGCGCCGTCGCGTTCGTTGCGAACGCAAGTGTCAGGAACGAGAGGGCGATGAGCAGGGTGGGCCGGGCGCGAGGCAGGCGCGCGATGAGTCCGGTCAAGCGAGAGTCTCCTTTTCACGCGCGTTGCGGCGGCGCGAAATGCGTGGGCGGTCAGCGGGTGCGGGAAATTATAAGGTCGATTGTGTGGCGATGACGATGGATGTGCGCGCAATCGTGTGCGATCCGGGCGGAATGTCGAGGCTTTTGTGAAGCGCCGAACGCGTGCGGCGGGCAAAAGGCGCCCGCTGCGTCGAATCAGCGCGGCCAGTTCCGCCGCGACACGACCGCGAAGCTGATCGCGATCGAACCGGTGACGACACGCGGCGGCGTGTCGTCCAGCGCATCGCCGAAGCGGAAGCGGCGGCCGCGTCCGTCGGAGCGTGCGGTACGACGCTCGGGCATCGGCGTGTCGGGCTCGACACCGCCCGTGTCGGCGACGACCGTATCGCACGACATATCGGTCAGGCACTCGGCTAGATGATCAACAGGCATGACAGTGAATTCCGCGAAGGGCATGCCCGTATTGAACGTCACGCCGTTCAATCAGTAAAATGAATGTTTCGATCGCTATGATTCCTTTAAAGAATGGAATTGAAACTGCTCCGAACCTTCCTGACGGTCACCGAGCTCAGCCATTTCAGCTGCGCGGCCGACACGCTGCACATGAGCCAGCCGGCGCTTAGCAAGCAGATCGGCGCGCTCGAGGCGAGCCTCGGCGGCAAGCTGTTCGAACGTGGCAGGCATGGCGCGGAGCTGACGCCGTTCGGTGAACGCTTCCTGCCCGACGCACAGGCGCTCGTGCGCGATGCCGACGAAATCCTCGCGCGTGCACGGGAGGCGACCAGCGGGCAGCGCGGCCATCTGCGGCTCGGCATCTGCCTGTCCGTGCTGACGCTCGTGCCGAAACTCGTCGCGGAATTCCGGCGCCGCAATCCGGGTGTCGCGGTCACGTTGAGCGACCTGTCGTCGTCCGAGCAAACCCGCCGAATGCGCGCGGGCAAGCTCGACGCGGGGTTCCTGCGTTTGCCGTCGGATGAAGGGTTGTCGTCGTTCAAGGTGATCGACGAGGCGCTCGCGCTCGCGGTGCCGCCGTACCTCGGCTTCAAGCGCGTGCCGGCCGATCTCGACGTGCTCAACGAGATCGGCTTCATCGCGCTGCAGCGCGCACGCGGCCCCGGGCTCGCCGCGCAGATCGACCGGTGGTGCGTCGGGCGGCGCTTCGTGCCGCAGGTCACGCAGCAGGCGGAGGACGTGCAATCGGTGCTCACGTCGGTCGCGGCCGGGGTCGGCGTCGCGTTCATTCCGTCGCACGCGCAGTACCTGCTGCGCGACGCGACCGTGTTGCCGCTCGCCGGCAGGGACGCGAAATGGCGCGTCGGGCTCGCGTGGCTGTCCGGCCGCGACGATCCCGTGACCACGCGTTTCGTGTCGTTCATGCGCGCCTCGATCAAGGGCGCGTGACCGGGCGTATAGTGTCCGCGATCGCCTTCCGCCCGAATGCCGGCCCGGCGCCGGCTCACGAACCCGACCCGATGACTTCAGAACCCGACGACTCCCCGCTCGATCCCGCACTCGTTGCGACGCTCGCGACGCTGCATGAAGCCGCGACCGATCCGTCCGGCAAAACGTGGTCGCTGCCGAAGATCGCGAAGCGCACGCAATTGCCGATGAGCACGCTGCGCCGCGTGCTGACGCAACTCGACGCCGCCGGCCTGAGCGCGACGACGCTGAACGACGACGGCACCGGCAGCGCCGCCTTGACCGAAGAGGGGCGCGCCGTGTGCGCGCAACTGTTCGGTGGGAACGACCGCGGATGAAAAAACGGGTCGCCCGAAGGCGACCCGTCATATTGCGGTTCGACATGCGACATCACCACCGCGCCGTCACCCCACCCATGACGGAATGACGGTAGGTCTGGTCGTTCAGCCCATGCCGGTAGCCGACGTCGAGATCGAGCCAGGGCTTCGGCGAGTAGATCGCGCCCGCGATTACGAACGCCGGATTCGCGCCGGCCGTGCTCTCGGTGTTGCGCGACAGGCCGATGTCGGCCACGAGCTGCACCTTGTCGGTCGCCTTGTAAAGCGCCGCGGCCGACACGGCCCAGACCGAGCGCAGGTCGCCCTGGCGGTTCGGCTGGTACGCGAGGCCCGCATTCGCGAGCAGCGAGAAGCGCGCGACGTCGGCTTGCGCGAGCAGCGTGGCGCCGGTGCCGACGCGGCCTGTGCCGAGCCCGCGATCGTCGTTGCCGGTCGGCATCGTCACCTGCGGTTTCAGCGCAAGCGACAGCGGCCCGCGTTCGACGAAGCGCCACTTCATGCCGATCTCGACATCGCCGATGCCTGCGCCGTGGTCGTCGGTGCGCGTTTGCAGATGCGTGTAAGGCGCGTTCACGTAGAGATCGACGTGCTCGCCGAACCCACGCGTGAGTGTCGCGTTCCACAATTGATGGCGGCCGTTTTCGTCCTGCTTCGAGGTTTGCTCGCCGTTGAACTCGAACTGCCAGTTCGCGTCGCCCTGCGTACCCGTGTCGTCGCTGACGAGCGGATGGGCCGCGTACGCGTACAACGGCGCGAGCAGGGTGCTCGCGGCCGCGAGAGAAAGCATTCTTTTCATGAAGTCACCGTTGTCGTGTCGTGGGGGGCCGGCCCGCGCGGGCCGGCACGCCGTCGTTTCGGAGGCGATCAGAACCACTGCTTGTAGCGACGCACATAGATCGTCTTGACGATCTGCGCGAGCAGGATGTAGCCGACCATCGTCGCCGCGAGCCACAGCCAGTAGGTGCCCGGCAGGTGCATGAAGCCGAGCGAATCCGCGAACGGCGAGAACGGCAGCCAGCAGCCGATCGCGATCGCGGTGAACGTCGACAGCAGCACCGGCAGCGCGGCCGTGCTCTGCAGGAACGGGATCTTCTGCGTGCGCAGCAGGTGCACGACGAGCGTCTGCGACACGAGGCTCTCGATGAACCAGCCCGAGTTCATCACGATCTGGCCGCCCGAACCGCCGTGCAGGTGATACATCGCGCCCGCGCCGAACACGGTCCACATCAGCACGTAGGTCGTGATGTCGAACACCGACGACGTCGGCCCGACCCACAGCATGAAGCGGCCGATGTTGCCGGCTTCCCACTTGCGCGGCTTCTTCAGGAACTCGGGATCCATCTTGTCCCACGGCAGCAGCATCTGCGACGTGTCGTAGATCAGGTTCAACACGAGCAGCTGGGTCGCGAGCATCGGCTCCCACGGCAGGAACGCGCTGGCGACGAGCACCGAGAACACGTTGCCGAAGTTCGAGCTGGCGGTCATGTTCAGGTACTTCAGGATGTTGCCGAACGTCTCGCGGCCCTTGATCACGCCTTCCTCGAGCACCATCAGGCTCTTCTCGAGCAGGATGATGTCGGCGGTTTCCTTCGCGATGTCGGCGCCGCTGTCGACCGAGATGCCGACGTCGGCGTCGCGCAGCGCCGGTGCGTCATTGATGCCGTCGCCGAGGAAGCCGACCGTGTGGCCGTTCGCCTGCAGCGCCTTCACGATGCGCGCCTTCTGCAGCGGCGTGAGCTTCGCGAACACCGTCGTGCGTTCGACGACCTCGGCGAGCGTCGCGTCGTCGAGCGCCTCGATTTCGGCGCCGAGCATCGGCTTGCCCGGTTCGAGGCCGACCTGGCGGCAGACCTTCATCGTGACGGTCGGGTTGTCGCCCGTCAGCACCTTCACCGACACGCCGTTCTCGCGCAGCGCGGCAAGCGCCGGCGCGGCCGATTCCTTCGGCGGATCGAGGAAGGTCAGGAAGCCGCGCACGACGAGATCGCGCTCGTCGGCGGTGCGATATTGTTCGAGTTCGTCGCCGCGCGGGATCGTGCGCGTCGCGAGCACCAGCACGCGGAAGCCGTCCTCGTTGTACGCGTTCGCCTGTTCGAGCAGCCGCTTGCGTGCGACGAAATCGAGCGGACGTACGCCGTCCTCGTCCTGCACGTGGGTCGACACCGCGAGCATTTCCTCGACCGCGCCCTTGCAGATCAGCTGGTGCGTGCCGTGCGTGTCCTCGACCACGACCGACAGGCGGCGCCGCACGAAGTCGAATGGCAGCTCGTCGATCTTCTTGTAGCCGTGCGGCTTCACGCGCTCGCCGATCTCGTCGGCGCGCGCGACCACCGCGATGTCGATCAGGTTCTTCTGGCCGCTCTGATGAAAGCTGTTCAGCCAACCAAGCCGCAGGATGTCCTCGTTCTTGTGGCCGGACAGGTCGAGATGGTGCTCGAGGATGATCTTGTCCTGCGTGAGCGTGCCGGTCTTGTCGGTGCACAGCACGTCCATCGCGCCGAAGTTCTGCACCGAGTTCAGCCGCTTCACGACGACCTTGCGACGCGCCATCGCGATCGCGCCGCGCGCGAGGTTCGCGCTCACGATCATCGGCAGCATCTCGGGCGTGAGGCCGACGGCCACCGCGAGCGCGAACGTAAGCGCGCTCAGCCAGTCGCCCTTGGTCAGGCCGTTGATCATGAACACGATCGGCACCATCACGAACATGAACCTGATCAGCAGCCAGCTCACGCTCGCGACGCCGCGGTCGAAGCTGGTCTCGATGCGCTTGTGGCTCACGACGTTGCGTGCGAGCGAACCGAAGTAGGTGTCTTCGCCGGTCGCGACGACCACGGCCGTCGCGGTGCCGCTCACCACATTGGTGCCCATGAAGCACACGTTCTCGAGATCGAGCAGCGACTTCGACGCATCGTTCGCGGCGGCGGACGAGCCCGTCGCGCCTGCGCCGGCCGACTTGCCGGCGACCGCGCCGAGCGTGTCGTATTTCTCGACCGGCAGCGCTTCGCCGGTCAGCACGGCCTGGCTGATGAACAGGTCGCGCGACGCGAGCAGGCGCACGTCGGCGGGGATCATGTCGCCGGCCGACAGGTGCACGATGTCGCCGACCACCACTTCACGCATCGGCACCTCGCGGCGCGCGGGCTCGGACACGTCGGTCACCGCGCGCTGCACGGTCGCCGTCGTGCGGACCATCGCCTTGAGCTTTTCGGCCGCGCGCAGCGACCGGAATTCCTGCACGAAGCGCAGCAGCGCGCTGATCGTGACCATCGTCAGCAGGATCGTCATCCCGACGAAGTCGCGATCGCCGGGCGCCGCGAAGTAGACGTCGGTGCAGAAGCTGATCGTGGCCAGCACCAGCAGCACGTAGACGAACGGATTGTGGAACGCGTGCAGCAGCTGGCGCGTCCAGTGCGGCGGCTTGTCGTGCGCGATCTCGTTCGGACCATTGTGCTGCAGGCGATCGGCGGCCTGGTCGTAGGTGAGGCCGCGCGTGCTGGTGCGCAGCGACTTGAAGGTTTCTTCGAGCGGGCGGGCCGCTTCCTGCGCGGCGCGCATGTTGCGCGGTTCGTTCTGCTGACCGGGGCCGGCGTTGATGAAGCCGCGCTGTTTCTTTTGCGATGTTTGCGAAGTGTTGTGTCGTGTCATGAGTCGCTCCTTGCGCACGAGGCGGCGGGCGGGGAGCGACCGTGACGTCAGCGACGCACGAGCGCTCCCCGCCGCATCGCGTCAGGCGCGATCGGCTGTGGATCGGTGAAGGGGGGAACGCTCGCCGGCGCGCGGAGTGCGGCCGAAGGATCGATGCGCGGCGTCGCACCGGCGAGCGGTAATCGACTACTGTCGTCCGAGTTCATCTGCACTCCTGTCGGTTGCGAGTAGGCGGCACGGGCGATCGGAAGCCGCGCACGCACGAGGGCGCGCGGCCGGACGGCACGCGAACGGAACACGCACGCAGCTTGCGCTGCGCGCAGCACGAACGTACGCACGCTGCAACGCAGGGTTGCGCAGCGCGGACATTCGGCGATATCGAAAAAATTCGGCGGGGGATTCTGGCCGGTCAGGCCGGAAGGACGCCGCATCCTGCTTCCCGGGATGCGGCAGAAGACGAGGCTCTGCGCGGTTTCCTCAGGCAGCAGTCAAGTTGGTCGAGGACCAACTACAACTCGCATCGGTGTTCACAGAACACTCCATGTAATTCAGACGGGGGCGATGGTAAAGGCTCGTTGTGCGAAGCGTCAACCCTTTTGTCGGAAGATGCTTGCGAAATGTTATCGGCGCGATGCCGGACAGTCGGGCCGCCGGACGGCAGAAAACGCACGAGTCGCGGGGGGGGGGGGGTGGGGGGGGCGGGGGGGGGGGGGGGGGGGGAGGGGGGCGGGGGGGGGGGGGGGCGGGGGCGCGGGGGGGGGGCGGGGGGGGGGGGGGGGACAAAGAAAAACAACCAGAAAAAACAAGAAAGAAAGACCAAA
>NZ_QTPV01000067.1:0-29340 GCF_003857985.1 Burkholderia sp. Bp9090
TCTCGGATGCCGTCGTCGGAGCTCGTCCTGAAGGACGAACTGTTTCACCTGGAGCTTGCAGCGCTGTCGGGCAATGCGGAGATCGGGCGCGTACTGCAGGGAATCAACGCGCGGATTCACTACGTGCGATGGGTCGACGTCGATCAACGGCGCGACGAGGCCTTCACCGAGCACCTGGAGATCCTGGACGCGCTCGCCGCGCGCGACACCGAACGGTGCGTTGCGTTGACCGACACGCACATCCGCTGGCGGATGGAGGAAATCACGCGGGTCGTGGAAGCGAGCGTCGTCAAGCTGTACGCGAAATAACGGGCGGTCCGCGACGCACACGCGCATCGCGGGGCCGCACCGACGAGACGCAAGGCAAAGGAGGACGGGGCGCGGATCTTCAACCGCAACCTCTGGCGCAGCCCTTCCGGTCACTCGCGATAAGACGGTTCCTCGACGTCGAGAATCCGCTTCATCTCGTCGAAATGAGCGATCGAGAAATCGCGGAAACGTTCCCAGTCCCGAGCCGTTTTCTCGGCCACTTCGTCGGACAGCACGTTGATCGGCTTGCCGGTCGCATATGCGTTGACGAGGATCTGGCAGGCGCGTTCGAGCGTGTACATGTCGTCGAAGGCTTCGCCGACCGTCGGCGCCGTCACCAGCACGCCGTGGTTGCCCATCATCAGGCGCGATTTGTCTTTCAGCAGCGCCACGAGGCGCGCGCCCTCGTCTTCGGTGTCGGCCATGCCGGAGAACGCCGTATCGAGCGCGACGCGATTGAAATAACGTGCGGTATTTTGTTCGATCGGCAGGATGGTCGGATCGCTCAGCGTAGAGATCGCGGTGGCGAACACCGGGTGCAGGTGCATCGCCACGCGCACGTGCGGCAAGCGCTTGTGCAACTGACCGTGGATCGCCCACGCGGTCGGATCGATTCTGCCGTTCTGAAGACTCGACGGATCGTCGGCATCGAGCAGGACCAGATCGCTCGCACGGATGCGCGAGAAGTGCATCCATTTGGGGTTCATCAGGAAGCGGCAGCCGTCGTCGGAAACGGCGAGGCTGAAGTGGTTCGCGACCGCTTCATGCATGCCCAAGCGGGCGAAAGAGCGGAAGGCGGCCGCGAGATCGATGCGAAGCTGGAGTTCGTTCATGGGAAAGATTGGTAGAGAAGGGCGCCGAACGTGCAGGTGCAAGTGAAGGATTTTGCGTTGATCGCCACACCAAAGAGGCTGTGGCAGAGATGCCGGCCTCGCCAAAACCGGCGTGCGTGGGTTGCGGGGTTCGTTCACCGACTCCCGGTGACGACGCTGTCCGTGGCCGCACTCGTGTCGGTAGCGTTCCAGAACGCGTTGCGGTCGCGGTAGTTCTGCAAGAACTGCTGCAGGCGCGGATTCTCGGAGCGGCGGAACACCTCGCCCGGCGCGCCGCTCACGGCGATCCGGCCATGATCGAGAAACACCACGCGGTCGGCCATCTGAGCAGCGAAGCCCATCTCGTGCGTGACGACGACCATCGTCATGCCGTCGCGGGCGAGCTGCTTCATCACCTGCAGCACTTCACCGACGAGTTCCGGATCCAGTGCGGAAGTCGGCTCGTCGAACAGCATGATGTTTGGCTCCATCGCCAGCGCGCGAGCGATGGCGACACGCTGCTGCTGGCCGCCCGACAGTTTCAGCGGATAGGCATCCGCCTTGTGGGACATCCCGACCATCTCGAGCATGCGGCCACCGATCTCGTTCGCCGCGGCGGCCGGCATCCGGCGCACGCGCCGCAGTGCTTCGGTGACATTGCCGAGGACGGTCATGTGCGGCCACAGGTTGAACTGCTGGAACACCATGCCGATGTTGCGGCGCACGCGGTTGATCTCGCCGGACGAGGCGCGCACGCGCGCGCCGTTGCGCTCGACATATCCGAGCGTCTCGCCCTCGATCAGGATCGTCCCGTGATCGTAGGTTTCGAGCGCCGCCATGCAGCGCAGCAGCGTGCTCTTGCCCGAGCCCGAGGGGCCGATCAGGCAGACCACTTCGGAACGCTCGATCGAGATGTCGATGCCGCGCAGCACATCGACGTCACCGAAACGTTTGTGCAGGCCGTCGACCTCGATGAGCGGTGACGCGGATGCGCAGGCACGCGTCACGGCAAGCTCGCTTTCGTGAATGTGGCTGACTGCGTTCATAAATACCTCGATCAGGTAGGGTCATCGAGCCGTGCGGGCCCGATGCGGCGCAATAGACGGGATGCCAAGGCGATGGATCGACTTTACGCGGTCGATATTGATAGAAAAAAACTCTTTTTGGATGCAGGTCGAAAGTTTTCCCTATGCAAACCGGCGCCGTACCCGACCTGCCGCGAGCCGGGCCAAGCGGGCCGCCGGTCTTTATGAGGAAAGATGATCCGCCAGGCGCCGCAGCATCGAATCGCAGTCACGCAATTGCTCGACGGTGACGAACTCGTCCGGCTTGTGGCCCTGATCCATGCTGCCGGGCCCACAGACCACGGTGGGGATGCCGGCCGCTCCGAACAGCCCCCCTTCGGTGCCGAACGCAACGGTGCCGAACGCGCTGGATCCGCTGAGGATCGCCAACAGGCGGGCTGCGTCGCCGTCGTCGGGCGTCGCAAGGCCGGGATAGGCCGACAGCGGTTGCATCCGGATGTCGCAGTCCGCGCGGACCGAGCGCATCTTCGGTGTCAGGTGTTCCTGCGCGTAGGCCTGCAATTCGTCGATCACCTGATCGGCGTCGAAGCCCGGCAGCGTGCGCACTTCGAAATCGAACTCGCACGCCTCGGGGACGATGTTGAGCGCCTTGCCACCGCGAATCACGCCGGTCTGCACCGTCGAAAACGGCGGATCGAAACGCTCGTCGTGATGTTCCGGTTGAGCGAGGCGGTCGCCGATCTCCTCCAGCCGGTTGATCAGACGGGCCGCGTACTGGATCGCATTGACGCCGTAGGGTGCATACGCCGAATGGCACGCGGCACCCTTGACGTGGCACCGCATCGCCAGCTTGCCCTTGTGGCCCAGCACCGGCTTCAGTTCGGTGGGCTCGCCGATCACGCACAGAACAGGCCGGTGCGGACGCGTTGCGAGTTCGGTCAGCATCGGGCGCACGCCGAGACAGCCGATCTCCTCGTCATACGAAAAGCCCAGATGGATCGGTAGCGTCAACCGGCGCTCGACGAACATCGGCACTGCCGCCAGCACCGAAGCGAGAAAGCCTTTCATGTCCGCGGTGCCGCGGCCGTACAGCCGGCCGTCACGCTCGCTCATCTCGAACGGCTCGACGGTCCACGCCTGGCCGTCCGCGGGCACGACATCCGTATGGCCCGACAGGAGGATGCCGCCGCGATCGCGCGGCCCGATGGTCGCGAACAGGTTGGCCTTGCTGCGCTCGTTGTTGTAGAACAGCTCGCTGTCGATGCCGTAGCCGGCCAGATAGTCGCGGATGAACTCGACCATCGCGAGGTTCGAATCGCGGCTGACCGTTTCGAATGCGATCAGCTTGGCGAGCAGCGCGCGGCTGGTCGGGCGGGTCGACTCACTCATCGCCTGGTACTCCGTAGCTCGGTGCCGCGGTCGGATCGAGCGCGCGAGTGACGTAATCCTGCATCTGCGGACGATAGGCGTGCCATAGCGCGGCGAGCGCGGCGATCGGCGCGTCATCGGTCCAGTCGACCCGCAGGTCGACAAGCGGCCACACCTGCGTATCGGCGATCTTGAGCGCGGCCGAATGGACCGGGCCGGCTTCGCCGCCGGCGTCGATCGCCGCCTGCATCGCGGCGAGCAGACGGTCGGCGAGCAGCCCGGGGGTGTTCTCGAACGCAGGCACCATGGCGTCGATCACGTCGCGGCTCGCCAGCATGTTGCCGGCGGCGACGCATTGCTCGCCCGCCACCGCATGGTGCAGACCGAGCGCATGTGCGCCGGTCTGGAACGCGGCCCGCCCCTGCGCATCGACTACGGCGAGTTGCCGATAGTCGCGCCAGCGGTCGGTGGCAAGCGCGGCCTCGAGCGCCTGCGCGGGGTCCGGCGCGCCGCCGCCGAGCAGATCGAGAACCTGCGGGCCGAGCGACGGCAGCGTGACGTTCTGCGTCGCCACGGCGCCGATGCCGGCGCGAACCCATGGACAGCGCGCGCCGACCGCAATGCTCGATGAACTGATCGCGATGCCGAGTTGTCCGGTTTCGGCACACCGTCCGACGATCGAGAACGTCATGTCACACTCCGGTCGCGGGCGCCGGCTGCCAGCCGTCGGGAATCACGGCGATCACGTCGATCTCCATCAGCCACTGCGGCTGGCCGAGCGCCGACACGACGAGTCCCGTCGAGATCGGATAGACACCCTTCAGCCACTTGCCGACTTCCTGATACACCGGCTCGCGATAGCGCGGGTCGATCAGGTAGGTCGTCGTCTTCACGATGTGCGTGATGTCGCTGCCGGCTTCCTCCAGCAACTGCTTCACGTTCTTCATCGCCTGCTCGGCCTGCGCGCGCGGATCGCCGAGGCCGATCAGGTTGCCGTCGAAATCGGTGCCGACCTGACCGCGCACGTACACGGTATTGCCGGCGCGCACGGCTTGGCACAGGTCGTTGTCGAGCGTCTGGTTCGGATAGGTATCCTTTGTATTGAACATGCGGATACGGGTGTGGGTAGGCTGGCTCATCGTGAATTCCGGGAAGGGGGTTCAATAAACTACGCGGTTCGGCTCGGTGCGACGATCAGTGCGCGGCGGCCCGGGTCACCATGGGTAGCGTGACTTCCGGCTCAGCCGGAGCGACGTCGTGCTGCGCGGGTTTCGTCACACGTTGCGCCGCGGATTCGTGATAGCTCTGATAGCTGCGCTGCGTCGCGATATGCCCGGCCACATGCTTCGCGTCGTGCCAGACGCCCCAGATGAACGCGGAGCCGCGACGCGACAGCCACGGCAGACCGACGAAATAGACGCCGGGCTCCTTCGACACGCCGCGTTGATGTTTCGGTTTGCCGTTCTCGTCGAAGGCATCGACCTGCAGCCACGCATAATCGTTCGCGTAACCGGTTGCCCAGATGATCGACGTAACGCCCGCCGCAGCGATGTCGAGGCCGGCGAGCGGGTGGGTCACGCATGCCGGATCGGCCGGGATCCGACGCGCGTCGGGCTCTTCCGGCAGATCGAGACCGTTGCTCGCGACATAGGCGTCGGCCGCGTCCAGCAGCGACAGATAGTTTTCGTCGCCGGCCGCGATGTTCGCGGCGAGATCCTCTTCGAACGTGACGACACCGTGATCGAAGGACTTCGTCAGGCCGACGAGCGTCACGCCCTGGTGCGCGAGGCGACGGAAATCGACCGTGTGGCCGCCATCCGCGCCGCTGACGGCGATCGTCACGTGCGCGCGTCCGGGGCTCATCACTTCCATGTCCCACAGACCCAGCACGCCGAGCCACCAGCAGAAATCGCGGCCGCGATAGGCGCGCGGCGGACGGTCGTGCGGACCGACCGACAGATAGACCTGGCGGCCCGAACGTTGCAACTCGTCGGCGATCTGTACACCCGACGAGCCGGCGCCGACGACCAGCACGTTGCCGGCGGGCAGTTGTGCGGGATTGCGATAGTCGGCCGAATGAATCTGCGTCAGGGCCGGGTCGACCGGTGCGATGGCCGGAATGATCGGCCGCTGGAACGGGCCGGTCGCAACCACGACCCGGTTTGCGTGGAGGGTCCCGTCGGAAGTCTCGACGACGAAACCCTGGCGGCCGGCATCGCGCACCACGCGCTTGACCTCGACGCCGGTGCGGATCGGCGCGTCGATCATCTTCGCGTATTCGACGAAGTAGTCGACCATCTGGTCCTTCGTCGCAAAGCCGTCCGGATCGACGCCGCCGATCGTCAGGTTCGGAAAGCGGTCATGCCAGGCCGGACCGTTTGCAACCAGCGAATCCCAGCGGCCGGTGCGCCAGCGTTCCGCGATGCGATCGCGTTCAAGCACGAGATGCGGCACGCCGAGTGCACCAAGGTGTTCGCTCATCGCGACACCGGCTTGCCCGGCGCCGACCACCAGCGTATCGATTGATGTGACTTCCACGGTCATGATGGTTCTTCCTGATGCGTATCGATTTGGTTGTTCATGGGCTGGAATCCGTCTTCGTCACAACGCTCACGACGCGACGGGTCGACGCTTGTATCGTGCGGGAAAGGAACGGAAGTGAATCCGCAGTTCGAACCGATCCGAGTCGCAAGGCCTTCCTCGCGTTGAATTGCGCGGTCTTCGGGAAAATCTACGCCTGTCGAGAGAATCCGAAAAATATATTTAAAAAATGCTTTGCATCAGGTTTGGCTATGCAGACATGTACATGAATAAGGCACCTCGGTCCGAAGCCACTTGCACCGGACGCTGACGGCGCGTTTCGATCAAGTTGCGCGGTGAACGCGCAAGCCTGGGCGCGCCGGGGCCATCATTGGACAAAGGCAAAAGCCGGGACGGTGCGGGCAATCGCGCCAGGCGCGCGGGTTTCGCGAAAGCGCGGCGGCACGGCAATGGTCGCGCAGCGCCGGCCGGCCAGGACGGAAAGCCAACTAGGCCGGCTCGCGCGCGGCGCTCGCTGCCTGAGCTCGGCCGCGCAGCCAGTTGATACTGGTGAAGAGCAGCAGCGCGAACACGATCAGCACGGTGGCGACGGCGAGAATCGACGGATCGATCTGATCGCGAATGCCGCTCCACATTTGCCGGGGCACGGTGCGCTGGTCCGGCCCGCCGATGAACAGGATCACGATCACCTCGTCGAACGAGGTCGCGAACGCGAACACGCCGCCCGTCGCGACGGCGGGCAGGATCAACGGCAGCGTCACGCGCCGAAAGGTAGTCCACGGTGCGGCGCCAAGATTGGCGGCCGCGCGCAACAGGCTCTGATCGAACGACAGCAGGGACGCCGTCACCGTGATCACCACGAACGGCGTGCCGAGCGCCGCATGCGCGAGGATCACGCCCGGATACGAATTGACCAGCCCAAGCGGCGCGAAGATCAGATAGAAACCGGCCGCGACCACGACGATCGGGATGATCATCGGCGAAATCAGGAGCGGCATGATCAGCGAACGGAACGGGAAGTCGTCCCGTGCGAGGCCGATGGCGGCGAGTGTGCCGAGACCGGTCGCAATCGCGGTCGATGCGCAGCCGATCGCGATGCTGTTCATAAACGCACGCTGCCAGTCCGGGCTGCCGAATGCCTGCGCATACCAGCGCAGCGAGAAGCCGTCCATCGGATACGAGAAGTACGCCCCCGAGTTGAACGACAGCGGAATGATCACGAGGATCGGCGCGACCAGAAAGAACAGCACGAGCGCGCAATGAATGCGCACCCATGCGGTAGCAACGCGCGTCGACGGAAGACTGTTGGGATTGACGGACACGGGGCGCTCCAGTGACGTCAGGCGTCAGCCGAACCGGAGCCGGTCGATGCCGACGAGCCGGTTGAAGATGAAATAGAACACGGCGGTGAAGATCACGAGATACGCGGACAACGCACCCGCAAGACCCCAGTTCAGTTGGTCGTTGGTTTGCGACGCGATCAACTGGCTGATCATCTCGTCACCGGCGCCGCCGAGCAGCGCCGGCGTGATGTAATAACCGAGCGCCAGCACGAACACGAGAAAGCAGCCGGCGCCGATGCCGGGCAGCGTCTGCGGCACATACACGCGGAAGAACGCCACCACCGGGTGAGCACCGAGCGACTGCGCGGCGCGCATGTAGATCGGCGGCACGCTTTTCATCACCGAGTAGATCGCGAGAATCATGTAGGGCAGCAGTACGTGAGTCATGCCGATCAGCACGCCGGCACGATTGAAGATGAGTTGCATCGGATGATCGACCACATGCAGTGCGAGCAGCACGCGATTGATCACGCCGCCCGGTTGCAGCAGCACGTACCACGCCGTCGTGCGCACGAGCAGCGAGGTCCAGAACGGCACGATCACGAACAGCATCAGGCGGTTGCCCTGTTTCGCCGGCAGATTGGCGAGCAGCCACGACACCGGATACGCGAACAGCAGGCACAGCAGCGTGACGGTTGCGCTGATCGACACCGTGCGCACGAACGCCGTGCGATACACCGCGCCGCTCGCGGGCACGCCATGAATCGCGCCCGCGGGGGAAACCTGTGCGTCCACGCCGTTCAGCAAATAGTCGGGCGTCCAGCGCGACGATGCGCGTTTCAGCAGGCGCCACGTTTCGGGCTCGCCCCAGCGGTCATCGGCAGCGAGCAGGACCGGTTTCCAGGCCGTGACGACGTCCTGAGCCCGCACCGCTCGGGCCGACTTCAGCAGCAGGCTGCGGAATTCCGGCTGGTAGAAGTTCATCCGGCGCGCCACGTTGCCGAGCGTGCCGGCGTCGGACGCGCTTTTCAGCGCGGTGGCGAGCGCTGCGAAGGCGGAATCGCCCGGCAAGCCCCGGCCGTCCCATTGACGCAGCGTTTGCGCGAAAGCCGGCATGGCATCGGACAGCTCCGGATTGCGCACGCTGCGCGCGAGCAGCGAGGCGATCGGCGCGATGAACGTCGCGAGCAGGAACACGAGGAGAGGCAGCGTCAGCAGCAGCGCGCGCATCGCCGCCTTGCGCCGCGCCTGGCGGAATTTGGCGGCGCGCGCGCCGGCGAGCGCCGGCCCGGCTGCCGTCACGGGGGGCATGGTTGAGTCGTTCATCGGAACTCCAGGGCGACGCGGCCCGGCTGGAACGCGTCGCGCAAAACCACTACGACTTCGATGAGATTCGGCTTACTGGCTGAGCCACGTCTGGAAGCGCTTGTTCAGCGTATCGCCGTTGTCGGCCCAGAAGTTCGCGTCGATCTGAATCGGGCGCTTGAAGTTCGCAGGCGCGGTCGGCAGGTCGGCAAGGCGGGTCTTGTCGATCAGTTGCAGCGAGGCCTTGCGCGGAGGCGCATAAGCGATGTACTTCGACAGGTCGGCGAATGCCTGCGGCTGCGACGACGCGGCGATGAATTGCTTGGCGAGCGCTGCGTGCTTCGCGCCCTTCGGCACACCCCACCATTCGTAGTCGTACACCTGCGCGTCCCAGACGGTCTTGAACGGCTTCTTGTCCTTGTGAACGGCGCTGTCGATCCGGCCGTTGTAGGCCTGCACCATGGTCACCGCGCCGTCCGCGAGAAGTTGCGGCGCCTGCGCACCGGCTTCCCACCAGACGATGCTCGACTTGATCGTATCGAGCTTCTTGAATGCACGGTCGACTCCGGCAGGCGTGACCAGCGCCTTGTAGACGTCGGCCGGTGCCAGGCCGTCGGCAATCAGCGCCCATTCGAGCGTGACCTTCGGCGATTTCCTGAGGCCGCGCTTGCCGGGGAATTTCTTCAGATCGAAAAAGTCGGCGATCGTGGTCGGCGCAGTCTTCAGCTTCGACGCGTCATAAGCGTAGATGGTCGACCAGACCATCGCGGCAACTGAACAATCTCGCAGCGCGCCGGGCAGGAAATCCGCGGTATTGCCGATCGTCTTGCTGTCGAATTTCTCGAGTAGACCTTCGTCGCATGCATTGATCGCGTCGTTGGTCTCCATGTCGATCAGGTCCCAGGTCGGATTCTTCGCCTGTTCCATGGCCTGCAGCTTCGCGAGACCGCCGTCGTAGGACTCGGTTTCGAATTTCGTACCGGTCTTCGCAGTGAACGGATCGAACCACGCTTGACGCGCGGCCGTCTCATATGCGCCGCCAAACGTGACGACGGACAGCGTGTCCGCTGCATGAGCGGTGGCGGGCAGCGCGGCAAGCGCGATCACGACCGCCGCGGTGCGGCGAAGAACGGCGTAGTGGGGGTTTTTCATTTTCAGACTCCAGCGGCGAAGGGCACGGCAACGGGTGGAACGGGTAAGCGAACGGCGGAACTGGAGACCCGGGCGACCGCCGACGACAGCACCTTGCAATCGTCGTAACGCCACACGATCGTAGCTGCGGCGCCGATCGGCGGCAGCGCGACGAGACGCGTGTTCGACACTTTGACGACCATCGTGGCGTCGCCGCCGAGCTTGAGCAGCACCCGATGATGATCGCCGCAGTACACGATGTCGCGCACCGTCGCGGCGAGTGCGTTCACGTCCGCGGGCAGGTTGGTCGCACCGGCGGCGAACACCTGCGCTCGCTCGGGACGCAACGCGAGCGTCCCGGCGTCACCGGACTCGACATGGCTGCCGCGGCGCCCGCGGATCGTCATGCCGGTGGCGAGCACGAGCGTGGCGAGTTCGCCGTCGAGCGCGCCGACCCGCCCGGTCAAACCGTTGTTCTCGCCGACGAAGTTCGCGACAAACGCGTTCTGGGCGTTCTCGTACAGCTCGGTCGGCGTCGCTGCCTGCTGGATGCGACCGTCCGAGAAAACCGCGACGCGATCCGACATCGTCAATGCTTCGTTCTGATCGTGCGTCACGTAGACGACGGTCAGCGACAGCTCGCGATGTAGCCGCATGATTTCGTATTGCATCGTTTCGCGCAGCCGCTTGTCGAGCGCGCCGAGCGGCTCGTCCATCAGAACGACGCGCGGCTCGAACACCAGCGCGCGCGCCAGCGCGACGCGCTGCTGCTGGCCGCCCGACAACTGCGCCGGACGACGCGATGCAAGATGCGACAGCTCGACCATGTCGAGCGCGCGCTTCACCCGCGCCTTGCGTTCGTCGCGCGGGGCCTTGCGCACCGAAAGCGGAAACGCGACGTTCTCCGCGATCGTCAGATGCGGAAACAGCGCGTAGTTCTGGAACACCATGCCGATGTCGCGCAGGTGCGGCGGCTTGTCGTCGAGGCGGCGGCCGTCGAGCAGGATGGTGCCGTCGGTCGGTGTTTCGAAGCCGGCGAGCATCATCAGGGTCGTCGTCTTGCCGGAGCCGGACGGCCCCAGCAGCGACACGAATTCACCCTGATCGATGTCGAGATCGAGTCCGTCGACGACCGCATGCCGGCCGTCGTAAGACTTGCTGACGCCGACGAACGAAATGTAGGGTTGACTGGCCATCGAAAGATTCAATGAGATGATGTGTCGGACTGCGTCGCGATCCGGCGACGTTTCAGGTTGCCACGCGCGACGCGAGATAACGTGCGAAGTCGTAATTCGGCCGCTCCAGGTGACTCAGATGGCCGGGTTTCGCGAGCGGTGCGTGCACGCCGCGGAACACTGCCTCGACACCGCGCCGGTCTTCGAGATTGACTTCGTCGAGCAGTGTCTTCAGCGTTGCCATGTATCCGGCTGCCTGCGGATCGTCGATGAATTCCGGCGACAAGCCGCCGCCGAAGCGGATGTGCACGCGATCGACGCCCAACGGTTGCAGGACCAGATACCAGAAATAGCCCGGTGTCAGCGTGACGAGATGGGTCGGGTAGATCGCGAGCAGGGCAGTCGTCTTGCGCCACTGGCCTTGCAGACGGGTGTTGTTTGGATGGGCGTTGCCGATCGGCAGCGATGCTTCCTTCGTGATCCAGTGATAGTTGAAGGCCGGCCGCCCTGGCGGACACTCCATCTCGTCGAGCTTCGAATGCGGGCCCACCGTCGCGCGATGCAGCATCGGCAGGTGGTAGCTTTCCATGAAGTTTTCCGCGAGGATCTTCCAGTTCGTGTTCCACACGTGTTCCTCGTGGAAGGTCTCGACATAGGACGACATATCGTAGTCGGCGATCAGCTCGTCGAGTTCCTTCAACTGCGTCGCGACGGGCGGAGCGTCGTGATCGAGCGTGACGTAAATCCAGCCTTGCCAGATCTCGCAGCGCACCTGCGGCAGCTTGTAGGTGTCCTTGCAGAAACCGTCCTGCCTGTCCATCATCGGTGCGCCCCGCAGATCGCCGTCGAGCGAATAGTTCCATGCATGGTATGGACAGACGATCCGGCGCACATTGCCGCGACCTTCGAGCAGCGTCGACATCCGATGCAGGCAGACATTCGACATCGCGCGCAGCGTGCCGTCCTCGCGGCGGATCACGATGATCGGCTGATCGGCGATCTCGGCGGTCAGGAAGTCGCCCGGATTCGGCAGTGCTGTCGCACGCCCCATGCACAGCCATTCGTTGCGGAAGATCGTTTGCTGTTCGCGCTCGAGAAATTCCGGCGATGTGTAGACCGCCGGCGGCATCGCGCGGGCATCGCCAAAGTCGCGTTCACAATTGCCCTTCAGATCGCGCACGATCGCGTCGACAGCCTGACGTGCTGCGGGAATGGTGCTCATCCTGGCTCCGAAACAAGGACACTGATCAAGTGACGAGCAATTTAGCAAGTCAAAATCCAAGACCAACTATTCTTTTCGGATGTGACTGCCAGTTTTTTCCTATTCAGCTGGCGTTGCCTGGATGTGCACTTCAGGTATGTAGGTCTCGCAGAATTGCGCGAAGCGCGTGACCAGCTGGCGCGGCTTCATGTAGCGGGACATCGCGATGCCGAGGGTGATCGACGTGACGTCGTCGCGAAACGGCCGGATGGCAAAGTTTGAACCGTCGACCGTGCTGGTCGAACGAAGCGGGAAATTGAGAATGCTGAAGCCAAGACCGTTGGCCACCATGCCGCGCACGACTTCCGGCTGCGACGAGCGGAACGTCGGCGACGGGCGTCGGCCGAGCGGATCGAACAGTCCGGCGAAATACTCGCGGCTGTGCGGCAGATCGAGCAGAACATAGGGCTCGTTGAGCAGATCGGCGAGCGCAACCTTCTTGCTGCGCGTGAGCCGGTGTCCGAGCGGCAGGATCGCATATGGCGGCAACGTGACGAGCGGCGTGAACGCAATGTCTTCGGTCAGGTCGAGGCTGTAGGTGAGCGCCATGTCCAGCGTGCCGTTGGTCAATGCCTGCAGCAGATCGTCCTGGTTGGCCTCGATGGTGCGAAAGCCGATACCGCCGTGCTCGGTGACGAAGCGGCTCATGATCGCCGGCATCAGCGGCGGCGCAAGCGAGACGAGGCAACCGAGCGCAATCGTGCCCGTCATGCCGCCGTCCATTTCACGCGCCATCGTCTGCAGTTCCTCCGCGTTTTTCAGCAGGTTGCGCACCTGGCCGAGCACGTCGCGTCCCGCTGGCGTCAAGGACACACCGCTCGCGCGATGGCGAATGAACAGCTGGATGCCGAATGACGATTCCAGCTCGCCTATCGAGGTCGAGATCGACGGTTGCGAGATGTGCAGCTGACGTGCCGCCGCGGTAAACGACAAGGTTTCGGCGGTGACGACGAAGTAGCGCAACTGGCGCAGCGAATACCGCAATGCAATGTTTTCCATGAAGCAGGGCTCGCACAGGATTCAATCGGGAACGGTCCGCTTGACGGGACGTGCCGCTCATTTTGCATAGCCAAAAACATTGATATGGGAGTCTTTCATAATTTTTTGCTTTGCGCTTTTATGCCGACGATTTATCGGGTTCCGCTTCTTTCGGGCAATGCACTTTATCGGGGGGAAGAATGAATCGTGTTGGTGCGGCGCGCGTCAAAATCGTGCAATTCGCGTGTGCGCTGCCCTGGAAGCCCATGGTCCGATTTTTTGCGATCGACGTGGCGAACGGCCACTGTGATCCATTGGCATGCCTCGGCTACACGGGCTTCATAGATAAAAGCTTCCGTGTGGATCGGAAAACAATATTTTCGCCGACAAATTGTCCACGTAGATTCAGCTGACGGCGGCGGATGCGCTCGGCCAAGGGCCGATCTGGCGAACGTCCGGCATTTCATCCCATCATTTCGACCTCGACTGGAGTACGACAGATGAAACGATTCAAACCCTGGACTTCCCTGCTCGTGGCATTGACGCTGGCGGCAGGCAGCGTGGCCGCGCATGCGGACAGCATGCTCGATCGCGTCAAGCAGCGCGGCGAGCTCGTCGTCGGCACCGAGATGCAGTTCGCGCCGTTTGATTTTCTGGAGAACGGCCAGCAGGCTGGCTTCAACAAGGACCTGTTCGCGGCGGTCGGGCAGATCGTCGGCGTCAAGGTGCGTTTCGTCGATCTGCCGTGGGAAAGCGTGCTGCCGGGTCTCGACGCCGGCAAGTTCGATATGGTTGCAGGTCCGCTGACCGTAACGAAGGCACGGATGGAGCGCTATGCGTTCTCGCTGCCGATCGCCGAGGCTACCGACGCGCTGCTCAAACGCGCGAGCGACGGAAGCTTGAAAATATCGGCCGATATCGCCGGCAAGGTGGTGGGGGCGGGCAAGGGCAGTGCGCAGCTCGAACAGCTGAAGAGCTACGCGGCGACGTTGCCGAAGCCGCCGACGATCCGCGAATATGTCGACAACAACCAGGCGTATGCGGATCTCGCGGCCGGACGCCTCGCCGCCGTCGCGAACTCGCTGACCAACGTCGCCTATGTCGCGAAGCAGCGCCCGGCCGTGTTCTCCGTCGTGCAACCCGCCTTCGGCACGAAAGTCTATTTCGCCTATGCGCTGCGCAAGGATGCCGACAGCACGTCACTGGCCAGCGCATTCAATGGGGCGCTCGTCACGCTGGACAAGAACGGCACACTCGCCACGCTGCAGCGCAAGTGGTTCGGTGTCGCGACGGCGCTGCCGGCCGAGATGCCGACGCCAAACTACTGAGCGCAACGCCATGTTCAGTCTGACCACCTTCATTGACGGCTTGCCGCTCTTGTTTCGCGCAGCGTCGATGACGCTCGAAGTCTCGGCGGCGGGGCTGGTGCTCGGCTTCTTCATCGGTCTCGTGATCTGCTGCGGCCGTCTTGCGCCGCAAGCGGCGATCCGCGCCGCGGCGGGGGCATACGTACGCGTGTTTCGCGGTGTGCCGCTGCTGGTGCAGTTGCTGCTCGTCTACTACGTCCTGCCGTTCGTCGGGCTCAACGTATCGCCGGTGACGGCCGCCGTCAGCGCCGTGTCGCTGTGCTCGGCGTCCTACATCGCGGAAATCCTGCGGGGCGGATTCGTGAACCTGCCGCGCGGCCAGATCGAGGCTGCGACGATGCTGGGCCTGTCGGCGAAGGATCGGTTGTGGCGGATCCAGGTGCCGCAGGCGGTGCGGATGACGCTGCCGTCGCTCGTCAACGAAATGGTATTGCTGATCAAGGCATCGTCGTTGATCTCGGTGGTCGGCGTGGCTGAAATCACGCGCACCGCGCAGAACATCGCTGCCAGCACGTATCAGCCTCTCGAAGCGTATGTGGCGGCCGGCATGATCTATTTCCTGCTGTGCGGTGCGCTCGCGTTGATCGCGCACGGTGCGGAGCGGCGCCTGCGGGCCGCATGAACGGGCCCTAATCCTTGCCGGAGCTTTCGATGCTGACTTTCAATCCCCATGTGATCACGAATAACCTTCCGCAGATCGGCGCGGGGCTCGCGACGACGGTGGGCGCCTGGGTCGCGAGCACGCTGGCGGGTGCAGCGATCGGCTTTGGCTGCGCGCTTGCCCAGCAGGCGTGCGGCCGCTATGTACGCGCGGCGATTCGCGTTTATATCGAGCTGTTCCGAGGCACGCCGTTTCTCGTGCAACTGTTTTTGCTGTATTACGGCGGCCCGTCGTTCGGCCTGACGTTCGATCCGTTGACGGCGGGCGTGGTGGGTCTCGCACTCTATGCCGGTGCCTATTTCACCGAGGCGTTCCGCTCCGGCTTCGAGGCGGTGCCGCGCGGCCATGTCGAAGCGGCTTCGTGCCTCGGCATGACATGGTGGCAAACGACCTTTCGTGTGCAATTGCCGGAGATGACGGTACTGATCCTGCCGGCGCTGACCAACCTGACGATCGTGCTGAGCAAAGAGACCGCTGTGTTGTCGATCGTCACGGTTCCCGAGCTGACGTTCGTGCTGACCGGGATCGGCTCCGCGAGCTTTGCCTTCGTCGAGACATTGCTTGCGCTGTCCGTCTGTTATCTGCTCCTGGTCGAAATGTCGACCTGGGCCGGCACCGCAGTCGAGCGCCGCGTCGCGCGCCGGCTCGCCTGATGCTGTTCGCGGCGGCTCATAGTCGCCGGTTGAATACGGATGACCGACCTCGCCGATGAAAGCGAGGTCGATTTCGTTTTGACTGGCGATCCCCGTGCCACCATGGAGCCACGTCGCGTGGTCGTTGTACCGGCACCGCCGCTACGACGGCAGCGACGCGCACGCGTGGCTGCGCGGCCGCATCGTCGAGGTCGCGCAAGTGCTCGAGCGGCATGGCGTCGTGGCGGAGGCCTGGGCGGGGCACGCGGCTCAGCCTACGACGAGCAGCGGCGGCAGCGTCGCGACGTCGGGCTGCTCGTCGAGCCGCCACAGGTAATCGAGCGCCGCGCGGATCTGCGTCGGGCTCCAGTGCCGCCGGCAGTTCTTCGCGAACTTCGCCTCGTAGTCGTCGCGCCGCATCGGCCGCGTCGGCGAGCCAGGCAGCTCGTCCACCTGCTTCGCGCAGGTCGTGCCGTCTTCGCACACGGCCGTCACCCGGTTCGGCGCCTGCGCCGGATAGCGGGCGGTCAGCGCCGGGTCCTCCTGCACCGTGACCCGCTCGATCAGCGCGCGCAGCGCCGGATCGTGCAGCGCGTCGTGCCGGTAGCTCTCGGTCGTGATGTCACCGTCGAGCATCGCGCGCGCGACGATGTACGGCAGGCTGTGATCGGCGGTCTCGTGGGTCGACGGCGCCCATTTTTCGCGGTCGCGGCCGGCCGTCACGTAGCCGACCGCGGTGGTGTGGATCTCGATGCGTCGGATGCGGCGCAGGTCGCCGACCTGCGCGGCGACGTCGAGCGCGGCCGGAATCGCGGTTTGGGTGAGTCCTTGCGCGGGATAGAACTTCACGAAGCACTTGCCGATCCGGAACGCACCGTCGCGCCCGCCGAATTCGCGCGTATCGACGGCGAACGGCCCGGACACCTGCGGAAAGAACCCCGCCATGCCTTCGAAGATCGGCGCGGGGCCGGTCAGCCCCGCGCGCGCGAGCTGCGTCGAGAACACCGCGTTGCGCGCCGCGTCCGCATCGGCGAGCGCCTTCCAGTTCGACAGCTGCTGGACGCGCGTCTGGTTCAGCGCGAGATGGCTGTTGATCGACAGGTTGACCGCCTGCACCAGTTGCGGCGCGGGCATGCGCATCAGCTTGCCGGCGGCGAGCGCGACGGCGGGCAGGCTGTAGCACGTGTGGTCCCAGCCGCGCGGGCTGATCGCGGCGGCGTCCATCAGCCGGCACGCGATCTCGTACGCGATCGCGATCGACAGGATCAGGTCGCGGCCGCTCGCATGCTGCGCTTCGGCGACGGCGAGGCACGCGGACATGTTGTCGCTCGGATGGCCGGTTTCCTTGCCGGCGTACGCGTCGTTGAAATCGTAGTAGCGCAGCGCGGTGCCGGTCGCGAACGCGGCGAGATCGGGGCTCGTGCGTCGGTTCGTGCCGACGATCGTCGACACGCCGTCCGGCGACGCGAGCGCCGCGTCGCGCGCGATCCGCACCGGGCGTTCGTCGTGCGCGGCGATCGCGCAGCCGAGCGCGTCGATCAGATGCGCCTTGATCGTCTCGATCGTCGCGGCGTCGAGGTCGCGATACTGCAGGCCGGCCGCGTAGTCGGCGAGCTGTTGCGCGAGATCGGGGCTGCCGGCGGCCGCCGGCAGCGAGCCGGCGCGGGCAGGGCCAAGTGGTAGCGCGAGCGCGGCGCCGGTCAGCGTGGAAAGAAAGTGGCGGCGGTTCATGGTTTGAAGACTCCGAAGGTTCCTGAAAGGGCGAGAGAGGCGGGCTCAGAACAGCTTGCGCAGGCCGAGCGCCACGCCCGCGCTGCCGGCGCGGTCGGCGGCCAGCGTGTAGTGGAGGAAGTTGTAGTTGTAGTTGTCGAAATCGAGCGCGGCGCGGCGCGCGTAGCCGCCCGCGAGGTACAGCGTGACGGATTTCGACAGGAAGTAGTTCAGCTGCAGCGTGACCTGCTGCGGGTTGGCCGGGTGCGGTGCGCTCGCCTGCGCGTCCGGCGGATTCTGCGCACGGATGTCCTCGTAATAGAACGCGCCGAGCGCCTGCAGGTAAGGGGTGATCATGTAGCGCACGCCGGCCCACCAGAACGTGTAGTTCGTCACGACCGACCGCGTGGCGACGCCGCTTTGTCCGTGCGTGACGCCGGCCAGCAGCTGCGCGCGGTCGACGGACACGATCGCGGCGGCGGCGTAGCGGCGAAAATGCGCGAAGCCGCCAGGCTGCGGCGTGTTGACGTTGTCGAATGCGGCGGCGAACGAGAATGCGGCGCCGGCATAATCGAAGCCGGCGCCGTAGGCGGCATTCGCCTGGAACGCGCCGGGCGTGCCGCCGAACGAATAGTGCGTTTCGAGCGTCAGCGAGCCGATCTTCGCCAGGTACTTGGCGACGTTGTTCTCGCGGAAGTTGACACCGACGATCGCGCCGGCCGGCTCGTACAGCGTCGAGTACGCGCCCGTCGGCGAATAGCGCTCCATGACGTCGAACAGCGTCGAATACTGGTGGCCGAGCCGCAGCGTGCCCCAGCGCTCGTGCTGCAGCCCGATCCACGCGGAGCGGTCGAAGCCGCCCGCGCCGGTGCCGGTACCGTTGTTCAGGTTGATGCCGCTTTCGAGCCGGAATGCGGCCTGCCAGCCGCCGCCGAGATCCTCTACGCCCTTCAGGCCCCAGCGCGAGCCGCTCTTGCCGCCCGACGCCATCCGCACGAGCGATGCCGACGACTTGTCGCCGGGCGCGGCCTGGTGGGTGAGGAATTCCGTATAGATGTCGGCCACGCCGTACAGCGTGATCGTGCTTTGCGCGCAGGCGCCGGCCGATACGAGGCCCAGTCCGCACAATGCGGACATTCGCTTGCCCATGGCTAGTCTCCTTCGAGGGTTTGTTGTTTGTTTGATTGCGGCGCCGCGCTGGTCGAGCGGCGCGGCGGTGCCGCGGGCGGCGCTATCCGGGCCGGGCGGCGAACCGGCTGCGTCGCGGCGGGACGCACGCGCGACGTGCGCACGTGCCGGGGTGAAGCACGGCGATACAGGGCGGCGCGTGCATCACCGGGGCGCGCCGTCGTCACGCGCCTGCACGGCCGCGTGCCGCGCGAGCACGCGCTTCGCGCGGGCGACGCCGGGCGCGTCGACCATCCTGCCGTCGACGCGCAGCGCGCCGCGCCCGTTCGCGCACGCGTCGTCGTAGGCGGCCAGCACCGCATTCGCGTCGCGCACCGCGTCTTCGTCGGGACGGAACGCGCGGTTGAGCGCGCCGACCTGCAGCGGATGGATGCAGGTCGCGCCCGCATAGCCGAGCTCCGCGGACGCGCGCGCGACGCGCTCGAACGCGTCGAGATCGCGTAGCTCGTCGAGGCCGCCGATGAGGCCGAGCGGCAGGACGCCGGCGGCGCGCGCGGCGATGATCAGCAGTTGCTTCGGCACGCGCAGCACGTCGGCGCTCGCGGCGCTTTCGCAGTTCAGCGCGAAGTCGCCGCCGCCCAGCATCATCGCGACGACGCGCGGCGATGCCTGCGCGATCCGGTCCATCGCCTGGAACGCGCGCGGCGTTTCGACGATCGCGACGATCCGCGTGCGGCCCGGCTGCGCGCCGCTTTCCTCTTCGAGCGCGGCCAGCAGTTCGTCGATCGCCTCGACGTGCGAGCCGCCGCGCACCTTCGGCAGCACGACGCCGTCCACGCCGGCCCGGACGGCCGCGCGCAGGTCGGGCACCAGCAGGTCGAGCGGGCCGTTGGCGCGCACCAGCACGTCGCGGCCCGGCGCGCGCAACGCCGGCACGGCATCGGCCAGCCCGTCGCGGGCGGCCTCCTTGCATGCTGGCGGGACGCTGTCCTCGAGATCGAGGATCAGGGCGTCGGCGTCGCTCGCGGCAGCCGAAGCGACGAAACGGGGGACGTGGGCGGGGACGTACAGCAGCGAGCGCCAGACCGGTTGAGACGAGAATTCCATCGATGATCCACGAAAATGAAAGCCGCTTTCATTTTTGTGGCGGATGCTGGCATTCGTCAAGATTATCGTTAACGCCTAGTTTTCAAGGGGATTTTCAGAAATGACGAGCGAGTGAATCTGTGTTGATTCATGTTGCTGTCGTCGACGATCTGCGTATAATGAAAGCCACTTTCATTTTTAGATGCCGGCCGCAGCAGCACGACTCTGCCGGCATCGCACGAGGTGGACATGAGCAAGATGGAGACAAGCAATCCCGCAGAGGGCGGCGTGGCCGCGGTCAACCGCGCGCTGACCGCGCTGCTGGCGTTCGGCAACGCGCCCGGCGGGCTGATGCTCGCGCAGGTCAGCGAGGAAACGGGGCTCAACATGAGCACGCTGTTGCGGATGTTCGAGTCGCTCGAGCAGTTCCGCTTCATCAAGCGCCTGCCGGATGGGCGCTACGTGCTGGGGCCCGCCGTGTTCCAGCTCGGGATGATGTATCGCGAGTCGTTTCAGCTGCGCGAGTACGTGATGCCGATCCTGTCGACGCTGTCGGCGGAAACCGGTGAGACGGCCGCGTTCTACGTACGCGAAGGGGATCAGCGTGTGTGCCTGTTCCGCATCCAGGCGCAGCGCTCGGTGCGCACGCACCTGCGCGAAGGCGACCGCTTTCCGCTCGACGTCGGCGCGGCCGGGCGCGTGCTGCTCGCGTTCAGCGGCACGCGCGGCGGCGACTACGAGAAGACGGCCGAGCAGGGCTACGCGGTATCGATCGCCGAGCGCGACCCGGAAAGCGCGGCGATCGCGTGCCCGGCGTTCGGCGTCGGACGCGTGCTGAGCGGCGCGATCTCGCTCGGCGTGCCGCGCTATCGCTTCAACAAGAAGGTGCTGGCCGACTACCTGCCGCGCGTGCAGGCGGCCGCCGCCGAGCTGACGCGTGCGCTGGGCGGCGATCTGCCCGCCGCGGGCGCGGCGTTTCGCGCAGCCGACCAGCTCGGCGCGCTGCTCGAGTAGCGCCGGCGCGCGGCCGAGCGCGCGCACTTCGAAGTCCGCATCGAACGACTCACCCACCAACCAGGAGACCAGCATGTTCGTTCCCGACCCGCAGGCCGCTCACGCGGCCGGCGCGCGCCGTCGCGCGTCCACCGGCCCGATCCATCCGAAACCGTTCGACGCCGGCGCGCGGGGGCCGCTCGCGGGCGTGCGCGTCGTCGATCTGTCGCGCCTGATGGCGGGCAACATGCTGAGCGTGCAGCTCGCCGATTTCGGGGCGGATGTCGTCAAGGTCGAGAGCGAGCGCGGCGATACGCTGCGCGCGGTCGGCGCGGGCGGGATCAGCACGAACTGGAAGGTGTACGGACGCAACAAGCGCAGCGTGTGCGTCGACCTGCGCGCGCCCGAGGGGATCGACATCGTCCGCCGGCTGGTGCGCGACGCGGACGTGTTCGTCGAGAGCTTCAAGCCCGGCGTCACCGAGAAGATGGGGCTCGGCCCGGACGACCTGCTCGCGATCCGTCCCGAGCTGGTGATCGCGCGGATCTCCGGCTGGGGGCAGACGGGGCCGTACCGCCACAAGCCGGGCTTCGGCACGCTCGCGGAAGGGTATGCGGGGTTCGCGGCGATCAACGGCTTCGCCGATCGCGAGCCGGTGTTGCCGCCGATGTTCCTCGGCGACATGACGGCCGGGTTGTCCGGCGCGATCGCCGTGCTGGTCGCGCTGCATGCGCGCGCCGCGCACGGCGCGGCGGGGCAGGTGATCGACGTGTCGCTGTTCGAGCCGCTGCTGTCGATCCTCGGGCCGGCTGCAGCGAACTACGTGATGACCGGCGAGATCAAGGCGCGCACCGGCAGCCGCTCGTCGAACACCGCGCCGCGCAACGCGTATCGCACGCGCGACGGCAAGTGGCTGTGCCTGTCGAGCTCGACGCAGGCGATGGCCGAGCGGCTGTTCCGCGCGATCGGCCGAGCGGACCTGATCGACGATCCGCGCTACGCGACCAACGTGCAGCGCGTGCAGCACGCGGAGGCGCTCGATGCGATCGTCGGCGAATTCATCGCCGTGCGCGATCTCGACGCCAATCTCGCGTTCTTCGAGGAAGCAGGCGTGACGGTCGGGCCGATCCAGGACATCGCGCAGATCGTTCAGGATCACTACGTGATCGAGCGCGAGGCGCTCGTCGAGCTGCCGGACGACGACGTCGGCAGCCTGCCGATGCACAACATCACGCCGCGCCTGTCGGCCACGCCCGGCGCGTTCCGCCGGCCTGCACCAGCACTCGGCGAGAACAATCGCGAGATCCTGCTGCCGCTGCTCGGCGAACGCGAATACGAGCGGCTCGCCGGGCTGGGCGTGATCCGCACGCGCTAGGCGCGCCGTGCGAGGCGGCCGCGAACGACGGCCGCCGCACCCTGGACATTGCATGGAGGAGACACCATGAAGCCACGCTGGACCCATCGGCCGCCCGGCTCGAACTGGGGGGATTTCGGCCCTGACGATCAGAAAGGGCGCTTGAACTGGCTGACGCCCGACGCGGTGCTGCGCGGCGTCGCGGAGGTGCGTGAAGGCCGCGTGTTCTCGCTGAGCCTGCCGCTCGACGTGCCGCGCGGAGGCGGGCTGAACGCGCGGCGCCGGCCGCCGGCGATCATGCCGGCGCTGCACGGCGACAAGCCGTACTTCGGCTATCGGGCTGACGAACAGGTTGCCAACGCAACCGATGTGGTTTGCGACGATTCGTTCTGCATGCACTCGCAGTTCTCGACGCAGTGGGATGCACTGTCGCACGTCGGCTCGCTGTTCGATCCGGCGGGCAACGGCGAACGCGCCCGCGTGTTCTACAACGGCTACCGGATGGACGAGCACATCCGGGTGCCCGAAGCGGGTGCGCCGCGCGGCGGTGCGCGCGCGCTCGGCATCGAGGTGATGGCGCAAACCGGCGTGCAGGGGCGCGGCGTGATGGTCGACCTGCGCCGCCACTTCGGCGACGAGCGGCGCAAGATCGGCTACGCGGAATGGATGTCGGTACTGCGCGCGGACGATGTGGTCGTCGAGCGCGGCGACATCGTATGCGTGCATACGGGCTTCGCCGATCGCCTGATCGAAGCCGACGCGCTCGGCGAGCCCGCCGCGCCGGACGTGTGCTGCGTGCTCGACGGCAACGATCCGCGCCTGCTCGAATGGATCGACGCATCGGGGCTCGCCGCGCTCGCGGCGGACAACCATGCGGTCGAGGAGCGCCCGCGCCATGCGTCGGCGCGCGAGCGGCCCGGCGCGCTGATGCCGCTGCACGAGCTGTGCCTGTTCAAGCTCGGCATCCATCTCGGCGAGCTGTGGCATCTGACGCTGCTCGCCGACTGGCTGCGCGCGCATCGGCGCAACCGCTTCCTGCTGACCGCGCCGCCGCTGCACCTGCGCGGGCTCGTCGGGTCGCCGGTCAATCCGGTCGCCACCGTATGAACGCCGGCGCCGCGCGCACCCGCGCCGGCGCCCTGTCCGCCGCTTCGCGCAGACCGCGCGGGCGGATCACCGAGGAATCGCCATGTCCCATTCCCATGCGGCGTCGATCGCCGCGCGCATCGACCGCCTGCCCGCGACGGCCAGCATCTGGACGCTCGTGATGTTCCTGAGCGTCGGCGGTTTTTTCGAGATCTACGACCTGTTCCAGATGACCTACCTGCCGCCCGGGCTGATCCGCGACGGCATCTTTCACGCGGGCTCGCACGGCGTGCTCGGCATGTCGGACCAGGGCGCACTCGGCGCGGCGACGTTCGCCGGGCTGTTTGTCGGCGAGATGTTCGTGTCGCGCCTCGCGGACCGCATCGGACGGCGCGCGCTGTTCACCGGTGCGCTGCTGCTCTACACGGCGGCAAGCCTTGCGATGTGCGTGCAGACGCATGCGCTCGGCATTCTCGTGTGCCGCTTCGTCGCGGGCTGCGGCATCGGTGCGGAGCTGATCACGATCGGCGCGTTCCTGACCGAGCTGGTGCCGAAAGCAGTGCGCGGGCGTGCGTTCGCGCTGTGCTTCGCGATCGGCTATCTCGCGATGCCGGTGCTCGCGCTGGTGTCGTGGCTATGGGTGCCGCACGATCCGCTCGGGGTGTCCGGGTGGCGCTGGGTCGTGCTGCTCGGCGGCAGCGGCGCGGTCGTCGTCTGGTGGCTGCAGTCGCGGCTGCCGGAGTCGCCGCGCTGGCTTGCCAGCACCGGCCGCGAGGCCGACGCCGAAGCCGTGCTCCAGCGGCTCGAGCAGGCGGTCGAGCGGGAATCCGGCCGGCCGCTGCCCGCGGTCCGGATGCCGGCCATCGCAACGCCGGCCGCGCGGCGCGCGCCGTCGATGTGGGATGCGCGGCATCGCGGCCGCACGGCGATGCTGATCGTATTCAACGCATTCCTGAGCATCGGCTTCTTCGGCTTCAGCCAGTGGCTGCCGACGCTGCTGGCCGCGCAGGGCGCGAGCGTCACGAAGAGCCTCTGGTATGCGTTCGTGATCGCGTTCGCGTATCCGGTGTCGCCGTTCGTTGCCGGCGTGCTCGCTGACCGCATCGAGCGCAAGTGGCTGATCGTCGCGTCGGCGTTCGGCGTCGCGCTGTTCGGCACCGCGTTCGCGATGTCGGCGCAGGCACCATTCGTGATCGCGTTCGGCCTGCTCGTCACGCTGTCCAACACGGTGCTCGCGAGCAACGGCACCGCGTACCAGTCGGAAGTGTTTCCGACCGAGATCCGCGGGCGCGCGCTCGGCTTCGTGCATTCGATCGGCCGCCTGACCGGAATCGCGAGCAGTTTCATCGTCGCGCTGCTGCTCGAGCGCGCCGGGGTGTCCGCAGTGTTCGTGCTGACCGGCGGCAGCATGCTGATCGTGATGGTGTCGATCGGTGTGTTCGGGCCGTACACCAACAACCGGGCGCTGGACGAGATCACCGGCCGCAGCGACGATGGCGCCGAGAACGCGGCGGCGGTGCGCGGGCTCGCCGCATTGCCGACTCGGCGTGTCGATGGGCGGCATAAAGGAGCCGGGGATGGGGCGGTGTAATGGCACCGGCAGCAACGGGGGCAAGGCGCGGATTCGAACGGTTTCAAGACGGCAGACACCGTCGGCGTAGTCGATCGAGCGTCGCCGCGTCGTGACAGGATTGCCCGGTTCAAAAACGCATCGCAAGGCAATGCCATTTATCCCGGGAGCCGGAATTCGCGTCCATCACGAATCTCCGGCTCAATCTGGATGCACGTGATTCCGTGCTCACCGGCTAAACCTGAAGCGGCAGCGCGCCTGCCGGTATTCGTGCCGTGACACGGAGACGCGAATCACGCAGATTCGCCGGATCTGCCCCGATCGTAGAACATCGCGAACAATTCGGATTGCGATCCGACACCCAGCTTCGCGTAAATGTGCTTCTTGTGCGCACGCACGGTCTCGAACGAAATCGACAGCTTTTCCCCGATCGCGCGTGACGAAAATCCGCTCAATGACAGCATCGCGACTTCGATTTCGCGCGTGGTCAACGCGCCGCGCCCGCTCTTTCCGGTCAGCATCCCGAAGCGCGCCTGCGGGTCGGGCGCTTCGCCTTCGGTCACGCGCGGCGCATCCTTGATCGCGAACGTCTCGAAGCGCAAGCGCTGCTGCATCAACGACAGGACCCAGGGCGTGTACAGCGTGAGCAACGCAATCTCGCGATCGTCGTACTTGCTCGTCTTGCCGAGCGAAAAGCCCAATGTGTGATCGCGATCGATCATGACGTTGAAATGCACTTCGTCGCCGACGATGTTTTTCCTGAAGTACCGCTGGTAGTACTCGGTCATCCGGAAATTGTCCGGCGCGACGTCGGCGAGCGTGTAGAAGCCCGACGCCTGCGTTTCGAACGCGGCGAGATAGAACGGATCGAGTTGATAGAGGGCGGCCAGATAGTCCTGAAACATCAGGTCGATCTTGCCGTCGGGCATGGCCTGCTCGGCAAGCACGAGAGGCGGCGCGGCGCGCGCGAAACGCAGCGCGACCCAGTTGTCGAACTCGAGATGCCGCTCGAGCACACGCGTGAGGCGTGCCCAGAAATGCGGGCCATCGAGGGCGTCGATGGCCGAGCCAATCTCCCGATGAAAAGCGAGATCTCGCCATTCGAAGTCCATCGTGTGCTCCGGTGAGGGTAACCCTGGCGGGGAATTTCAGGTCAAAAATAATAACCCGATAATCGGCCTCACTTCGACAGGCAGGGGTACACGGCCTGTTTCGCTCGACCGCGCGTCGTATCAGAAGGGCAGGGCAGACGACGCGCCGATGAAAGGCTATTGGAAGGAGACGGTTTTCATGCAGGTAGAACTCGCGCAACTCTCGCTGATCGACGGCGACGTCGCGCACAACACGCGCAAGGTGATCGACACGATCGGGCGCGTCGACGTGGCAGGCGGCACGAAACTGATCGTGTTCCCCGAGACGACGTTGTCGGGCTTTCCGACCCGCGACAATGTCGCCGAAGTCGCACAGACGCTCGATGGCCCCGGATTATCCGCGGTACGCGACGCGGCACGACAAAAGGGCGTCGCTGTCGCCGTGGGCCTCGCCGAGCGCGACGGCAACCGGTTTTACAACACCACGGTACTTGTCGACGAGCAGGGCGACATTGTGCTGCGCTATCGCAAGACGCATCTGTGGGCATCGGATGTCGGTGTCTTCACGCCGGGTGACCGCTTCGCGACGTGCATCTGGAACGGCCTGACGGTCGGTCTGCTGATCTGCTACGACATCGAATTTCCCGAAACGGCGCGAGCCGTCGGCGCGCTCGATGCCGATCTGCTGATCGTCACGAACGGCAACATGGACCCGTTCGGCCCGGTGCATCGCCGCGCGATCGCGGCACGCGCGATGGAAAACCAGATGTTCGCGGTGATGGTGAACCGTTGCGGGGCCGGCGACGACAATCTGACGTTCGCAGGCCTTTCCGCGCTCGTCGATCCGTTCGGCGAAACCGCGCTGGAACTGGGCAGGGTCGAGACGGTCGTGCAGGCGAACCTCGATCTCACGCGTCTCGAAGCGAGCCGCGAACACTACAACTACCTGCACGACACACGCGTGGCGCTTGATCTCGCGCCGCTCGAGCAGTCGGACGGCCATCGCGCATTCATGATCGAAGCGCGTTGTCAGCGCGGCGAATAATCCGGTTTCGCAGTCCGTTCACGGCATCGCGCGGGCGTCATGCGTCGCCCGGGCGTGCCCGTTCAATCGAAATGTCGGCCGAAGGCACACAGGCATTCGCATCGGCCCCGAAGGTCCAGGAGATAACATGCAAGCGTCGTCATCCCATGAATCGCCGAGCCTGAAGCGCACGCTCGGCCTGCCGTCCGTGCTGCTGTTCGGCCTCGCCTATATGGCGCCGCTGATCGTCTACGGTACCTACGGCGTGCTCGCCAAGGCCAGCGACGACACGGCCGCGCTCGCCTATCTGCTTGCGCTGATCGCCATCGCGTTCACCGCGCTCAGCTACGGCAAGCTCGCCAGGCTCTATCCGACTGCAGGTTCAGCCTATACGTACACGCGCAAGACGTTCAACCCGCACCTCGGCTTCATGATCGGCTGGGCGACGCTGCTCGACTATTTCTTCCTGCCGATGGTGATCTGGTTGATCGGCGCTGCATATCTGAACGCCGCCTTTCCACATGTGCCGACCTGGATCTGGATCGTCGCGTTCATCGTATTGACGAGCGGCTTGAACATCGTCGGTATCGAACTGGCTGCGCGCTTCAATATCGTGCTGATGATCGTGCAGCTCGCGATCGTCGTGATGTTCGTGGCGCTGTGCTGGCACTACGCGTCAGCCGCGGCCGGGCCGGGCGGCATCGCGATGGCGGAGCCGTTCTTCAAGCCGCACGTGCCGTTCGGCGCGACGATGGCGGGCGCCGCGATCGCTGCGTATTCGTACCTCGGCTTCGACGCGGTGTCGACGCTGACCGAGGAAACGATCGAGCCGAAAAAGAACATGCCGCGTGCGATCCTGCTGATTGCGCTGATCGGTGGGGCGATCTTCGTGATCGCGGCATACACGATGCAGCTCGCGCACCCGGGCGTCGAATTCAAGGACACGGATTCAGCCGCGTTCGAGGTCGCGAAGATGATCGGCGGCGATGTGTTCGTCACCGTATTCCTCGCGGGTCTGATCCTCGCCCAATTCGCGTCGGGGATTTCCGCGCAAGCGAGCGTCGGCCGGCTGCTCTATGCGATGGGTCGCGACGAAATCCTGCCGAAACGCGTATTCGGATTCATTCACCCGCGCTTCAAGACACCGGCGATCAACATCGCGCTGGCGGGCGTGGTCGGCCTGATCGCGCTGAAGCTGGACGTCGCCACGTCGACGTCTTTCATCAACTTCGGCGCGTTCCTTGCCTTTACGGCCGTCAATCTGTGCGTGATTCGCCTGTATCTGTCGGGCAATCATGGCGAGCGCCGGATCGGGGTGTTCGGCGGGCTCGTGTTCCCGGTGATCGGCGCGGTGTCCGATATCTGGCTGCTCGTGAGTCTCGAGAAGGCGGCACTGGT
The DNA here is from genome assembly GCF_003857985.1 of Burkholderia sp. Bp9090. Taxonomy (NCBI): domain Bacteria; kingdom Pseudomonadati; phylum Pseudomonadota; class Betaproteobacteria; order Burkholderiales; family Burkholderiaceae; genus Burkholderia; species Burkholderia sp. Bp9090. Next base: position 28,289 of record NZ_QTPV01000067.1, read on the forward strand.
CCTCGGCATCGCGTGGTTCGTGCTCGGGCTGGTATATCTGTGCTGGATTACGCGGCTGTTTCGTCAGGCGCCGCCGGAAGTGGCGATTTGATCGAGGTGAGGCGGGCTGCAGTGCGGTTGCTATGCGCGGATGCTTCGCGTTCCTTCCAGCGTCGGCGATCCTACAGTGCTTGCTTCAGGTGACCATTGCGAGGCAATAATAGTGCAGGTTCGCGTTCTGAGGAGATCGAATGCCGAAATCGTTCCCGCGCTTCACCCTCAAAGTGGCGCTTCAGCACATCGATCCGCCCGTCTGGCGTCAGATCGAAGTCGAAGGAACTGAATCGCTGCGCAAGCTGCATCACATTCTGCAAGCAGCTTTCGGATGGGAAGACACGCATCTTCACGACTTCCTGATCGATGGCATGACCTACGCCATGTTCGAGATCGATGATGTGGTGGACTTTGCTGACTCGGGCACGACTGCAGATGACCGAAAGGTTCGTCTGCAGGCGGTCCTGAAGCCAGGTTCGCGCTTCGTTTACCGATACGACTTCGGGGACGGCTGGAATCACAGCGTCGTCGTCGAGAAGATGGAAACGATCGAGGGCCAACCTTGGGGAGAAGCCCAAGTCATTGGCGGCGCCCGTGCTTGTCCGCCGGAGGACGTTGGCGGTCCATCCGGCTATGAGGCGTTCCTGAATACGCTATCCAACGATCCGGACAGTGAAAAGGCAGAGCGTTACCGAAACTGGATCGGGTCCGGCTTCGACGCGGAATTGTTCGATTTGCGCGCTGCCAATGCAGCGCTGTTGCGCATGGCTTCCAACCGTTGGGGCAATCGGTAACTCAAACTGCGTCAAGACTCTGGACGGCATGAAGACGAGCTGATGGACTTCATGACTCTAACGAGACCGCAGTATGCCGATAGAACCTTAGTGTTGCGCTGAAGCGGCTGATCTTCGGCGCGGGACGCAACACCGCCAAATGCACCAGTGTCGTAGCCATTTCAAGATGTCGTGGCGCCAGCTAAATAGAAATGTCCGGTTTTGAGGTTGGGGTTAGGGTTGGTT
>NZ_QTPV01000068.1:0-28982 GCF_003857985.1 Burkholderia sp. Bp9090
CTTTCTCGGCTTTCTCGGCTTTCTCGGCTTTCTCGGCTTTCTCGGCTTTCTCGGCTTTCTCGGCTTTCTCGGCTTTCGGCGCGCCGGCCCGCGCGCCGCCGGGCGCGCGACGCGTCGGCGCCATCAGTCGGCGCGGCTGAGTTCCCGGCGCAGGATCTTGCCGACCGTCGACTTCGGCAGCCGCTCGACCAGGCGGATCAGCTTCGGCACCTTGTACGCCGCGAGGTTCGCGCGGCAATGCGCGACGAGCTCCGCTTCGGTCACGGCCGCGTCCGGCGCGAGCACCACGAACAGCTTCACGGCCTCGCCGGTGCGCGCATCCGGCACGCCGATGCACGCGCATTCGGCCACGCCCGGCAACGCGGTGGCAACCGCTTCCACCTCGTTCGGGTACACGTTGAAGCCCGACACGATGATCATGTCCTTCTTGCGGTCGACGATCTTCAGGAAGCCGGCCGCGTCGAACACGCCGATGTCGCCGGTGCGGAAGTAGCCGTCCGCGGTGAACGCCGCCGCATTCGCTTCCGGCTTCTGCCAGTAGCCGCCCATCACCTGCGGCCCCAGCACGCAGATCTCGCCCGCTTCGCCGATCGCGACCTCGCGATCCTGGTCATCGAGCAGCTTCACGTCGGTCGACGGCAGCGGCAGGCCGGTCGTGCCGGTGAACGCGTCGATCGACTGCGGGTTGAAGGTGACCACCGGCGACGTTTCCGACAGCCCGTACCCTTCGCGGATGAAGTTGCCCGTCACGGCCTTCCAGCGCGCGGAGATCACGTCGATCACCGCCGCGCCGCCGCCGGCCGACAGCTTCAGCCGCGACCAGTCGACCTCCTTCAGCCGCGGATGGCCGGCGAGCCCCGCGTACAGCGTGTTGACGCCGACGAACACCGTCGGCCTCGCGGCCTTCAGCACGTCGATGAAGCCGTCCATGTCGCGCGGATTCGCGACGAGCCAGTTCTCCGCACCGATCGCGAAGTAGGACAGGAAGTTCACCGTCAGCGCGAAGATGTGATACAGCGGGATCGCCGTGACGACGACCTCCTCGCCCGGCTGCCGTGCGCCCGACACGATCGCCGCGAACTGCTCGATGTTCGCGACCAGGTTGCGGTGCGACAGCGCGGCGCCCTTCGACAGCCCGGTCGTGCCGCCCGTGTATTGCAGCAGCAGCAGATCGGCGCCGCCGAGCGCGACCGGCTCGAATGCGAGCGATGCGCCGGCGGCGAGTGCATCCGCGAGCGGGATCGAGCCCGGCGGCAACGCGTCGCACGCGCCGGCCGGCGCATCGACGACGCCGAGATCGCCGCGGCCCACGCCCAGCACGGTCCGGATGCGCGTCTTGCCGACCACGTCGGCGAACGTCCCCATCGAGCCGCCGCACACCACGGCCACTTCGACGCCCGCGTCGTTGAGCTGGTGCTCGAGTTCGTGCGCGGTATAGAACGGGTTCACGTTGACCTGGATCGCGCCGAGCCGCGCGAGCGCGACGGTCGCCACCGGAAACGCGAGCACGTTCGGCAGCATCACGGCCACGCGGTCGCCCTTGCGCACGCCGACGACCTGCTGCAGGTACGCGGCGAGCGCGGCCGACAGGCGGTCGACGTCGGCGTAGGTCAGCGTGCGGCCGAGCGCGCGGAACGCGGGACGCTCGGCGAAGCGGCGCATCGCGTCGTCCAGCAGCGCGGTTACGGAAGGAAAGCGATCGGGGTCGATCTCGGTGGGGATCGAGCCGTACGAGCCGATCCAGTGTCTCTTCGTCATTGTCCTGCTCCTCGGGGGACGGCACCGGGCAGCGCCGTTCGCACGGCGGCCCGCGCACCGGATGCGCATGGGCCGTCGCCTGAGCGGGAACTATCGCCCGCCAACCGTGCTTTGGAAATGATCCGGGCGGTCGAAAAGATGATCGAAACGGACACGCAAACGCGCGGCGAGCGACCAGCCGCGGCGTGCGCTCGCGCGACGGTTTGCCCGTGCCGGACCGTGCAAACCCGTACGCATCAGGGTGAACCCTATGGCGCGCCCGCGTGTTCCGGCGCAGAATCGCGAACCCGGAACGGTATCGAATCGGACGCAGAACCAGCCATGCCGCGCAGTGCGCTCTTGACCCCGACGGCCGCCGGCGCCGCCCCGCCGCCGGACGCGCCGCTCGCCCCCGCGTCGCGCGAGAAACGCTTCTCGCCGGCCAAGCTGGCCGTGCTCGTCGGCGTCGCGCAGGAACTCGGCCTCGACCCGGCCGCGGTGCTCGACGGCACCGGCCTGGCGCCGGACGCCGTCACCGACCCGTTCACGCTCACGTCGTCGCTGCAGTTCCTGACCGCCGCGCGCAACGCGATCGGCCGCTACGACGGCACCGATCTCGGCGTGCGCGTCGGCCGCCGGCTGCATGCGTCGAGCTACGGAATGTACGGCTACGCGATGCTGTGCTCGGAATCGCTCGCGCATGTGTTCGATTCCGCCGTCAAATATCACCAGCTGGCCAACGGAATGCTCGCGATCCGCTGGGTCGAACAGGGCGACACCGCGTCGTGGCTGTTCCCGGATCCGCACGAAGCCGCGCTGCCCGGGCCGGACCTGCCGCTGTACCGCTTCCTGATCGACATGCAGTTCGCGCTGCACGTGACGATCATCAAGGACGTGATGGGCGCGTGGTGCGTGCCGGCCCGCGCGCAGTTCGCGCAGCCGGAGCCGGCGCACGCGGCGCAGCTCGCCGATGCGCTCGAATGCCCGATCGCGTTCGACCAGCCGCACCATGCGTTGAGCTACCCGGCCGCGTGGCTCGCGCGCGCGCCGCAGCTCGCGAACCCGATCACCGCCGCGCAGGTGTCGTCGCACTGCGCGCGCCTGCTCGACGAGTTGCGCAGCCAGGCCGGCGTCACGCGGCGCGTCTACCAGGAACTCACGCGCACGCCCGGGCAGTTTCCGGACATCGACGCGATCGCCGATACGCTGTGCATGACGTCGCGCACGCTGCGCCGCAAGCTCGACGCCGAAGGCTCGTCGTACAGCGAACTGCTGACGAGTGTGCGCAAGGCGCTCGCGATCGATTACCTGAGCACCACCACGCTCAGCACCGAGGACATCGCGCTGACGCTCGGCTTCAGCGACGCGGTGGGGTTCCGCCACGCGTTCAAGCGCTGGACCGGCACGACGCCGAGCGAGGTGCGGCGCAAGCGTGGCGGGTGACGGCGAGCACCGCCGGTGACGTGGACCAGGATCGGTGAAGTCGTCACCGGGGCAGCGCAAACCGACCGTGTTCCTTTTTTCAGCCGAAAGAAGGCGCGCTTTCGCCAGCCGCCGTGCCGATCTTGCGCGTTGAACAGGGAGAATCATGAAACCGTTGCATAGCCGTTGCCTGGCACTTCTCGGTGGCGTCAAGTCTGTTGCCTGGCTGCTCGTCTGCGCATCCGCGCATGCGCAGACTTCCGGGCCGTTCGAACTGAAGTGGACCCATCCAGGCGAGAAGCTCGTCTACCAGTCGCGCGGCTGTGCCGATGAATGCTGGGAGGCTGCGGTGGTGAACAAGCGTACCGGCGTCTTGCTTGCACGCCTGCGCTGCGACGGCACCGACTTGCCGTTGACCCTGCGCGGCTACCGGCCCGCCGCGACGCCATCCCAAGTGGATCTCGGCGATTGCAGCCCCGATTCGTGGCCGCCAGACGGCGTGAACAAGTTCGAGGCCATATCGGCGGAACTCGAGCGATTGCTCCGGATGCCTTGACGTTGGCGACTCGCACGGCCGTGCGCGGCACCCAGCGCTTTCAGCGTGACATCCTGATGCTGAAATCGCGACATCGTCCGACCGAAACGCATTGATCGCCCCATCGTCCGAAGCCACGGACGACCGACGAGCCGGGGGCAGCCCGCCGCGATTTCCGCGCATGCATTCGGGCGGAAATCGCACCAACGGCGCGGGTCGGCTTCAGTCGGTTTCAGTCGGCTTCACCGCGCCTCACCCGCCGCCGGATTCGCCACCGCCAGCGCAAACTCGAACACCGCGCCGCGCCCGTCCCGATCGACGAGCCGGATGCCGCTGCCGTTGAGCGCCAGCATCCGGTGCACGATCAGCAGCCCGAGCCCGCCGCTCGTCGCCGCACCGCCGCTGATCGGCCGCTGCGGCCGCCGGAACAGCCCTTCGCGCCGCGCCGGCGGAATCCCTTCGCCGGTATCCGACACGGTCACCACCACGCGATCGTCGAGCGGCGTCAGCGCGACCTCGACCTCGCCGTGCTGCGGCGTGTGCCGCAATGCGTTGTCGAGCAGGTTGGTCAGCACGCGCTCGATCATCCCGAGATCGGCCCACACGACCGGCACGCGCGGCGGGATCCGCGCATGCAGCGCGATGCCGCGCGACTGCGCGGCAAGTTCGAACTTCTGGAATACGTCCTGCACGAGATCGACGAGCGAGAACGGCTCGCGCTCGGCCTGCACGCCGCCCGACTCGAGCCGCGCGAGCTCGAACAGCGCCTGCGCGAGCCGGCCGACCTTCGAACTCTGCGCGAGCGCGATCGACAGGTAGCGGCGACGCTCGGGTTCGGCGAGCGTGTCGGACTTCAACGACAGCGTCTCCAGATAGCCGTGCAGCGACGTCAGCGGCGTGCGCAGGTCGTGCGAGATGTTCGTGATCAGTTCGCGCCGCTGCTGGTCCTGGCGCGTCAGCGCGCGCCACTGGTCGCCGATCCGGTCGGCCATCTGCGCGAACGCGGATTCGAGCACCGCGATCTCGTCGCCGCGTCGCCCCGGCGGCGAGCGCGGCACCGGCGGCTGCGCCTCGGGCGCGGCGTTCGCGTCGAAGCGGCGCATCGCGTCGGTCAGCCGGCGCAGCGGGCGCGTGATGAAGCTGAACGCGATCAGGCCCGCGAGCAGGCCGAGCAGCGCGACGACCGCCATCGACCACAGCGTCGTGCGCAGCACGTTGCCGGCGTCGACGCGCGCGGCCAGCCGGTCGTGCGCTTCGCCGAGCAGCACCACGTAGATATAGCCGGACGGCGGCTGCCCTGCGCGCTGCAGCGGCGCGGCGCTGAACACCTTGCGCGCGTCGGGGCTGCGCGGATCGTCGCCGAGGATCGGCAGCGGCTCGCCCGCGATGAAGCGCTGCACCGGCGCGAGATCGACGCGCTCGCGCTTCACGTGGCCGGGCGGCGCGTCGTCGCCCTTGATGCGCCCCGCGTTGTCGAGCAGGTATACCTCGACGCTCGGGTTCACGCCCATCAACTGGCCGAACAGCGTGCGCACGGCGTCCGGGCGCAGCCCGTTCGCGTCCATCAGCGGCGTGCTGCCGGCGATGTGCGCGGCGAGATCGCGCGACAGGCCCTGCACGACTTCCTTCTCGCGCATGTCGTTCGCGCGGATCTGCAGCCACGCCGACGCGCCCGAGCACGCGAGCAGCAGGATCGAGAACACGAGCGACAGCCGCTGGGTGAGGGTCAGCTTCATCACGTGTCCCGCTGGTCCGGCGCGGCGAGCTTGTAGCCGCGCCCCCACACGGTGAGGATCCGCACGGGCTCGGCCGGATCGGCCTCGATCTTCGCGCGCAGCCGGTTGATGTGGGTGTTCACCGTGTGTTCGTAGCCTTCGTGCTGATAGCCCCACACGGCATTGAGCAGGTCCATCCGCGAGAACACCTTGCCCGGATGCCGCGCGAAGAAATACAGCAGGTCGAACTCGCGCGGCGTGAGGTCGATGCGCGTGCCGTCGACGGCGGCTTCCCGCGCGATCGGGTCGATCGACAGCCCAGCGACGTCGAGCGTGCCGGCGTCGATCCGCGAATCGCGCGCGAGCGCGTCGACGCGCCGCAGCAGCGCCTTGACCCGCGCGACGAGTTCGAGCACCGAGAACGGCTTCGCCAGGTAATCGTCGGCGCCGAGTTCGAGGCCGAGGATCCGGTGCACCTCGCTCGAACGCGCGCTGGTGATGATGATCGGCGTGTAGCGCGTCATCGCGCGCGCGCGCCGGCAGATTTCCAGGCCGTCGACGCCCGGCAGCATCAGGTCGAGGATCAGCGCGTCCCAGTTGCCCTGTTCGAGCAGGCGCAGCCCTTCCGTGCCGTCCGCGCTGTGCACGACTTCGTAGCGCTCGTCGCGCAGGTGCAGGCTCAGCACGTCGGCGATGTCGGCGTCGTCTTCGACGATCAGGATGCGTTTGGGGTGGTCCATGGCGGCGGCGGCGGCACGGCGGCGGCGGTCTTCGGTCTCGAACGGCGGTTCCGGCCGGCCAGGTCCGGCAAGCCGGCCTGCCCGGGGCGAATCGCGGCGCAATGCCGCGCTGCCGCCATTGTGCAAAATTTTGCGGCGGAAAGGGGTCACAAATCGTTTAAGTTTGGATCGTGCCCGTCCCGTGAGCCAATGCCCGCAAGGCTTGCTGCCCCGTCCTCCAACCCAGGATCTGCGGTGTCCCGCCCGAACACCCAATGGACGTTAAAAATCGGGCCAGATTTCTTGCTTCATGCTGAAGGCAAATCAAACAGCAGGAATGGCCGCAGACGCATCGCCGCTCCAGCGCGTCACCCCTGCGTATGCCGCAATTCGCCGTCGATCTCCTGCGGCAGCCTCAGCAGGTTGAAGATCGGGCAGACCGCTTCGACCGCCTGATGCAACGCGCGGATGGCCTCGGACGGCTCGGGCGACACGATGTCGAGCGTATAGCGGATGTTGTGCGGGAATACCGGGACATGCTCGAACCCCGGCTGCTGTGCGAGCGGATGCTGGTCGCCGGTCACCTCGACCGCGATCGAATCGATCTTCAGGCCGCGCTCGGCCGCCTGGATCAACGTGATATGCGTGAGGCAACTGCCGAGCACGCCAAGCTGCAGCTCCGGCGACGCGGGCCCGAGGTTGTAGCCCGCGAAGTCGGGCGGACTGTCGCTGATCACCTGGAAGTCGCGAATCCGGATCTCGCGCACGCCGCTGCGACCGAGCGCGCGCACGGTCGCCTTCAGCGGCGTCGCCTTGAAATCGGGATCGTTGCGGGCTGCCTGCTGCTTCGCGTGCCACGCATCGCGTTTTTGTGCGAGATAGTCGTTGAGTGTCGTCATGGTCGAGTCAGGGGTAGGCTGCACGCGGGCGACGGATCGATTCGCCGCGTGCCGAGGCGATCAGTCGGCCGCCGGAATCCATGCGGCGGTCGCCGCGTCGCTTGCGCGGAACGCAGGAAACTTCGCGCCGAGTTCGGCCACGGTGCGAATGTCGTTTTTCACGAGATCGTCGCGCGTGATCAGCGTCGGCTTGACCGCGATGCGCGCGCCCGGGTCCTGGCCGGCCACCAGCAGTGCCGCCGCGCGCACCGACACGGCGCCGACGACCGCGGGATTGGTCGCGGCGGTCGCGACCCACGCGCTGTTCGGCGCGCGGATCGCCTCGATGTCGGCCGTCGAGATGTCGGCACTGTAGATGCGGATCTTCGACGCCAGCTTCGCTTCGTCCGCGGCGAGCTTCGCGCCGCGCGCGAACTCGTCGTAAGGCGCAAAGACGACACGGATATCCGGATTCGCGCGATACGCCGCGGCCGCCTGATTCGCGACGGACTGCGCGATCGGATTATCGACGGTGCCCCAGCGCGCCTTCTCCCGCACCTTCGGGTGCGCGCGCTTGAAGTCGCGCCACGCGGCATCGCGCCGGTCGAGCGGCGCGAAACCGGCGACGTAGACGTACCCGGCCGAGAACGCGTCGCCGTTGTCCTTGACGGCCTGCCCGAGCAGCAGGTTCGCGAGGTCGCGATCGTTCTGCTCGATCTGCGGCACCTTCGGGTTGCCGAGGTCGACGTCGAACGCGACGACCTTGATGCCTTTGTCCAGCGCACGCTGCACGACGTCCTTCAGCGATTCCGGCAGGCCGTGATTGACGATGATCGCGGACACGCCGACGCTGATCGCCTGCTGGATCTGCTCGCGCTGCTCGGCCGCATCCTGCCGGCCCTCGTAAATGCGCAGATCGACGCCGAGCGCACGCGCCTGCTTCTGCGCACCGGCCTCGTAGGCCTGGAAGAAGTCGCCGGTCGACAGATAGTTGACCAGCGCGATCTTCACGCCGCCCTTGTCGAACGGCACGGGCGCGCCCTTGAGCGGACCGGCCTGCGCGGCGGGCACGCCCAGCGCGGTCGCGAACCACAGCATGCATGCACCGATCTTCAGATCGACGCGCGATTTCCGGCGAAGCAACGAGCGCATGGCGGGCCTGTCTCCAGATAGGACGATATCGGCCCAATCTATCAGCGCCGCACGCAAACTCAAACCGAGCGATTCGGAAATGGATATGACTTAGGATGACAAACCGTTCCGGCTCCGTGAGCCGGCCGATCAAAGCGAGCCGCTGCGGCGCATCGCGGCATGCGCATCACGCTCGCGCATCCGTGCGGCGCCCGATGCCGAACGTAAACGCCAGCGCGAGCACGAGCAGCGCGCCCTTGATGAAATCCTGCATGTAGTACGGCGCGTTCAGCATCGTCAGCCCGTTGAGCAGCACGCCGACGAATACCGCGCCGACGACGGTACCGAACACGTTGGGCCGCTTCGCGCCCCATACCGCATGACCGATCAGCGCGGCGGCCACCGCGTCGAGCAGCAGCGAGTGGCCGGCGCTCACGTCGCCGCGACCGACCCGCGCGGCGATCAACACGCCGCCCAGAGACGCGATCGCCCCCGATACGACGTACGCGGCGACCCGGTAGCGTGCGGCGGGCGCGCCGGCGAGCCGCGCGGCCGTTTCGTTGCCGCCGATCGCGTAGATCACGCGGCCCCATCGGGTGGCCTCCATCGCGACACAGGCCAGTGCCGTGACCGCTGCGAGCAGCAGCACCGGCAGCGGCACCACGTCGAACACGCGCAGCCGGCCGAGCGCGAGAAAGGCGTCGGGGAACACGCCGGTCGCGTCCGTGCCGTCGGGCAGCACCGAGCCGGTCGCGAGCGAACGGCCGCCGGTCGGAATCAATTGCAGGCCGGCCATCAGGAACAAGGTGCCGAGCGTCGCGAGCTGGTCGGGCACGCGCAGGCGCGTAATCAGCACGCCGTTGAACAACCCGGCGGCCACGCCGAGCGTCACGCAGGCGAACACCGCCGCCAGCGTGCCGCCGTGCCACACGACCAGCACATAGCTGGCGGCCATCTGCGCGGTCGCGGCCACGCTGCCGACCGACAGGTCGAAACCGCCGGCCGCGAGCGTGATCGTCACGCCGATGCCGAGCAACGCGACGATCGACACCGACTGCAGGATGCTGAACAGATTGTCGACGTTCAGGAACGCAGGCTCCCTGAGCGCAAACCCGATCACCAGCAGGATCAGCACGAGCAGGATGCCCGTGCGCTCGAGTGCGTCGCGGACGCGGGCCGCCGCGGCGCGCGGTCGTTCGACGGGCGCGGCATCGTGCCCGGCGGAAGAAGTCACGGTTTTCATGAGCAGTCATGCAAGGTGGAGGACGTCGGAGGCGGGTCATCGAGCGTCGCGCGATCGAACCGCACGATACGATCCGCGATCTCGGCAGCTTCCTCGAGATCGCTGACGAACACGATCGTCGCGCGCGCCTGCGCATGACGCCGCAGCGTATCGACGATATCGGCCCGCGCGCCGGCATCGATGCCCTGAAACGGTTCGTCGAGCAGCAACAGCCGCGCCGGTTCGGCATGCCAGCGTGCGAGCACGACTTTCTGCTGGTTGCCGCCGGACAGGTGAGCCACGCGATCGTCCGGGCCGGTGCAGCGGATGCCGAACCGCGCGATCGCCGCCGCGGCGGCCGCGCGTTCGCGCGCCCTGCCCACCGGGCCGCGCGCGAACCAGCGCGCCAGAAACGGAAAGCCGATCGTGCCCGCGATCGATGCGAACGGCACGCTGTCGGGAAACAGCGACGTGCGCCAGCGGTCCTCGCCGGCCAGGAAGACGCCGGCGCGAATCGCATCCGCCGGCGAACGCGGCCGCCACGGCCGCCCGTCGAGCGTCATGTCGCCGGCCACCGCGTGCGCGGCGCCGAAGATCGTATTGGCGAGGCGCGACTTGCCGCCGCCCACCGGCCCCGCGATCGCGACGATCTCGCCGCGCCGCACGTCGAGGTCGAACGGCGTACTGGCCGGCGTCAGCCGGATGCGCCGCATGCTGAATGCCGCGTCCGGTTCGCGCGGCGCGGCGCGGGCCGGCACCGGCTCACGCGTGTTCGGCAACGGCCGCCCGATCATCGTCTGCACCGCCGCATCCAGATCGACGGGCGCGGGCAGATCCGCGACGATGCGGCCGTCGCGGACGATCGCCACGCGATCGGCCATGCGCCGCAAATCGCCGAGCCGATGCGACACCAGCAGGATTGCCACACCATCGCGGCGCAGCGCGTCCAGCAGCGCGAAGAGCCGCTCGGCCTCCGGTGCGGACAGGCTGGCGGTCGGCTCGTCGAGTATCAGCAGCGACGGCTGAGCGCCGAGCGCGCGCGCCAGCGTCACGCGTTGCTGGTCCGCCAGCGACAGCGACGCGAGCGGCGCGGCCAGGTCGACGTCGAGCCCGACCCGCGCGGCGAGCGGTCGCGCCGCGACACGCCGCGCGGCCGGCGTCGCGCGCCACGGCGACGCCCGATCGCACAGCCGGTCGAGCAGCAGGTTGTCGGCGATCGACAGCGTCGGCACGACCGCGTCGGCGACCGACTGGTGCACGGTCGCGACACCGAGCCGCTTGGCCGCGTGCGGCGACGCCGGCCGGTACGATCGGCCGCGCAATGTCAGCGTGCCGCCGTCCGGCCGCAGCACGCCGCTCAGGATCTTGACGAAGGTCGACTTGCCCGCGCCGTTCGCGCCCATCAGCGCGACCACTTCGCCCGCGTCGATCGTCAGGTTCAACGCCGACAGCGCGACGGTCGCGTCGAAACGCTTCGCGATGCCGGCGACGCTCAGGACAGGCGGCGACGCCGATCGACCTGCGTGCATCGCGCCGGCAACCTCGCTCGCCGTCGTAGTCATGCCGGCCTCCCCTGTCGGGCACGGCGCGGTTGCAGCCGGAACAGCACGTCGTGGTTCACGTCACGCCCCTCCCCTGATAGTCGTTCCGTATCGACCGGCGCGTCACCGTCCGTCAGATGCGGATGGCGGCTTGCCGGAACGACGCGCCGTGCGCGGTGTCCGGCAGGCGGTCGCGGCCGCTCAGCCGCGAGCGGAAGGTGCCGGCCGGCGCCGTCGTGCGGTACAGGCCGCGCTTTTTCAGTTCCGGCACGATCAGCTCGGCGAAATCGTCGAGCGTGCCCGGGCTGATCAGCGGATTGAGCATGTAGCCGCTCGTCGTCGACTGGCGCGCATGCTCGGCGAGCTGATCGGCGACCTCGTCGGGCGAGCCGACGAGGATCAGGTCGGTGCCGCGCGTGACGCTCGCGAACTTGCGCCGCACGTCGCCGGCGGTGAGCGGCTTGCCGCTGCCGTCGGGCCGCACCACGTAGGACGTGAGCCCTTCCGTGTGCGTCGTCAGCGGTTCGTCGTCCGCATAGCGGTCGATGTCGATGCCGGTGTCGCCCGCGTAGCTGACGAGTTGCGCGTGCTGGTGATAGTGCTGCTGCAGCGTGTGGTATTTCTCCTTCGCGTCGCTCGACGAGCGCGCGGTCACGATCCGCAGCACGGTCAGCGACTTCACGTCGTCCGCCGCGCGGCCGCGCTCCGTCGCGAGCCGGCGAATCTCGTCGAGGCCCGCACGAATCTCGTGCGGATTCGACTTCGCGACGAACACCACCTCCGCGTGCTTCGCCGCGAACTCGCGCCCGCGCCCGGACCAGCCGGCCTGGATCAGCACGGGCGAGCGCTGCGGCGACGGCGCGCAGACGTGCGGCCCCTGCACGCGGTAGTGCGTGCCTTCGTGCGCGATCGGCCGCACGCGGTCGCCGCGCGCATAGCGCGGCGCTTGCTTGTCGGCGACCACCGAATCGTCCGCCCAGCTCCCTTCCCACAGCTTGTACACGACGTCGAGGAACTCCTCCGCGCGCGCGTAGCGTTCGTCGTGGCCGATCATCCGGTCGAGCCCGAAGTTGCGCGCCGCGCTCGTCAGGTAGGACGTCACGATGTTCCAGCCGATCCGGCCGTTGCTCAGGTGATCGAGCGTGCTGAAGCGGCGCGCGAGCGCGAACGGGTGCTCGTAGGTCGTGCTCGCCGTCACGCCGAACGCGAGCCGCTCGGTCTGCGCGACGAGCGCCGGAATCAGCATCATCGGATCGTTCGCGGGCGCCTCGACCGCCCACTGGACCGCTGCGTCGGCCGACCCGCCATAGACGTCGTACAGGCCGAGCACGTCCGCGAAGAACAGCATGTCGAGATCGGCCTGCTCGGCCGTGCGCGCGAGGTTCGACCAGAACGGGAGCGTATTCGCGCGCAGCCGTTCGTCGGCGGGATGGGTCCACAGGCTCGGCGCGCCGCCGCAGCCGACGCTGGCTTGTTCATACAGGGAAAACAGCAAGGGGCGAGGATCGGACATCGTCAGGTTCGTTACCAGGAATCAGTTGGGGGCCGCCCACGCGTCCGGCGACGCGCGGCGGCGGCGTACGGGGACGCGAGCGTCGGGGGTGCGCGTCAGGTGGCGATTGACATGCCTCTCGAGACGAGCGGCCGGAATGGTGAGCAGCGCGACCAGCACGACATAGACGACAGCCGCGCCGACCAGCGGCTCGTACACGCGCAACGTCTCGAAGCGCAGCGTATTGGCCGTTCCCATCACGTCGAACACCGTCACGGTCGACGCGAGGACGGTCGATTTCAGCAGCAGGATCGCCTCGCCGGTGAGCGCGGGCAGCGCGAGCCGCCACGCGCGCGGGCCGACGATGCGGCGCAGCACCTGCACGCGCGTCATGCCGTACGCGTGCCCGGCTTCGATCTCGCCGGCCGGCACGCTGGCGATCGCGCCGCGCAGGATCGTCGCGACATACGCGCTCTCGTTCACGCTCAACGCGACGATCGCGTACCAGAACGCGTCGCGCAGCAGCGGCGACGCCCAGCTGTCGCGCATCCATTCGCGCGGCACGATCTGCCCGAATCCGTAGTAAAGCAAATAGAGCTGGACGAGCAGCGGCGTGCCGCGAATCAGCATGAGCCAGCCGCGCGCCGACCAGCGCAGCGGCGCATGGCGCGCGCCGGCGGCGAGCGCGAGCGGCACGCCCAGCAGCACGCTGGCCGCGCCCGACACGAGCGTCAGCGCGAGCGTCGTCGGCACCGCGGCGAGCAGCTTCGGCATCACCGTGTCGAGCAGGAATGGCAGCGAGAAGATCATGCGGTTGCGCGCCTCGTGCCACGGTTCGCGTGGCGCTCGAGCGCCGCGAAGAGTCCCGTCGACGCGATGCTCAGCAACAGGAACAGCGCGGCCGTGACGAGATAGAAGAATACGTAGTGGCGCGTCGCGCCGGCCGCGAGCTGGCTCGCCTTCAGCAGATCCGTGAACGAGCCGAGCACGCTGATGAACGACGCATCCTTGGTCGCGTTCAGCCACACGTTACCCGTGCCCGGCAACGCGAGCCGCGCGGCGGCCGGAAGCCGGATGCGCGCGAACGTCTGCCACGGCGTCATCCCGTACGCGTGCGCGGCTTCGATCTGCCCGGCCGGCACGTTGACGAGCGCCGCGCGGAAGATGTCGGTCAGATACGCACCCTGGATGAACCCGAGCGACAGCGCCGCGACGAGGAACGGCGGGAATGCGAAGCCGTCGGGCGCGAGGCCGCCGCGGTGCAGCGCGGCCTCGACGGCAGGCGCGAGCGCATAGAACGCGAGCAGCAGGCACAACAGCTCGGGCAGCGCGCGCACCAGCGTCGTGTAGAGCCGCGCGAGCCACGCGAGCGGCGCGTGGCGCGACAGCTTGCCGAGCGCGCCGGCGATGCCGAGCAGCACGCCGGTGCCGAACGACGCTGCCGCGACGCCGAACGTCAGCGCGAACGCGCCCGCGAACACGCGGCCATAGCCGCCGTCGCCGAATGCGAGCAACGCGAGCAGCGAATCGTCCGCGGCCATCGCGTCAGCGGCCCTTCTCGATCGTGCCCTTCAGGTTCGGATAGCGGGCGGTGATCGCATCCCACGTGCCGTCCTGCTGCAGTTGCGCGATCGCGGTCGACAGCTTGCCGCGCAGCGCATCGCCCTGGCGCACGCCCGCGCCGATGCCGAGGCCCAGCACCGGATTGTCCGCGCAGGTCGCCTTGATCTCGAAGTCCTTGCCGTCGCGCGACGCGAGGAATGCCGTAAACAGCCCCTTGCCTTCCTGCACGTAGTCGACCCGGCCGGACACCAGATCCGCGAGCGCGTTGTCGAACTTGTCGAAGGCCTTGATCTGCGCGTCCGGCTTGAAGCGGGAGTCGAGGAACGCCGAGAAGTTCGTGCCGGCCTCGACGCCGATCACGCGGCCCTTGAAGCTCGCGGGCACCGCGCAATCGACGCGGCGCCGGTCGCTTTTCGCGCCGACGAACACCGTCGGCGACTCGTAATAGGCACGGCTGAAATCGATCGCCTTCTGCCGTTCGCCGGTAATCGTCATCGACGACCAGATCACGTCGATCTTGCGGTTCTGCAACGCCGGAATCAGGCCGTCCCACGCAATGTCGGTGAGCTCGCAGCGCACGTTCAGTTTGCCGCACGCGGCATCGAGCAGGTCGATTTCCCAGCCCTTCCACTTGCCGGCCGCGTCCTTCGAGAAGAACGGCGGATACGACTCGGCGTCGATGCCGACGCGCAACGTCGGCTGGGCTGCATGGGAAGCCGGCACGAGGCCGAGCACGAACAGCGCGGCCGCGGCACGGCGGACCCTGGAACGCATCAAACGATTCATGTGGCGAATTTCTGAAATAACGTCGAAACGACCGGCGTTGCAGCCGGCAGGAGGCCAGACTGTAAAGCGCGCGCAAGCGTGTACCAAATGGTTATTTTTTCGATGAATATCTGATTGCGCGATATGGCGCAACGGCGCACCGCCGAACGCGAAGCACGGTGCATCGTTCGGCCGTTCGCCCGCTCACGCCAGCGCCGTTTCGCGCTGCAAAGCCGGCAGCTCCAGGTTCGCGCGGAAATCGCCGCCCACGTAGTCGGTATCGAGCAGGTCGCGACGCCGCAGCTCGGGCAGCAAGCCGTTGAGCAGCAGGTCTTCCTGGTCGGGCTGGCCGAGCCCGTGCAGCGACAGCACGTCGACGAGCCCCGCGCGATAGCGCGCCTCGATCGCGTCGGCGAGCTGTTCCGGCGTGCCGGCGACGAACCAGTGGCCGGTCTCCTGGGCGCGGACGATCAGCTCGCGCAGCGTCAGCCGCTGGCGCGCATAGCCGACGAAGATCGCAACCCGCCCGCGCCGGCGATGCACGCTGTCGATGGCCGGCAGCAGCGACGCCGGCAACGGCTGGTCGAGCGGCAGGTCGCGCAGGTCGACGACGCCGCCGAGCATGTCGGCGAGCTTCAGCCTGCCTTGTTCGTAATCGATGCGTTCATGCTTGTCGCGCAGCCGTCGCGCGACGTCGGCATCGGATTCGCCGATCACCGAATGAAACGAGTTCATCACGAGCGGCAGCCGGTCGCCGCGGCCGAACGCGGCGGCCTGCCGATGCAGCGCGGCGACGAACGCGCGCGCATCGTCGTGCGTCGGCTGAGACGTGTAGACGACCTCCGCGTACCGCGCGCCAAGCGCTACGCCGCCGGCCGACTGCCCGGCCTGAAACAGCACCGGCCTGCGCTGCGGCGACGGCGGCACGTTCAGCGGCCCCTGCACCTGGAAGTGCTCGCCGTGGTAGTCGATCGCGCCGAGCTTGCGCGGGTCGACCGAAATGCCGCCGCCCTGAGCGCGCCGCGTCGCGTCCGGATCGTTCGCATCGAACAGCGCGTTGACGACTTCGACGAATTCGGCCGCCCGTGCGTAACGCCGTTCGGGGTCGGGCAGCGCCGCATCGCCGAAATTCTCCTCGCCGACCGACGACGTGACCGCGTTCCACGCGGCCCGCCCGCCGCTCACGTGATCGAGCGTGCCGATCAGCCGCGCGAGGTTGTACGGATGGTGATACGTGGTCGATACCGTCGCGACGAGGCCGATCGCCGAGGTCGCCTGGCTCAGCGCGGCCAGCGCGACGATCGGCTCCTGGCTGCCGGTGGTGCCGGCGAGGCCGGCCGCATCGGCCTGCAGCAGGTCGGCGGTAAAGAGGCCGGTGATCTTCTCGGCCTCCGCCTTGCGTGCGAGCGACGCCGCGCGTCGCACACCGTGCGCGACATCCGAGTCGCCGGGTGCGTACAGCACGCTCGCCGCGCCGACGAGCGTCTTCAGTCGTCTGCGTGCGCCGCTCATGACGCGGCTCCGCTCGTCGCGCGATGGCGTGCGCTGCGCGTCGCGTTTCGTTCGCGTGGATCGTTCATCTGCACTCCTCGTGATTCCGTTTGATCGGCGGCCGCATGCCGGCATCGCGACGGCGAGCACGCTCGCGCCGGACCGTCCCGCATGCGCCGGGAACGCGCCGCGGGGCGCGCAGCCACCGACCATAACGCAAGCGGCCCGGTCGGCCGGAACGAATATTTTCGGCTTTCGATATTCTTCTTGATTGTTTGACCGTGCGAACGGCGGCGCAAAATAATTCGGCATGCCAAACCCGTTGATCAGGCCGCTTCGACTCGCGCCGATCGCTTCATCATGACGTTCGACGCCATCCGCTCCGACTCCGATTCGTCCGCTCCGTCCGCTCTGTCCGCGTTGCCGTTCCGCGTGAGCGTGCTCGACAAGAGCCCGGTCGCGCCGGGAGAAACCGCCGCCGACGCGCTGGCGCGCAGCGTATCGCTCGCGCGCTTCGCCGACACCGCCGGCTATCACCGCTACTGGCTCGCCGAGCATCACGACACCGCCGCGCTCGCGTGCCCGTCGCCGGAGATCCTGATCGCGCACGTGCTCGCGCATACGCGGCGCATCCGCGTCGGCTCGGGCGGCGTGATGCTGCAGCACTACAGTCCGTACAAGATCGCCGAGAACTTCAACCTGCTCGCGTCGCTCGCACCGGGCCGCGTCGATCTCGGTATCGGCAAGGCGCCGGGCGGCCTGCCGCTGTCGACGCGCGCGCTGCAGGCCGGCTACGATCCGGCCCGGCGCGCGTCGTTCGCCGATCTGGCCGACGCGCTGAATCGTCATCTTCGACACGAGGTCACACAGCCCGACGCATCGGACACATCGGACGCGGACAGCACGACACCGCACGCGACGCCGCTGCCGCCCGTCCCCGCACGACCGTTCCTGCTCGGTGCGAGCGTGCAAAGCGCGGAACTCGCCGCACGGCTCGGCTGGGCATTCGTCTATGCGTCGCACCTGAATGCATCCGCCATCGATCTCGAACGCACGTTCGACGCGTATCGAAGCGCGTCCGGCGGCCGCACGCCGCTGCTCGCGGTCTCCGCGATCGTCGCGACAACCCGCGACGCCGCCACGCAACTCGCGCACGGACATCAGGGCTTTCGCGTGCAGGTGGGCGACACGCCCGCCGTCAACGTCGGCAGCCTCGAACAGGCGCACGCCTACATCCGCCAGGCCGGCGGCGGCCCGCACCGGATCGATCCGCGCGAAACGCGGATCGTGCACGGTACGCGCGACGACGTGCTGCACGAACTGGATGCATTGCATCGCCGCCACGGCGTTGCCGAATTCATCGTCGACACGCCGCTCGCCGATGCCGCACCGCGAATTGCGTCGCTGCGGCTGCTGGCCGGCGCGTCGGCCGACGAGCGCGGCGCGGCGGCGCGGCACCAGCCCGATGCGAGCGGTTCGCGCGAGCGCACGACGGCACGGCAACCCGACTTCGAGGGCACCGCGCGATGACCGATACGATCCGCATCGCCGGCGCCGCCGACGTGCCGGCCCTTTATGCGCTGCTGCAGGATGCGTATGCGCCGCTCGTGCCGCAGGGCGTGCATTTCACGATCACGCGCTCGCCGATCGAACGCGTCGCGCAGACCGTCGCGCGCGAAACCACGTTCGTGCTCGAGCACGCGACACCGGAAGGCCGTCCGGCCCTCGCGGCCACGTTGACCGTGCGGTTTCCGTGGGTATCCGGCGAACGCCATCGCACGCCGTATCCGTTCCTGCACTGGTTCGCGGTCGCCCCCGCGCTCAAGCGGCGGGGATTCGGACACGCGCTGCTCGCGCACGTCGAGACGCAGTTCCTCGCGGCGCAGCTCAAGGCACCCGCGACCTGTCTCGCGACCGCGACCAACCATCCGTGGCTGCAGCCGTACTACGAACGCAATGGCTACGTGCCGTTCGATCGCTCGACGAACGCGCTCGGCACGCCGCTCGTCTGGCTGCGCAAAATCCTGATCCCGGATCTCTGTCCGGACCCGGCGGCGGACGATACCAACGCGCACGGCGCGCCGCTCCACGCGAACGCGTGACGCCCCGTCCGCCGGGCTTCGCACACCCCCCCCTGCTACCTCCTTCGTGAAAGGCTTCCACGCATGACATTCGCATTTCCGGATTCCACTCTCCGCGCTTCGCGCCGCACCGCTTCGGCCGCAGTGCTGCTCGCGCTCGCGTTGCCGTACGCGGCCTTCGCACAGGGCACGCCCGTCTCCGGCGGCACGCTGACCTGGGGCGTCGAGACGGAGCCGCGCACGCTGAATCCGCAACTGAACGGCCAGGACAAGGTCGAGCTGCTGCTGCGCAACGCGTACGAAAGCCTGCTCGCGCAGAAGCCGGACGGCAGCTACGTGCCGTGGCTCGCGACCGGCTACAAGGTTTCCGCCGACGGCAAGACCTACACGTTCACGCTGCGCGACGGCGTGAAGTTCACCGACGGCGCGCCGTTCGACGCGAAGGCCGTCGCCCGCAACTTCCTGAATGCGCGCGAACTGTCGTACTCGGCCGGCAGCCAGCTCGCGCGGCTGATCTCGCACGTCGCGGACGTGAAGACGCCCGACGAGCGCACGGTCGCGATCACGCTCGACGCGCCGTATGCGCCGTTCCTGACGTTCGCCGGCCGGCTGCCGCTGCTGTCGCCGAACGCGTTCGAGCGGCCAAGCCTGAAGTCGGGCGGCGCCGATATCGCGGGCACCGGCCCGTTCATCCTGCGCCGCTACGTGAAAGGGCAGGAAATCGAGTTCGCGAAGAATCCCGACTATCGCTGGGCGCCGCCGACGGCGGGCCACCAGGGCCCCGCGTATCTCGACCGGGTCGTCTACCGGTTCCTGCCCGAATCGTCGGTACGCACCGGCGCGCTGCTGTCGGGTCAGGTCGACGTGATCGAAGGCGTGTCGGGCAACGACGCGGCGCTGATCCGCAAGAACGCCGATTTCACCTACCGCCGCGCGCTGAACACCGGCACGCCCTATTCGCTGTTCCTGAATGTCGCGTACGGTCCCACGCAGGACGTGAAAGTGCGCCGCGCGCTGCTCGAAGGGCTCGACACGAGCGGCATCGTGCAGTCGATCTATCGCGGCGAACGCACGCGCGCATGGGGCGTCACGTCGCCGATCGATCCGTTCTACGACGCGTCGATCGAGAAGACCTACGGCAACAATCCGAAGCTCGCGAATCAGCTGCTGGACGAAGCCGGCTGGAACGTCCGCGACAGCGGCGGCTACCGCACGAAGAACGGCGAACGGCTGACGATCGCGGTGATCCAGGCGCAGGCGACGGTGCGCGACCAGCGCGACGTGCTGCTGCAGGCACTGCAGGCGCAGGCACGGCAGCGACTCGGCGTCGACCTGAAGATCCAGTACGTCGACGACGGCACGTACGTCGAAGCGCGCAAGAGCGGCAAGTTCGGCTCGATCGCGAACTCGAACACGCCGCCGGACGGCATCGACATCGAAGGCCACTACCTGCCCGTCGATCGCGGCGGCGCGCTGAACTACAGCCGTGCCGCCGCGCCCGAGCTGACCCGCTGGCTGCAGGCGGCCGCGCGCACGCAAAACGTCGCGGAACGCAAGAAGCTGTACGGCGAGCTGCAGCACTTCGCGATCAACGAGCAGGCGTACGCGGTGCCGCTGTACGAGCCCGAAGACCAGATCGCCGCCGCGAAGGCGGTCCAGGGGCTGCGCTTCCGCTCGTTCGCGCAGATGCCCGAGAACCCGTACGACGTGTGGGTGAAGAAGTAAGCGGGCGCGCGTCGACCACGCTGCCCCGCACACCGCGCCGAACCGACAGGAGATTTCACATGAACCCTTCGCCTTCCGCTCCCGTCCCCGTGCCGGACGCGCGGCCGGCCGCACGACCGCCGGCTGCCTGGCGCCGCTGGCCGCGCTCGCCGGTCGCGACGCGGCTCGCGACCGGCGCGCTCGTGCTGTGGGCCGCGGTCACGCTGTCGTTCGCGGCCGTGCATCTCGCACCGGGCGATATCGTGAGCATCCTGATCGGCGAGCAACTGAGCACGCCGGAGATCGAAGCGGCGATCCGCCAGGAATGGGGACTCGACGAGCCGCTCCCGCTGCAATACGTGCACTACCTGTGGCGCGTGCTGCACGGCGAGTTCGGCCGCTCGTACATCCTGAACACCGACGTCGCGCCGCTCGTGCTCGGCCAGCTGTGGCCGACGCTGAAGCTGACGGGCGCGGCGCTCGTCGTGACGATCGCGCTCTCGGTCGGCCTCGCGGTGCTGACCGCCGGCCGCCGCTGGGCCGGGCGTGCCGCGTCCGGCATCGAGCTGCTGCTCGCGTCGACGCCTTCGTTCTGGCTCGGCATCATGCTGCTGTTCGTGTTCAGCTTCACGTTGAAGCTGTTCCCGGTGGCCGGCGATCGCGGCTTCGCGTCGCTCGTGCTGCCCGCGCTGTCGCTCGGGCTCGCCCAGGGCGCGGTGATCGGCCGCGTGCTGCGGCAAGGCATCGAGCGCGCGCTCGACGAACCGTACGCGCTCACGGTGCGTTCGTGGGGCGTGGGCGGGCTCGCGCTGCGCGTGCGCCATGCGCTGCGCCATGCGGCGCTGCCGGCCGTCACGCTCGCCGGATGGCTCGTCGGCGGCTTGCTGAGCGGCGCGGTGATCACCGAACAGGTGTTCGGCCGGCCCGGCCTCGGCAAGGTGACGGTCGACGCCGTGCTGTCGAAGGACATGCCGGTGATCCTCGCGATCGCGATCCTGTCCGCGGCGATCTATGTCGCGCTCAGCACCGCCGTCGACCTGCTGTACCTGCTGATCGATCCCCGGCTGCGCGATCGCCGCGCAGCCCGCTGAACCGGAGGCTTCGATGTCCACGCCCGTCGATCTCGCGTTGCGCGCCCCGGCGACATCCGGCGCCGCCGGCTGGCTGCGCCGCCACCCGGGCCTCGCGCTCGCCGCCGTCTATCTGCTGCTGAACGTGGTTGCCGTCGTCGCACCCGGATGGCTCGCACACTACGACCCGCTGGCGGCCGATCCGCTGTCCGCGCAGCTCGGCAGCAGCGCCGCGCACTGGCTCGGCACCGACCAGCTCGGCCGCGACATCTTCTCGCGCGTCGTGTACGGCGCCCGCTACTCGCTGTCGATCAGCGCGGCCGCGATCGGCGTCGCGACCCTGTTCGGCACCGTGCTCGGGCTGTTCGCCGGCCTCGCGCGCGGCTGGCTCGACGAGCTGATCACGCGCGTGCTCGACGTCGTGTCCGCCTTCCCCGACCTGCTGCTCGCGCTGATGCTGATCTCGTTCACCGGCCCCGGCGCGGTCAATCTCGTGTTCGCGCTCGGCGTCGCGTCGGTGCCGCGCTTCGCACGCGTGGTGCGTGCGCAGACCTTCGTCGTCGCGGCATCCGGCTATGTCGAGCACGCGCGCACGCTCGGCCTCGCACCGGCGGTGCTGGTGTGGCGGCACGTGTTGCCGCACGCGATCGCGCAGGTTCCGGTACTCGCGACGATCGGACTGGGCACCGCGATCATCGGCGCGTCGG
The DNA here is from genome assembly GCF_003857985.1 of Burkholderia sp. Bp9090. Classification (NCBI taxonomy): domain Bacteria; kingdom Pseudomonadati; phylum Pseudomonadota; class Betaproteobacteria; order Burkholderiales; family Burkholderiaceae; genus Burkholderia; species Burkholderia sp. Bp9090. The sequence continues at coordinate 21,774 of NZ_QTPV01000068.1, forward strand.
GACTGAGCTTCCTCGGCATGGGGCCGCAGCCTCCCGCGGCGGAATGGGGATTGATGCTCGCCGAGGGCCGCAACTATCTGTACAACGCGTGGTGGATCGCGGTGTGGCCCGGCCTCGCGATCACCGCGGCCGTGATCGCCGTGAATGCGCTCGGCGGCTACTGGCAGGCCCGCTTCGAACGCCGGGAGGCAGCATGAGCACGATTGCATCCACTGCGCCGGCAACGCCGGTGCGCACCGCACCACTGGTCAGCATCGAAGGCCTGACGATCGGCTTTCGCGGCGCGCACGGCACGCGGCCCGTCGTCGGGCCGCTCGAGCTCGCCGTGCATGCCGGCGAATGCGTCGCGCTCGTCGGCGAATCGGGTTCCGGCAAGTCGGTCACCGCACGCAGCCTCGTCGGGCTGAACGGACCACACGCGGTGCTCGACGCCGCCCGCTTCGAGATCGCCGGCGCCGATGCGCGCGGCCATCGCGAGCGCGACTGGCGCGCGATACGCGGGTGCCGGATCGGCTACGTGCTGCAGGACGCGCTGGTGTCGCTCGATCCGCTGTGGCGCGTGCGCGACCTCGTGGCCGAGGCGCTGCGCGACACGCGCGGGCGCGACGTCGCGGCGCGCAGCGCCGACCTGCTGCGCGCGGTCGGCATCGACGACCCCGAGCGGCGGCTGCCGCAGTATCCGCACCAGTTGTCCGGCGGCTTGCGGCAGCGCGTGCTGATCGGCACCGCGATTGCGGGCGGCGCATCGCTGCTGATCGCCGACGAGCCGACCACCGCGCTCGACATGACCGTGCAGCGCCAGATCCTGTCGCTGCTGCGCGCGCGCCGCGATGCCGGCGACGCGGTGCTGTTGATCAGCCACGATCTCGCGGTCGTCGCCGAGCTCGCCGATCGCGTGCTCGTGATGCGCGCCGGCCAGGTCGTCGAACAGGGGCCGGCGCGCGACGTGCTGACCGCGCCGGCGCATCCGTACACGCGCGAATTGCTCGCGGCGATTCCCACCGCGGCATCGCGCGGGTTCCGGCTCGCGACTGCCGCGCGCGTTCCGCTGCCGCCGAAGCGCATCGATGCGCATGCACCGGTACTGGCCGTCGACGCGCTGACGAAACGCTACGGCGATCGCACCGCGCCGGCCGCGGTCGACGGCGTGTCGTTCACGCTCGCACGCGGCGAGACGCTCGGCATCGTCGGCGAATCCGGTTCCGGCAAGTCCACGGTCGCGCGCATCGTGCTCGGGCTCGTCGAGCCGGACAGCGGCTCTGTCGCGCTCGACGGCCAGCCGTGGAGCGGTGTGCCGGAAGCCGCGCGGCGCGCGCGGCGCGCCCGGCTGCAGCTGATCGCGCAAGACCCGTACAGCTCGTTCGACCCGCGCTACCCGGTCGGGCAGATCGTCGGCGAAAGCCTCGACGCGGCCGGTATCCGCGGCGATGCGCGCCGCCGCCGCGTGCTGCAACTGCTCGACGAGGTGCAACTCGGCGCCGGCTGCATCGACCGCTACCCGCGCGAATTGTCCGGCGGGCAGCGGCAGCGCGTCGCGATCGCGCGCGCGTTCGCGTCGAACCCGGCGCTGCTCGTCGCGGACGAGCCCGTCAGCGCGCTCGACGTGTCGATCCAGGCGCAGGTGCTGGATCTGCTTGCCGATCTGCAGGCCGAGCACGGCACCGCGATGCTGTTCATCTCGCACGATCTCGGCGTCGTGCATCACGTCGCCGACCGGATCCTCGTGATGCGCGGCGGCCGGGTGGTCGAAAGCGGCCCGGTCGAGCGCGTGTTCGGCGCGCCGTCGCACCCGTACACCGCATCGCTGCTCGATGCGCTGCCGACACTGCCGCCGCTGGCCGGCGCGCATGCCGCGCCGCCGCTCGCCGCGCTCGCATGAACCTTGCCCGTCCTCACCGAACCGCCACCATGAGTCAACCGATCCACACTACTCCCCGCCAGATCCATCTTGGCGCCATCATCCAGGGCGCATCCGGCAACATGTCCGCGTGGCGCCATCCGGATGCGGTCGCCGACGCGAGCATCAACGTCGATTTCGTCCGCACGCTCGCGCGGCAGGCGGAGGCGGCCAAATTCGACCTGCTGTTCGTCGCCGACGGGCTGCACATCAACGCGAAGTCGATTCCGCATTTCCTGAACCGCTTCGAGCCGCTCACGCTGCTGTCGGCGCTCGCGCTCGTCACCGAGCGGATCGGGCTGGTCGGCACACTGTCGACGTCGTACAGCGATCCGTTCACCGTCGCGCGGCAGTTCTCGAGCCTCGATCATCTGAGCGACGGCCGCGCGGGCTGGAACGTCGTCACGTCGCCGCTCGAAGGTTCAGCGAAGAATTTCTCGCGTGGCGCACACCCGGAGCACGCGCTGCGCTACCGGATCGCGTCGGAATTCCTGACGGTGACGAAAGGGCTTTGGGATTCGTGGGAAGACGATGCATTCGTGCGCGACAAGGCGAGCGGCGTGTTCTTCGATCCGGCCAAGCTGCACACGCTGAATCATGTCGGCGAGTTTTTCTCGGTGGCCGGCCCGCTGAACATCGGCCGCTCGCGGCAAGGGCGCCCGATCCTGTTCCAGGCCGGCGCGTCGGACGACGGCAAGGGTGTCGCGGCGGAACACGCGGACGCCATCTACACGCGCCAGGAGACGATCCCGCTCGCGCAGGCGTTCTACGCGGACGTTCAGCGACGGCTCGCCGCGCGCGGCCGCGCGCCCGACAGCCTGAAGGTGTTCCAGGGCATCAGCGTGATCGTCGCGGCGTCGGCCGCCGACGCCGAAGCGCAATACCAGGACACCGCGCGGCTCGTGACGATCGACAACGCGCTCGACTATCTCGGCCGCTACTTCGATCACCACGATTTCTCGCAGTACGCACTCGACGCACCGTTTCCCGACCTCGGCGACCTCGGCAGCAACCAGTTCCGCAGCACGACCGACTCGATCAAGCGCGACGCCGCCGAACGCGGCCTGACGCTGCGCGAGGTCGCGCTCGAGGCCGCCACGCCGCGCCCGAGTTTCGCGGGCACGCCCGAGCAGGTCGCCGACGGGTTGCAGGCGTGGGTCGACGCGCGTGCGACGGACGGCTTCATCGTACGCGGCGGCACGCCCGCCGCGTTCGCCGAGTTCGCTGCCCGGGTCGTGCCGGTCCTGCAGGAGCGCGGCGTGTACCGGCGCGATTACGCAGGCGCGACGCTGCGCGAGCATCTCGGGCTGCCGTATCCGCCGAACCGGCACGCCCGCGCGGCATGAGCGGGCGAGCATCGTGTGCGTGGCGGGGCGCGCCAATGCGACCCTGCCCTCGTCAATTGACTCGACGAGTGCATCTCGCGCATGCCGAGCGTTATCGGAATACCGAGACGAGCGGCAAAGCGGGATCGGCTGCCCATTCCTGTAACGAACCATCGTAGATGGAGACCTTGTCGTACCCCGCCAGCGTGAGTGCGAGGGCATTCACCGCGGCGGAAATGCCGCCGCCGCAGTACACGCAGACAGGGTGCGCGGCATCCAGCGAACCCAGCGCGCGCCGCAGACCGGGCGCCGTTTCGTAACGCCCGGTAGCGTCGAGCAAACTCCGCGCGGGGACGTTCACGCTCCCCGGAATATGTCCGCGCCGGGCATAACGGCTCGGCGCCGTTCCGGCATAGACCTCGGCCGACAGCGCGCAAACAAGCGAGGCGCGTACAGCGCCTGCGAGCATTGCTTCCACGTCAGCACGGTCGGCCCACATGCCCGCACGCTCGCGCACATCGAGGCGGCCGCGCTTCACCGCGCTCGCTGGCCCCGTATCGACCGGCAGGTTCGCCGCTCGCCACGCTCGCCAGCCGCCATCGAGCACCCGGGCATCGAGACCGATCCAGCGCAACATCCACCAGAGCCGCGCAGACCACAAGCCGTCGCCACGGTCGTATACCACCACGCGCGACGTGCTGGTCACGCCAAGCGCAGCGAGTTCGCGCGCGAGCACCGCCGGCGCGGGTCGCATGAACGAAAGCGTCTCGTGCGGCGCGCTCAAACCACTCGTGAAATCGGCATGGCGTGCGCCCCGAATGCGCTGGGCGAGCCAACCGTCGTGGCCGCTCGTCACCCGGTAATCTCCGTCGAAGCGCGGCGGCGGCAACTCCACATGGGCATCCAGCACGACCACGTCCGGTTCATCGAGACAAGCCGCAAGCTCGTCCGGGCCGACCAGGATACGTGCGCGTCGAGCGGCATCTGCCGCCGGGTTTTCCAGTCCAAAGGACGCTCCACCGTTCATCTGCCCACCTCCTTGTGACGCCGCGCCCCTAGCCATGCGAGCAGCCGCTGCCCGTCGTGGCTCCGAAACCAGCGTGCGTGACCGATCAGATAGCCGTCATACGCGGCAGAGACACCTGCGGCGTCTGCCAGAATATCCTCGAAATACTCGACTTCAAGCAACGCGAATTCCGTATGGACGATCGGCAGCAGCGCGACCAGCGCTTCGTGCTCCGCCTCGCTCAACGGCGCCAGCGACTCGTATCCGTCGAGCAACGCGGCGATATGCTCGTACTGGACTGCGCGTGCCGCAGGCGCGGCGAGCCAGTCGATCGTATTGCGCTCGATCGCGAGTGCGATATCGTAGACGGCGCAAGTCCGGTCCGCCAGGCCGAAGTCAAGGACCGTACGTACCTGTGCGCCGGGAGATGCATCGGTCCACAGCAGATTCGACGCGTGCCAGTCCCCGTGCGTCCAAAGCGGTCGCAGCGCCGGCAGCAACGGCACGAGCCGTGCGTGCAAAGGCGCAATGGTTTCGGCAACATCGGCACGCCAGTCGCGCGATGCCAGTGACCGCGCGAGTCCCGGTTGGGCGTCCACCCAGCGGTCGAGCGCGGCGTCGAGGCTCGCACTGCCAAGGACGCGAAAGCTCGACAGGAGCGGCTGCAATGCGCGGGCGGGGGCGTCGTAGTCGGCCGCGGCCCGATGCAGGCGCGCAAGCGTGCGGCCGGCCGACCATGCGTGGGTCGGATGAAAGAAGGGTTTCCACGACATCACGCCGCGATACGCGTCCATCCCGGGCGCAGCCGCGTGAACCTCCCACGTCCAGTCGCCACACGCAATCGCCGTGCGGCCCGCACGATCCGCCAGCACGTCGGGTACCGGCATGCCGCGGTTGCGCAAGTGCGCGATGAATGCGTGTTCCTCTGCGAGGCCACGCGCGCTGCGCAGACGGGCGTGGTGACGTTTCACGAACCATGTGCGGCCATCGAGCGTATGCGCAAGCACGGCTGCCGAAAACGGCCGGGGGCTATGCCAGGCAATCTTCGCGAGCGGCGCGAGGTCTGCGTAATCCGCGAACAGCCGTTCGACGTCATCACGCGTAACGAGTGGCCAATCGCGCACCGACGTCTCGCCGTCGACGGTGAATTGCGGCGGTACGTCCAGCACGCCCGTATCGCGTGCGCCCGTGTTCATCTCTGCCTTCACGGAAGGCGTCGGAGCGCGTCCGGTGTGGTACTTCATTGGATTCGTCCTATCGCATGCCATCAGATGCGGCTTCCCGATGCAACGTACGACGTCTCCCGTGCGGTGTCCGCACGCGACCAGTCACGCCAGCCGAGCGCCGCCAGAACCAGAAACAACGCGTAGAGCCCCGACGTGAGATACAGGCCCTTGTAGATGAATACACCGACATAGACAGCATCCACGGCGATCCACAACGTCCATGAAACGATGTAGCGTCGCGCGGTCCAGAGTTGTGCAACGAGGCTGAATGCCGCGAGCGATGCGTCTATCCACGGCAGCGCGGCGTCGGTATAGCGAGCCATCGCCGCGCCGAGCAATGCGCTCAGGCTCACCGCCGCGATCAGGTCGGGCGCGAGCTGTGCGAAGCGCACGCCGCTGACGGGCGCGACGGTTCGCGGGCCATCGCGGCCCGCATCGTCGCCGTGCCGTTGCTGCGCCAGCCAGCGCCACCAGCCGTACAGCTGAAGCGCGGCGAACGCGCCTTGCAGCAGCGCATCCGAATACAGCCTGGCGTCGAAGAAAATCCAGCCATACAGCGCCACCGACGCGAGCCCGATCGGCCAGCACAGCATCTTGCGACGCGCCGTGAGCCAGATGGCGAGCGCGCTGACGGCGACGCCGATGATTTCGAGTGCGGACATGATATGTGTCAGTTACCTTGTCTTGAATAAAACGCCGGCGGCCGCCTGGCGCGGCCCGAGCTCAGCGACCGGTGTCGTCGGGCAGGAACGCGTTGGTGAATGCGTAACGGCTCTGCGAGGCATCGCGCAAGACGCCATGTGTGCCGAGCCACTGCGCGTAGGGATTCAGGAGCGCCTCGCGTTGCACGCCCCACACGCCCTCGTGCGTCCATGTCGCACCGATCAGCGGCAGCGAGCGGCGCAGCAGCGATGTCGGAAAATAAGGAATGACGCGCTCGAGCGACGGCAGTCCTCGCAACGGCTCCCGCGCGACAGCGAGATAGCCGCGTCGCGCCGCCGCCAGAAAGCCGCGCACCAGCTCGCCGCGCGTTTCCAGCGTATCCTCGTGCGCGCCGAGCAGGTAGCTGTGATAGGCCGGCGCACCGATTTCATCGACGGGCCAGATGCGGCGTTCGCCGTCCGGTACGCTCGATGCGAATAGCGTATCCCATGCCCAATAGCTGCCGAACGACGCATCGGCCACGCCCTCGAGAAAGCTCTCGGGCGGCAGTTCACGCACGCCGCTGTCGACGATCGTCACCGCATCCGGATCACCGCCGTCATGTGCCACGAGATGGCGCACCATCGCGATCCCGCGCGGCGTCGGATTCATTGCCAGACGTCGTCCGGCGAGATCACGCGGTCGGGCGATGCCCGTCGCGGCCACGGTCTGGATCGTCTCCAGCGCCCGATGGTTGATCGCCGCAATGCTCACGAGCGGGTGACCCGCCTCGCGCTGCACGAAAAGGCGATTGCTCGGAAACACGCCGAAGTCCACGTCATGTCGCGCGAGATGCCCGAGCGCGTCACCGCGCGCCGGATCGGGAACGACGATTTCGACGTCGAGCCCCTCTTCCGCGAACCACCCCTCGTCGCGGGCCAAATAGAAGCCCGCTGCATTGGTCCACGGGTGAAAGTACTCGAGCATCAGAGTGATGCGGGTCATGCCAGGTTCTCCATTGGCTGATCGACGCCGTCGATCAGAAATCATAGGTCAACGACACGCGCGCGGTGCGCGGCGCGCCGGGGAACAGGTACGCGTCGCCCTGCTGCT